>JAHAAK010000006.1 GCA_018376905.1 Collinsella sp. | reverse complement strand
GAAACTGGAGAGGAGGTATTACGAGCTCCTGTGCGAATTGGAGAGAGCGCTCCCGCAAACTGCCTCTTGACAACTTATAGGAGCGTCGGTTTTGTTTTCACGGTTTTCGGTATGGCCGAGGCTATCCGTGTTAACGTAGTAGATGGGCAACTTTTGTGGCAAGGGGGCCGATCTGCGGGCCAGGGTAGCTAAAAGAGCCCCGTCCCAAAAAGACTGATTGGGAGCTGGGACGTGTCGATGCGATAGTATTGCATGGTGGTATTCGATTAACCGAGGCTTCATCCGAGGGCTTTATGGAACAGCACCAGCATTATCAGAGCCTGCAAGACCAGGCGTACAACGCATTGCGGTCCAAGATCATCTATGCCGAGCTCAAGCCCGGCACGCGCCTTTCGGCGATTGGTCTGGAAAAAGAGACGGGAATCGGGCGCACACCCATTCGCGAGTCCTTTGTGCGTCTGCGCGAGCAGGAGCTGGTGGAAACGCGTCCCAAAAGCGGTACCTATGTCTCAAAAATCAGCATGGAGCGTGCCGAGAACGCCTGTTTCTTGCGCGAGAAACTCGAGAGAAGCGTACTCATTAAATGCTGTTCTGCCGCCACGCCCGAGCAAAAGCATCGGCTCGAGCAGATTCTTGCCGAGTCCGAGTCGCTCGACCATAGCGAAACGCGTCGCTTCTTTGACCTGGACAACCTGTTCCATGAGACGTGTTTTGAGATTGCCGGTCGTCACATGTTGTGGGATTGGATGAAGAGCATCAACACGCATTTTGAGCGATACAACTGGTTGCGTATGGTGTCGCAGGATTTGGATTGGGAGCCGATTCGTCGGCAACATCGCCGGATTCTCGAGGCCATTAAGAGGGGCGATACCGACACGGCGAGCTATCTGGCAGAGACGCACCTGCACCTGATGCCCGAAGAGCAGGGCCCGGTTATCGCCTTGCATCCCGACTATTTTGAGCTGTCCAAAGACTCGGCCATCTAACTCGTCCCCTTCATTAGTTGCGGTGAAATAGGGATTGTTTGGGGCTCTGATGGTGTAAACAGTCCGTATTTCACCGCAAGTGCGAGACGCTACCGGGGCACAAAAAAGCTGCGGCGCCGCTTGGAGGAAAAGACCGGAAACAAGGGTCCATTCCTCCAGACGGCGCCGCAGCTGTTTTGATGGCTCGGTTTTTGTCGATGTGGCTCAACTGGGCGCGGTTGCCAGCCGAGTAGGCAAAGCGGCTCGGGGGCGTGTCGCTTCCGTCACGTTCTATCAGCATACAAGACGGTTTTGGTTCTTGTTCGTGACGGAAACGGCGCGCTTCCGAGCCGCTTTAAAAGAAAGAGGGCGAGGTCTAGGGCACGCCCCCTTTCACGATAGAGAGCTAAACCTAGCCGCGGACCTTCTTGACGACGTCCATGGCCTCGCGGGCGATCTGCTCGACCTTGGAGAAGTCGCCGTCGGCAAACAGGGCCGGCTTGACCATCCAGGTGCCACCGCAGGCGATGATGGCGGAGGAGCTCAGGTACTCCTCGACGTTGGCGGTGCTCACGCCGCCGGTAGGCATAAAGCGGTGACCGACAAACGGAGCGGCGAGGGCCTTGATGGTGTTCAGGCCGCCATACTGGGACGCGGGGAAGAACTTGGTGACCTTGAGGCCCAGGTTCTCGGCTGCGGTGACCTCGGAGGGGGTCACGGTTCCGGGAAGGACGGGCAGGTCGATGTCGATGCAGTGCTTCACGACGTCCTCGTTGTAACCCGGGGAGACGATGAACTTGGCACCGGCTGCGCGGGCCTGCTCAACCTGCTCGACGGTCAGGACAGTGCCGGCGCCAACGCACATCTCGGGCTCGGCCTCGGCCATAGCGGCGATGCACTCGGCGGCGCAGGCGGTGCGGAAGGTGACCTCGGCGGACTTCATGCCAGCTGCCATAAGGGCGTGGGCGAGCGGAGCGGCGTCCTCGACCTTGTCGAGCACAACGACCGGCACGATGCCCAGGGACTCAAGCGTGGTGTAGAACTGATCGAACATGATGTTCCTTTCGATGTGTGGCGCGCATGGGCGCGTGATTGCCAAATGTGCTGGTCAGGAGCCGATTTTGGATTGGTTATCGGAGGCACTGCTTGGGGTTCAAGCAATTCCAAAACCGACTGCTCGACCAGTCATGTAGGAAATGCCAGGCAAAACCGGAATGGGACTGGTGGTTTTGCCCGGCCGGAGGAATCGGGGAGCGGGCCGCAGGGGTATGGGATTGGAAAGCTGCGGCCCGCGGAATGGAGACGGACTAGCGTGCGACGCGAGTGCCACCGTCGGCGGCTGATGCCACGGCTACGATCTCGTCTGCGGTCACCAAGTTGGAATCGCCCTTGATGGTGAGCTTGAGGATCGACGCTGCAATCGCGTAGTTGACGGCGTCCTGCGGGTCAAAGTCGTTGGTGAGGGCATGGACGAGGCCGGCGTTGAAAGCGTCGCCGGCGGCAACGCCCTCGAGCACGTGCACGTCGTGAGCAGGGGAGAACCAGTGCTCGCCGCTCTCGGCGTCAAAGAGCATGCCCATCCAGATGGAGCGCTCGACGCAGGAGATGTTGCGGACGACCGAGGCGACCTTTTTGCAGCCGTACTCGGCGCAGATCTGACGGGCCATCTCGACGTAGGTGTCGCGCTCCTCGATGCCATGGGCAAGGGAACCAGAGACGCAGGTCATGCCGAGGCCGGCGGGCGCATCCTCGTCGTTGGCGATGCAGATGTCGACGAGCGGCAGGAGTTCCTTCATGGTGGCCTGCGACTTCTCGGGCGACCACATCTTGCCGCGATAGTTCACGTCGCACACGGTGGTGATGCCCTTGGCGCGGCAGGCGGCGAGTGCCTCCTTGCAGGCGGCGGCCATCTCATCGGAGACGGCGGGGGTCACGCCGGAGAAATAGAAGACATCGATGCCCTTGAGGATCTCGTCCCAGTCAAAGACGTCGCGTTTGGCCATGTTGATGGCAGAGAACTTGCGGTCGTAGACGCAGCCGTTGCCGCGCTGCGAGGCGCCGACCTCAAACACATAGGAGCCAAGACGGTCGCCCTGACGCACGACGCGCGTTGTGTCGACGCCGTAGGCCTTCAGCGAGCGCAGCGCGCACTCGCCTAGGCGGTTGGCCGGGACAACGGATACGTAAGCGGCCTTGTCGCCTTGGTAGGCTAGGGAAAGAGCGGTGTTGGCCTCGGCGCCACCGTAGCGGACGTCAAACTCGGTTGCCTGCTCAATGCGCAGATGATCTTTGGGCGAGAGCCTCATCATGATTTCGCCGAAGGTAAGAACCGTTTTACCCATGGTCGCGCAGCTCCTTCTTGCTCGTGCGTACACCTTTGATATGGCGTTGGCGCGGAGGTGCCAAGACGGTAGGGTACATCTTTGCACCTCCGCGCCAACGCTTGCCGAAATCGGTTTACGAAATCGGTTTCGTTTCGAGTTGTAGTATACTCACCTACAGCGTTTTGCAAGCGAGATTTTTAAAAAAATGCCTAAAATGGCTCAGACTGCTGACAATTGGGAAACGGGGTGCGCCATGGCGCAGATGAGAATCAAGGACATTGCCGCCGAGGCGGGTGTGAGCCCGGCCACGGTCTCGCGCTATCTCAACAACCGTCCCGGGCAAATGACCGAGGAGACCCGCGCCCGCATCGCCGAGGTCATCGAGCGCACCGGCTATCGCCCACGTGCTGCCGCGCGCAATCTGCGCAGCTCGCGTACCAACCTCATCGGTGTGATCCTGGCCGACATCGCCAACCCGTTCTCGAGCGCCATGCTTGAAGGACTTTCCGCCAGCGCCGCCGCGCGCGGCTGCTCGCTCATGACGGCCATTAGCGGCAACGACCCCGCTAAGGAGGCCGAGTCGCTCGCCAGACTTATCGATGCTGACGTTGACGGCCTGGTCGTCAACACCTGCGGAGGCAACGACAAGGCGATCGCCGCGGCCGCGGGGCGCCTGCCCGTTGTGCTGCTCGACCGCGACGTTGCCGACGGCGGTGTCGATCTGGTGACATCTAACAACCGTGAGCTGGTCGCCGGCCTGGTAGACGCCTTGACCGCCGCTGGCAGCGAGCGCCTGTGCCTGCTCACCGAGGCAAGCGACGACAGCCCCGTGCGTCGCAAGCGCGCCGAGGCCTTTACCGACGAGCTTTTGCACCGCGGCCTTGCGGGCGAGGTCGTCACCCTGGCCGACGGGGGCGCCACGGGCGTCGGCCGCCTGGACGAGACCATCCGCGGCTATGCAGGTAAAAAGCTCGGCCTCATTGCTGTCAACGGCTTGGTTTTCCTGCGTCTGACCGAGGCGCTAGCGCAGCTGGGACCCTCGCTGCCGGCGGGGCTCAAGATCGCGACGTTTGACGACTACCCCTGGAACCATGTGCTCTTTGGTGGCGTGACCACGGCCGCGCAGGACACCCTCACCATTGCCGAGCGCGTAGTCGAGCGCCTTTCCGAGCGCATCGACGTTGTTACCACCACCGTGGGCGAGGCCGCAAAGCTCGCCCCCAAGCGCATCGAGATTCCCGGCCACATCGAACACCGCGCTTCGACCTCGCGCTAGCCTGTGTGATAATATATAGACAATGTCATACAGGAGGTATCCATGGCTGCGTCTGTGCTGAGTGTGCGAGTGGACTCGTCAATTAAAGACTCATTTGCCGAACTGTGCGAAGAGCTTGGCATGACTTCGTCTGTTGCGGTCAATATGTTTATGAGGCAGATGCTGCGCGAGCGCTCTCTGCCGTTTGTTCCTTCACTTGGTAAAAGCTCTGCGAGCGAAAGCGCCGCGACGGGCATTTTGGATACTGCCCAGATTGAGTCCGCCGTCCGCGAGGCGGCCAGCTCGATTCCCGCCATCAAAACCGTGATTCTTTTTGGTTCGTATGCCCGTGGCGAGGCTCATGCCGATAGCGATATTGACTTGCGTCTCGAAGTCGATCGCGAGCAGGGCTTTGGTCTTTTCGCGCTGTCGGCATTTGGTGAGGCGGTGCGTAAAGAAACCGGGAGGCAGGTTGATCTCGTCTCTAGTGATCATCTTGATGACGATCTTGCCGCGGTAATCAAGCGCGAAGGAGTGATCCTTTATGATCGCGCGTAAGTCAGACGGCCTCCGCGCCCAAGAGGTTTTGGAGGCCATCTCCGAAACGAACGAGCGCATCAAGGCTTTTGATATCACCGAGGACCAGTTTCTGCATGCGACTGACGTGCGGACGAGGGCGTTGGCGGACTCTCTTTTGATGTGCGCGCTTAGGGTGACGGAAGAAGCGGGCAAGTTGTCGGAACGCTCGCAGCGGCTTCATCCCGAAATTGAGTGGCGTGGAATTATCGGCATGAGAAATTATCTTGCGCATGATTACGGCAATGTCGACCGCTCGGTTGTTTGGGATGCAGTGACGATGGAGTTCCCTGCGCTGGAACGAGCCTGTAGGCAAATTGTCTCCGAATCCGAACGATAATCACTTGTCATATCTGCCTGTTCGCGCACGTTTTTTGAGCGCTTGATACGCTTTAACCCTGCGGAAACATTTTTCTGCGATAGTATCTGCGATATAGACCAGTCGAAACCCGCCCGAAAGAAAGGGGAGCGACATGAACCAGCAGAACATCGATTACGTACTCCGCTCTGTAGAGCAGCGTGACATCCGCTTTGTGCGTCTGTGGTTTGTCGACATTCTCGGCCGCCTCAAGAACTTTGCCATTAGCCCCGAGGACCTCGAGGTCGCTTTTGAGGAGGGTATTGGCTTTGACGGCTCGGCCATCGAGGGCTTTGCCACGCCCGAGGAAGCCGACATGCTCGCATTCCCCGATGCTTCGACCTTCCAGATTCTGCCGTGGCGCCCGAGCCACAACGGCGTCGCCCGCGTGTTCTGCGACGTGTGCACCCCCGACCGTAAGCCCTTCGCCGGCGATCCGCGCGATGCCCTGCGCCGCATGTTCCGCAAGGCCGAGAAGGCTGGCTACCTGCTCAACGTGGGCGCCGAGCTGGAGTATTACTACTTCCCCGACGAGCACACCCCCGAGCCGCTCGACAACGTGGGCTACTTCGATCTTTCGGTAAGCGATGCCGCTCGCGACCTGCGCCGCAACACGGTCCTCACGCTCGAGAAGATGTCCGTGCCCGTGGAGTACACCTTCCACGCCGCCGGCCGCTCGCAGCACGGTATGAGCCTGCGCCACGCCGAGGCCCTGAGCATGTCCGACGCCATCACCACGGCCAAACTCATCATTAAGCAGCAGGCCTACGAGAGCGGCTGCCACGCCTCCTTTATGCCCAAGCCGTTGGCGGGCGAGGACGGCAGCGCTATGTTCCTGTGCCAGTCGCTATTCGACCACGACGGCAACAACGTCTTTTGGGGCGAGGACGACGAGAAGTACCACCTCTCCGATATCGCCAAGCACTACATGGCCGGCATCTTGGCGCACGCGCGCGAGATTAGCGCCATCACTAACCCCACGGTCAACTCGTACAAGCGCATCACCACGGGCGGCGACTCCGTGCCGCAGTACGCCACGTGGGGCCTGCGCAACCGCGCGAGTATGGTCCGCATTCCGGTCTACAAGCCCGGCAAGCAGCTGTCCACGCGCATCGAGCTTCGCAGCCCCGACCCCATGGCCAACCCGTACCTGGTCAACGCCGTCACGCTGGCGGCTGGTCTGGACGGCATCGAGCGCAAGCTGGAACTCCCGCCCGAGGCCACGGCCGAGACGCTCAAGCTCACCGACCGCCAGATGCTCGAGGCCGGCTACACGCCGCTGCCGCGTTCGCTCAAAGAGGCGCTCGACGTGTTTGAGGACTCGCAGTTTATGAAGGATGCCCTCGGCGAGCACATCCACAGTTTCTTCCTCAAAAAGAAGCGCGACGAGTGGCATAAGTTTGAGTCTACGATCACCGAGTGGGAGATCAAGCACTACCTGGCGAACTCCTAATCGCGCTGGCTTGTTCCAGTACGATTGAGCTCATTTCTTTGGAGGCCGATATGTCCGAAAAGAGTGCCCTGTTCATGGCGCGCACGACGCGCTTCCACGAGTTTGCCCGCAGCTTGACGACCACCCTGGGTGTCGAGGTGAGCCTGGCAACCCCCGATTCGCCGACTGCGGCGCACGACTTTGACCTGCTGATTCTCGATTCCGACGGCATCCGCAGCGACCGTATCGATCAGATTGCCAAGTGGCTTGACGATCGTGGCGGCGTCCCCATGTTGGTGATCGTCGACGACGAGGCGCTCGGTACCTTGCGCCTGCCCAATCACGCGCATGCCGACTTTGTATGCCCCACGGCGACACCCAACGAGCTCAAGGCTCGTGCGCAGCGTCTGATGGGCGAGGAGGAGACCGTCACCGCCGACGATGTGCTCAACATCGATAACCTCGAGATTAACCTGGCTACCTACCAGGTGACGCTCGATGATGAGCCCATCGACCTGACGCTGATGGAGTACTCGCTGCTGAGCTTTTTGGCGACGCACCCCAACCGCGCCTACAGCCGCGAGGTGCTGCTGCACCGCGTGTGGGGCTTTGAGTACTGCGGTGGCACGCGCACCGTCGATGTGCACATTCGACGCATCCGCTCCAAGGTAGGCCCGCAGATCGCGGCACACATCACCACCGTCCGCGGCGTGGGCTATCTGTTTAAGGACTAGATTTCCACCACAAAGGGGACAGGCACCTTTGTGGTGGTTTTGCCGTAGGCCGGGTCCTTTCGGGTCTGCAGCAGAACTTAAGCCTTCCTAAAAGATTGCGTTCTCATACACGTTCGCCCGCATATTGGGGTACAACTCAACGTGAACAATGATGGCCCGCCACATGTTTGGCGGGCCTTTGGTTATTTGACGAAAGGATCGCAGCTATGAGCGAGTACGATTCCCAGCGTCCCCAGGATGCGGGCAACGCCGGCGAGACCCAGCAGCAGCCGCGCGTGCAGGTGGAGTCGACGCCTGCCGACAGCAACATTCCCTACGTGCAGGCCTACGACACGCAGACCGGCAAGCCGCTGGGTGGCCAGCAGGTCGTGAACAAGCACACGGTGGTCAAGACCAAGACCAAAAAGCTGCCGATCTTTATTACGGCGCTTGCCGGCTGTGCCTGCGGAGCCCTGCTGGTCATTGCGCTCATTATGAGCGGCACGCTCGATATCGGTGGCGGCAAGAATGCCGTGACGGCGGGTGCTTCGGGTTCGTCGACGCAAAAGATCACCATTGACTCCGAGGACACCACGCTGGCCGAGGCCGTTTCTGCTAAGGCCCTGCCCTCCGTGGTTTCCATTACCGCCACTTCGAGCGGTAGCCAGAATGGCTCGCTTTCGCAGTCTGCCGACGAGTCGGACAGCTCGGGCAGCGTCGGCTCGGGCGTGGCGCTCGATACCGAGGGCCACATCCTCACCAACAACCACGTGGTCGACGGCTACGACCAGTACGTGGTGACCATGGACGACGGCACCACCTACGAGGCCGAGTTCGTGGGCAACGACGCCTCGAGCGACCTCGCCGTC
This sequence comes from Collinsella sp., assembly GCA_018376905.1. GTDB lineage: Bacteria > Actinomycetota > Coriobacteriia > Coriobacteriales > Coriobacteriaceae > Collinsella. The sequence goes on along the minus strand of JAHAAK010000006.1, from coordinate 79,568 downwards.
ATCAAGCTCAAGGACGCCGACGCCTCCAAGCTCACGCCGATCGAGATCGGTGATTCCTCCAAGCTCAACGTGGGCGAGTGGGTCATGGCGATCGGCTCGCCGTTCGGCAACGAGCAGTCCGTCTCCACGGGCATTGTGTCGGCGCTGTATCGCTCCACGGCCATGAGCTCCACCAGCGGCAATACCATCTATGCCAACATGATTCAGACCGATGCCGCTATCAACCCGGGCAACTCCGGCGGCGCGCTCGTCAACGACAACGGTGAGCTGGTGGGTATCAACTCGCTTATCGAGAGCTATTCGGGCTCCAGCTCGGGCGTGGGCTTTGCCATTCCGGTCAACTATGCCAAGAACATTGCCGACCAGATCATCGACGGCAAGACGCCGGTGCATCCGTATATGGGCGCCACGCTTTCGAGCGTCAATGCGCTCAATGCCCGTACCAACAAGCTGAGCACCGACAGCGGCGCCTACGTGGCAAGCGTCGTCGAGGACGGTCCCGCCGCCAAGGCCGGCATCCAAGAAGGTGACGTCATCACCAAGCTGGGTGACGACGAAATCACGAGCGCCGATGGCTTGATCATCGCACTGCGCAGCCACGAGGTGGGCGAGAAGGTCGAGATCACGCTTATGCGCGGCAAGGAAGAGAAGAAGGTCACCGTCGAGCTGGGCTCTGACGAGGAGCTGCAGAACCAGCAGCAGGACGACAGTTCGACCGACACCGGCAACGGCGGTATTACCGACGAGCAGCTGCGCCAGTATCTGGAGGAGCTGCTGGGCCAGCAGGGCCAGGGCTACGGCCAGGGTTACTAACGAGCCGTATCGCACATACCGATGCCAGAGGGGCTGTCCCATCAACGCGGGACAGCCCCTCTCTACTTATTGATCCGTTGGGGACGGAGGAAAACGGATCACTTGGGGCTGACAAGAGGCCTGGTTCGTAATGGTCTGGACAGTTAGTTCAGATACGTATAAATCTGGGGCAGCTTGGGATGCGTTTTGAGCAATTTTTGATTGGGATGGGGCTCGAATGGGTGTTTGGAAGGGAGAGCGGGACGTTTACATGGTCTCGAGGAGCCCAAATTAGTTGAAACAGGGGTGTTTGTGCCTGATTCAGCTCTAGGATTTATACGTATCTGAACTAACTGTCCACCCCAGTCTGGCGGCTGCCGATTCAGTGCGGTTCGAAAGGGCTATTCGGCCCCGTTGCGACCGGTGGTACTCTTGTATCCGTTTGAAATCGAGCGAAGGAGTGCCGCTATGGAGCAATCGAGCCTGTTTGGTGACGGCGTGGACATCGATACCGAAACGCCCACGAGCATGGATACCGCTGCACCGGACGATGCCCGTGCCCAGGCGGCAGCGCGTGCGGCCGAGCTGCGCCACGAGCTCGATTACCACGCCTATCGCTACTACATGCTCGATGCGCCCGAGATCACGGACGCCGCCTTTGACAAAATGCTCGTTGAGCTGCAGGAAATTGAGGCGACCTACCCCGATCTGGTAACGCCCGACAGCTACACCCAACGCGTGGGCGGCTACGTGAGCGAGCAGTTTACGCCGGTCACGCACATGGCGCGCATGTATTCCATGGACGATGCCATGGATCTGGACGAGCTCGACGCATGGCTCCAGCGCACCGAGGATGCGCTCGGTGCCGGTAACGTCACCTATACCTGCGAGCTCAAGATCGACGGCCTGGGCGTGGCCCTTACCTACCAAAACGGCACCTTCGTACGTGCGGCCACACGTGGCGATGGCACCACGGGCGAGGACGTGTCGCTTAACGTCCGTACCATCAAGGATGTGCCCATGCATCTGTCCGAGGCAGCGCTCGCCCACATGGGTGCCGACCGCGAGCGCACCATTGAGGTACGCGGCGAGGTCTATATGCCCAAGGGCAGCTTTGTTCGCCTGAATGAAGAGGCCGATGCCGAGGGCCGCGACCCCTTCGCCAACCCGCGCAACGCCGCCGCCGGCAGCCTGCGCCAAAAGGATCCCAAGGTCACAGCGCGCCGCGACCTGGCCACCTTTATTTATGCCATCGCCGATACCGACCCGTTGCACGTCCACAGCCAGCGCGAGTTTCTGGACTGGCTGCGCAGCGCCGGCTTTAGCGTCAACCCTAACGTGGCACGCTGCGCCACGCCGGCCGAGGTCCACGAGTTCTGTGCCCAGGCGCTTGAGCACCGCGGTGACCTGGACTACGACATCGACGGCGTGGTCGTAAAGGTTGATAGCTTCCAGCAGCAGCTCGACCTGGGCTTTACCGCCCGCGCGCCGCGCTGGGCCATTGCCTTTAAGTTCCCGCCCGAGGAAAAGCAGACCGTCCTGCGCGAGATTCGCATCCAGGTGGGCCGCACCGGTGTGCTCACGCCGGTCGCCGAGTTCGATCCGGTGACGGTCGCCGGCTCCACCATCGCGCGCGCCACACTGCACAACATTGACGAGATCCGCCGCAAAAACGTGCGCGAGGGCGACACTATCATCGTGCACAAGGCGGGCGACGTGATTCCCGAGGTCGTGGGCCCGGTGCTCGACAAGCGTCCGGCCGATTCGGTCGACTGGCACATGCCCGAGGTCTGCCCCGTGTGCGGCAGCCCCGTGGTCCACGAGGATGGCGAGGTCGCTTACCGCTGCGTCTCCATCGATTGCCCCGCACAGCTCAAGGAGCGCCTGCTCCACTGGGTGAGCCGCGGCTGCATGGACGTCGACGGCCTGGGCGACGAGATTGTCGACAAGATGATCGCCGCCGGGCTGATTCACGATGTCGCTGACTTCTACCAGCTCACGGTTGACGACATCGCCGGGCTGGACACGGGGCGCACCTATGCCAGCTCAAACAGCAAAAAGGGCGTCAAGAAGGGCGATCCCATTCCGGTGGGCCTCAAGACGGCCGAAAAGATCATCGCCGAGCTCAACAAGTCCAAGAGTCAGCCGCTCGGTCGCGTGCTGTTTGCCCTGGGTATACGCCACGTGGGCAAGAGCGTGGGCGAGGTCATCGCCGAACGATTCCTGTCGATTGACAAACTTATCTTGGCGAGCGAAGAGGACATCGCCGAGTGCGAGGGCATCGGTCCCAAGATCGCGGCGAGCGTCAAGCAGTTCCTGGCCGTGCCCGAAAACCTTGCCGTGCTGGAGCGCCTGCGTCAGGCGGGCCTGTCGCTCGAGGTCGACCTGGGCGCCGCGCACGCGCAAGCCGCAGCCGACGCTGGCGTGGCGGGCGAGCTCGCCGACGCACAGCCGCTTGCGGGTTTAACCTTTGTGCTCACTGGTACACTCGTCAACCGCACGCGCGACGAGGCGGGCGCGGCGCTCAAGGTGCTCGGCGCCAAGGTTTCGGGCAGCGTGTCAAAGAAGACGAGCTATCTGGTCGCCGGTCCCAAAGCGGGCTCCAAGCTCACCAAGGCCGAGCAGCTGGGCGTACCCGTGTTGGATGAGGCGGCACTTGAACAGATTTTGGCGACGGGTAGGGTCCCGGAGGCATAATGATTTGTTGAGGAACTGCGCAGAGGCTCAGTTCCTCAACATCTCCTTATAGTGTTTGCCTGTTCAATTTCGATATCGTTTCCCTCGTATGATCCAGATGCGTCTACCGACTCAAAGCGTGAGTAGGAAACTCTTGTCCCAACTTTGATTTGGGAAAGCTTGTCTTTGATTCGGCCAGATGAGGGGAATGTAATCCGGGTTTGCTTTCCAGCGTCGGTGTAGCGGGGACTGTTGTCTGTTTGGATTACGAGTTCCGTTCCCTCAATAGAATGAACGCTGCCGGCTCCAAAGACAAGGTAATCATCTCCTCCGCTATAGCGGGCTCTATCTGTGCATGAAGAAACGGATGCAAACATAGCGAAAATCACCAATATCGTAACCAGGGCAAAGGCCGTGGTGCCATAGCATTTTGATGGTGCCATCCGGTCTACCAAAAGACTGTTCCGTTCAATTTGACCATATTGGGCGTTGCATAGTTAATCGCTCGGGGATAAGTGTTCCATCCGTCGAATACTTCGAGCCACTGCAGTTCGATGCCAGAGCTTCCATTATGCCCAGTAAAATAGCCAGTTACCGTGACTGTATGACCTGATAGCTCGACGGATCCTTCACTGTTTCGGCTGTTGATCCACATATGATACAAGCCGATATTCCCTTGATCGATAGTTGCTCTGTACTGAGCGAATTGAGGCTGATAACCGAAAAATTGAGTATTAAGTGCTCTACCCTTTTGAGCGGCAAGACTTTTAAACGGAACAATTCCATCTGGGATGATCGTGCTTCCGTACTCGACGCCCTGATCATTGGTCTTATACGTTGTTGTGCCAGTGACGTTCCATATTTCTTTATAATAATCGGGATTAAATTGATTAGCGTTTGAACTGGTGAGACCGTAATGCATTGATACAGCGTACAAGGCAGAAACGACGCATGCATACTTATTAGTGCGGGCTTCAACTAATGATTCCGAGACTCCTCGGAACGGTATTCCGTTTAAATCGTCTATTTGGAAATGCAACATCAAGTCATCTTCATTGATAATGACTGCATCCCATGAAGTTGGGTTATTGCTTTGAGGTGCTATACCCTTTTCGGTGACAATTGGGACAGACCGTATATTGTTATAGTTGGTTACACAGTCTCTAGTTCCTGGCACCAAAGTTCCATATTCAATATCGTTGTACGAAATTAGTACGGTTGGGTTTGTGGCCTGTTGGCCGGAATAAGTTGAAATGGCGTTTGATAGAGAAGCTGAAATCGGAAGAATGGTATCGCCGAGGGTTATCTCCTTCAGAAGCCCAGGATATGATGCGTCAAGTATTAAATAACCGTAAGGGCTTCCTTCCCTTGTGACACTGATTTCATAGCCACAGATAAGGCCGATTTGTTGGCATACGGGAACGATTTGCTCGATCTCTAAGTTCGCGGATCCGTCGACGATGGGCAACAGGGAAAGCGCGTAGTCTTGTGCTAGGTCTGATGTAAAAGCGACGGATGAGTTTGAGTCGGCAGCGAATACTCTTGTTGGGCGTGACGTGGATAAGCCGATGATCGAGGCTAGGCCGAGAAGAAACGAGCGACGTGATTGAACTCTGGGCATAATGTCTCCTGCCTATGGGGGGCAATATGCTGTCATTTTATTTGCTACATAATACAATCTAATTCGGATTAAGGTAAATGGATGGAATTGCTCGATAAATGGTAGTGATTAGCGGACCGGTATCGCGATCCTCGTCACATACGCCCCCGGGTCGTCGCTGATGATGTCGTCGATCAGGGCGATCTCGCGCGAGGGACCGGCGGGTGTCAGGTTGCGCTCGCGCATATAGCTGAGCAGCTGCTCATAGTGTGGGGTTGCTTGCCCGTGCGTGCCGCGAAAGCTAATGGTCAGGCAGCGCGCGGCGGGTCGCGTCTCGAGGTCGCCCACGTAATCATCGGTGTCATCGAGCAGCAAAAAGACCTCGTCGTAGCCATCAAAGTCGCCGGCGGCGAGGCGCTCGGCGCTAATCCCAACGCCCAAGTTGCCCAGAAAGACAAAGGTCTCGTGCTGGCCCTTCTGCAGCTGACGAATCTGCCACTCCAGCGCATAGGCGTCGGTAGGCTTGACGCGTTCGCGCAATACGGCGCAGCGAAGCTCGGGCGCATCGATTGCGCAAATGGTATCGAGCTCGGTGTTCAGGGCATTGTGAAGCAGGGCAAGCCGGTTGTCGATCTTGCGCGACACGCGCTCCAGCTCGCGGCGCTTGCGCTCGATGAGCTCCTGCTGCTGAGCCAGCTGCCGCTGCATAAGGTTCACGTCGCGCGTGGTCACAAACTCACGGATTAGCGCGAGCGGCAAGTCGAGAACACGCAGGTGGCTGATGGTGTTGAGAGTGGAGAGCTGCCGCGATCCGTAGTAGCGGTACCCACTCGCCGGATCGATGTGTGCCGGGTCCAGCAAGCCCATCTGCTCGTAATGGCGCAACGTGCCCACGCTTAGGTTAAACAAGCGCGCCACCTCGCCAATGCGGAGCAGACCCTCGGTATGTTCAGTTGGCATGTCGGTCACAGGACCGTTCCTTCCGGTAAAAAGCAGGGGAGAGGTGCCAGCCTGTGTCGCCTCGCTACGCCACTAGCTTGTCAAAAGCTCCGCGGCGGTTGAGTACGGTAAATGCCATCACGCAAATGACTGCCGACAGAATTGACCCGCACGGCGAAGCGATGCCCATGGGAAACAGCGTGTCAGAATAGGCGTTCGACAGCAGCCACGCGCCCGGCACGCGAATGAGCGCCACGGCCAGCACGTTGTGCGCAAAGCCGATGTAGCTCTTGCCATACGCGGCGAAAAAGCCGCTAAAGCAAATGTGGATGCCGGCAAAGATTGCGTCAAAAATATAGCTGCGCATATAGCCGGTACCGGCCGCGACCACCGCGGAGTCCTTGGCAAAAAAGCCAATAAACGCCGGCGCCACCAGCCACATCAGCACCGTGATCAGGCAACCGTACACCACCGAGATCGTCATGGCGTCTTTGAGCACCTGACGTGCACGGTCGCCCTTGCCCGCGCCGGCGTTTTGCGCCGTGAGCGCACTGACGGTAGCGCCCATGGAACTCGGCACAATGAACAAAAAGCTGATCATCTTCTCGACTAGGCCCACGGCAGCGGCGTCGACGAGCCCTCGGTGGTTGGCGATGACGGTGATAAACATAAACGCCACCTGGATGCAGCCGTCCTGCACGGCCACGGGCACGCCGATCTTAAGAATGCTGCCGAGCACCTCGGGCTGGGGACGCAGGTCGCTGCGCTTAACGTGGATGTTCGTACGGCGGCTCTTGAGCCAGACGAGCGCGAGGGCAACGCTGGCCGTCTGGGCGGTCACCGTGCCGAGCGCCGCGCCCACGGGGCCGAGCCCCATGTGGCCGATAAACAGAAAATCGAGCGCGATGTTAATGATGCATGCCACGCCGATCACGTACATAGGCGAGCGCGAATCGCCCAGGCCGCGAAAGATGGCCGAGAGGATGTTGTATGCGGCGATAAAGGGAATGCCCATAAAGCAGATGCGCAGGTAGGCGGCGGTTCCTTCGACCGCCTCGGCCGGCGTGCCAATGAGTGCCACGATTTGCGGGCACAGCGCGAGCAGGACAGCGGCCAGCACCACCGAGACACCCATAAAGAGCGTGATGGTGTTGCCGATGGCAGTCTCGGCGCGATCGAAGCGGCGCGAGCCCACGGCGTGGCCGACGATAACCGTCGTTCCCATGGCCAGGCCCACAAGCGTCACGGTAATGATATAGAGCGTCTGCGCGCCATTGCCCACGGCGGTGATGCCGGCGGCGCCGCTAAACTGCCCCATCATGTACAGGTCAGCCATGCCGTAGAGCATCTGCAAAAAGTACGAGAGCATATAGGGCAGGGCAAAGACCGCGATGGTCTTAAGGACATTGCCGCGTGTGAGATCGTGTTCCATGGGCGGGGCTTTCTGGCTGGGTTTGTTTACGTACCAGTGTAGTGAAAACCCTATAACGATTGTAGAGTCAAGGTTTGTGATGACGCCGGAGCGAAAAAGTCTCGCGCACCATTATTCCGAGTGAATATGGACACACATCACGAGAACTCGCCGCCGGCGCTAACCTTGCAGAAAACGATTTCGGAATACTTGACATCATTATTCGGCGCGCAATAATACGTGCGTTTGCGAACAACGTTTGATGGGGGTTGAACCTGCGTGCGCAATCTCAAAATACTGTTTTCCTATCTAGGGGCATACCGTCGCGATGCCATCCTCGGCGTGTTCTTTGTGTCGGTCGAGACGGTGCTCGAGCTGTTTATCCCGGTCATCATGGCCAACATCATCGATGTGGGCGTGCCTGCGGGTGATATCAACTACATGCTGCTGCAGGGGTCGTACATGTTGGTGTGCGCTGCGCTTTCGCTGGTACTGGGCTTGGGTTATGCACACACGTCCGCCCGCGTTGCCTCGGGCCTAGGCGCTAACCTGCGCGAGGCTGAGTACAAAAAGATTCAGACGCTCGCTTTTGGTAACCTGGACAACTACGACGCCAGCTCGCTCGTCACCCGCATGACCACGGACATCACCGTTATCCAAAATGCTGTGGGCAACGGCTTTCGCCCTATGGTGCGCGGCCCGGTGACGCTTATCGTCGGCCTTATCTACGCGCTGATGCTGTCGCGCCCGCTCGCCAACGTCTTTGCGATCATCTTGCCCGTGCTGGCAATCGTACTGGGCGTCATCACCTATCGCGTCAGTCCGCTCTACCGCCAACTCCAGACCTCGATGGACCACCTCAACGGCGTGGTACAGGAAGACCTCACCGCCGTGCGTGCCGTCAAGGCCTACGTTCGTACCGAGCACGAGGAGGCCAAGTTCGACGCAGTCAATACCGAGCTCGCGCGCACTGCGACAAAGACCTTTGGCAGCGCCGTGCTCAACCTGCCGGTGTTTCAGCTGTCGATGTACGTGGCTGCGCTCTCTATCCTGTGGATTGGCGGCCGCATGATTCTCGCCGGCAAGCTGGGCGTGGGCTCGCTCACGGGCTTTATGAGCTACGTGCTGCTGATCATGAATTCGCTCATGATGATTTCCAACGTGTTTTTGCTGCTCACGCGCGCTCTTACGAGTGTGGGCCGTATCGCCGAGGTGCTCGATGAGGAACCCTTTATCGCCAACCCCGCGGGAGACCTCGCGATTGCGGCACCAGCGGACGGCAGTATCGAGTTTCGCGACGTTTCCTTTAAATACCGCGCGGATGCAGCCGAGGATGTGCTCGAGCATATCGACCTTCGCATCGAGAGCGGCTCGACGGTGGGCATCCTCGGCGGTACGGGATCGGGCAAGAGCTCGCTTGTGCAGCTGATTGCGCGCCTGTACGACGCTACCGAGGGCGCCGTGCTTGTGGGCGGACGTGACGTGCGTGACTATGACCTCGCGACCCTACGCGACGCCGTGGGCATTGTGCTGCAAAAGAACGTGCTGTTTACGGGCACCGTGCGCGAGAATCTGCAGTGGGGCAATCCGCAGGCGTCGGACGATGAGCTCCTCGCGGCTTGCCGCGCGGCGTGCGTGGACGAGTTCCTCGATCGCATCGGCGGGCTGGACGGCGAGTTGGGCCAAGGCGGCGCCGGTGTCTCGGGTGGCCAGAAGCAACGCCTGTGCATCGCGCGTACGCTGCTCAAGCATCCGCGCGTGCTCATTTTTGATGACTCCACCAGCGCGGTCGATATGGCGACCGACGCAAAGATTCGCGAGCACATCGCTCGGATTCCCGATGCGACCGTGCTCATCATCGCCCAGCGCATCGCGAGTGTCATGGATGCCGATCGTATTGTGGTGCTGGACGACGGTCGTGTCCACGGCGTGGGCACGCACGAGGAACTGCTGGCGGGCGACAACATATACCAGGAGATTTACGCCTCGCAGATGGAGTTTGCGGGGAACGCGGACGCCGGCGATGGCAACGACGGTGGCTGCGCGAATGATCCGTTTTCCTCCGTCGCATGCGGATCACCCTTGGAAGGGGGTGAGCGCCATGCCTAAGACCGCAGCCCAAGCACGCCCGGCCGACCTCAAGCGCACTGTGCGTCGCTTGCTCTCCTACATGGGGCATGCCAAGTTCTCGTTGCTCGCGGTGGGCGTGCTCGCCTCCGTCGCCGCCATCGCGAGCCTCGCCGGCACCTACATGGTGCGCCCCATCGTTAACGGTTTGGCCACGGGCGGGGAGGAACTGCTTGCCAAGCAGGTCATCCTGACGGCGATCATCTACGCTGCGGGCGTGCTCTCGGCCCTGGGCTACTCGCAGATTATGGTGCGCGCGGCCCAACACGTGGTGTCCGATATTCGCCGCGACCTGTTCGCGCACATCCAGACGCTGCCGCTCAGTTATTTTGACAGCGCGCGCTCGGGCGACATCATGAGTTTTTTCACCAACGACGTCGACACCGTCTCCGAGGCGCTCAACAACAGCTTTGCCAACGTGATTCAGGCCGCCATTCAGGTTGTGGGCACCACGGCTATGCTCATCATCCTTAACTGGCAGCTCACGATTATCACACTCGTGTGCGATGCGGCCATTGTGCTGTATGCGCGCTATTCGGGCGCGCGCTCTAAGCGCTTCTTTGCCGCCCAGCAGGCATCGCTTGGCGACCTGGACGGATATATCGAAGAGATGGTCTCGGGCCAAAAGGTCATCAAGGTCTTTAACCGCGAGGCGGCGAATGTCGCCGGCTTTGCCTGCCGCAACGACGAGCTTCGCCGCACCGGCACCGCCGCCGTGAGCTATGCCAACTCCATGGTGCCCATGACCGTCGTGATTGGCTACGTCAACTATGCCATCGTCGCCGTGGCGGGCGGCATGCTCTGCATCAAGGGCCTGGCCGACGTGGGCGCGCTTGCAAGCTACCTGGTCTTCGTTCGCCAGGCGGCCATGCCCATCAACCAGTTTACGCAGCTGGGCAACTTCTTGCTCAATGCGTTGGCCGGTGCCGAGCGCCTGTTTGCGGCTATGGACCTTAAACCCGAGGTGGACGAGGGCTGCGTGGAGCTGGTGCAGACGGGCGACGCCGCGTGGGCGTGGAAGATTCCCGAGGGCCAGGGCGTGGGCGCGTACGGGCATCTGCATGATGTGACAGCCGTTGATGAGTCGGGCCGCGCGGTGGCTGCCGACGGCACCGAGCTCACGTGCGACTTGGTCCCGCTTGCCGGCGACGTGCGCTTCCATGCCGTGGATTTTTCCTACGTGCCAGGTGCGCGCGTGCTCACGGACCTCAACCTGTTTGCCAAGCCGGGGCAAAAGATCGCCTTTGTGGGCTCGACGGGCGCCGGAAAGACGACCATCACCAACCTCATCAACCGCTTCTACGAGGTCGATGACGGCGAGATCACGTACGACGGCATCGACGTCAAGCACATTGCCAAGGCCAGCCTGCGCAGGTCGCTCGGCATTGTGCTGCAGGATACGCACCTGTTTAGCGGCACCATTGCGCAGAACATCCGCTTTGGCAAGCTCGACGCGACCGACGAGGAGGTGCGCGCCGCTGCCGAGGCCGCCTGCGCCGACTCGTTTATCCGCCGCCTGCCGCGGGGCTACGACACACCGGTCACGGCCGACGGCGCCAACCTGTCGCAGGGTCAGCGTCAGCTGCTCGCCATCGCGCGCGTGGCCGTCGCCGATCCGCCGGTGCTCATCCTGGACGAGGCCACGAGCTCCATTGACACGCGTACCGAAAAGCTCATCGAGCGCGGTATGGACCGCATCATGCGCGGCCGCACCACATTTATGATCGCGCACCGCCTGTCCACCGTCCGCGACGCCGACGCGATCATGGTCCTCGAACACGGCCGCATCATCGAACGCGGCACCCACGAGGAGCTCCTAGCCCAGCACGGCGAGTACTGGCAGCTCGCGCATGGCTTGAAAGAGCTGGATTAATCCGTTCGAGCACGGTGTTTTGGCCCTCCTCGCTCCCTCACCTCGCCCCAAACCGTCCCAACATTCGACGTTTTTCTCGATTTTGAGAAAAAGCATCGAATGTTGGGACGGTTTTTCTGTCATCCGATCGGGTGGAATCGCTAACCTGCATTCGAAGGTGTGCGAACCCGAGAGCAGGGGAATAAGGTTGGTTATCCGACCCATTGGAGGGCTCATGGACCTGCCGATCGTCCTGTCCCATAAGACTGCCTGGCTGTACCACAACGTGGTGCGCCCGTCCGAGCCGCTTTCGCGAGCAAGCAGTCTATACGATGAGGACTCGATTGCCGACGAGGCGGAGTCGACCACGGGCCTGCCCAAATTGGGGCTCGATGCCAAGGGATTGAGGATATCTGCGGCGGTCGAGATTGTTACCGACTACCTGGCCTCACTTGGCATTCCGCATGAGGAGCTCGATCGTATTGATACGCTGGTTGGCTTCGATTTTGAACGTTCTCGTCCGGCGGGTCTCCGACGCCATGTGTTTGGGGCGCCCATACCTTCGGATCATCTTATCGAGGTGGCAGAAGGCCTTCTGGTGGTTGATGAGGCCATGTGCTTTGTCCAGGCGGGTTCGTGGATGAGCGAGCCCGAGCAGTTGGAATATGGGTATGAAATCTGCGCTCGATACCATTTGAATCATCTGTCGACAGGCGATTATATCGAGATGGGGCAGAGGTATACCGTTGCCGACCTGATCGCTTATTGCGATGAGAATCGATCTCGTCAGGGGGCTACACGTGCGGCTGCCCTGCTCAAACGCGTGCACGATGGCGCGCGGTCGCCCATGGAGACGGCCACCGCAATCATGGTCGTCGCGAAGCGTTCCCAGGGCGGGCTCGGGTACACCAGGGTCGAGCTCAACCATCGGGTCGATGTTCCCAACGAGTTCAAATATCTCGCTAAGGCTGGGTATTTCGAGATCGATGTATATGCACCTGCGAGCGGTACGGGGATTGAATACAACGGCTCGGACCATCTCGATAAACAGCGCAGTGCGTCGGACGCGGAGCGTATGACCGTGCTGAGCGCGCTGGGCTTTAAGATGATCGTCCTCACCGGGACCCAGTTTGCCCATCAGCTGCAATTGCACCGGGCGATGAACGCCATCGCGCTCGCTATGGGCCTTAAGTGCGACCGAAGCGAAGCGTTCCAAAAGCGGCAGAACGACCTGCGAGAATTCGTGATTCGACACTGGGACGGCGGCCTTTAGGGGCGTCCCGGTCCTTCTACGGGGTGCCGTGGCAGGCAGACCATCACAACATTCGACGCTTTTTGCCAAAAACGGGAAAAGCATCAAATGTTGTGATGGTTTGTATGCTGAGGATGGGCTTGGAAAGTCCGTTTTGCTCGAAGCGACCTGTCCTGTCGTACGGGTGTCGGCATGATTCTCTCGTGGGGTATTATGTTTCTCGAAGAATAAAACGCCGCGTGAGGGGAGGGCTGCGTGGACGGGCACGTGCAACATGACGGTTTTGGCCGCGATATCAACTACCTGCGCATTGCCGTTACCGACAAGTGCAATTTCCGCTGCATTTACTGCATGCCGGCCGATGGCGTGGCGCCCCGCGCGCACGACGAGCTGCTCAGCGCCGAGGAAATCGCCCGCTTTGTGCGCTTGGTGGCGGGGGAGGGCATTCGCCGCGTGCGCCTGACGGGTGGCGAGCCGCTGGTCAGCCGCCGTATCATTCCGCTTATTCGCGACATCCGCGCGATTCCGCAGATCGAGGACATCTCGCTTACCACCAATGGCGCCCTGCTGCCCAAGCTGGCACCGCAGCTCAAAGATGCCGGGCTTAACCGCGTCAACATCTCGCTCGATACGCTCGACCCTACGCTGTTTGGAAAGATCACGCGCTTGGGTCGACTCGAACAGACCATGGCGGGCATCGACGCGGCGCTGGCTTGGGGCTTTGAGCCCGTTAAGGTCAACTGCGTTGTAGTGCGCCGGCTCAACCAGGATGTGGCGGCCCTTGCACGGCTGACCGTCGACCGCCCCATTCACCTGCGCTTTATCGAATACATGCCCATTGGCGACGAGCGCACGAGCTCGCATTGTGCCGTGGATCCGCATGCGCCCGCGCTCAACCCCGAGCTGTGGGACGCGAGCGACACCGTGCCGAGTGACGAGCTGCGGGCGCGCATCAATGCCGGGGCCGCCGCGACGGGATTGGGCGAGCTCGAGCCGCTCGACATCAACGACGCTCCTGCCGGCGCGGGCCCTGCGCGCTACTGGCACTTTCCGGGCGCGGCGGGAACGGTCGGCTTCATTAGCGCCATGTCCAACCATTTTTGCGCGAATTGCAACCGTCTGCGCCTGACGGCCGATGGCAGCGTGCGTCCGTGCCTGTTCAGCGATGCCGAGTATTCGGTGCGCGATGCCCTGCGCCGTGGTGATGATATGCAGGTACTTTCGATTTGGCGCGATGCCGTGGCCCACAAACCGCAGGAACACGCGATAATTGAGGGCACGCAACGATTTATGTCCCAAATCGGAGGATGATCATATGGCCAAGAGCAGGTACGCCGATGCCACCAAGGCCGCTCGCAGGGCCGCGATGTCTGCCCACAAAGCCACGGCTGCGGCGAATACAGGCAACGCCGCCGTGCCCGCGCAGCCGACTGCCAGTGCTGCCACCGAGCCCGCCCGCGACGCCCGTCGCGATGAGCTGACGCACGTGGATGCCAAGGGCGAGGTACGCATGGTCGACGTGTCCGACAAGGCCGAGACTCATCGCATTGCCATCGCCGAGGGCACCATCCTCATGCATCCCGAGACGCAGGCCATGGTGCTGCAGGACCGCGCCAAAAAGGGCGACGTGCTTGCCTGCGCGCGTGTGGCGGGCATCATGGCCATCAAGCGCACGAGCGATATCATCCCCATGTGTCATCCGCTGCTCATTACCAAGAGCAAGTGTGACATTGCGCCCATCGCTCCGGCGGGGACGCCGGCCGAGGACATGCCCGAGGGCTGGGCGCCGGCGCGCACGGACGGACAGGTTGGCTTTCACGTACTGGTTACGGCCGGCGTGACGGGCAAGACGGGTATCGAGATGGAGGCCCTGACCGGCGCGAGTGCCGCGTGTCTGACCATCTACGACATGTGCAAGGCCGTCGATCGCGGCATGGAGATCGTCGACGTTCGCCTGTTGCACAAGGAAGGCGGCCGCTCGGGCGTGTGGGATCGTGCAGAGCGTCAGGCCGCTGCTGTTGAGGCCGTGGCCGCTGACGGTGCCGCACCCGCAAGCGCGCCTGTCGCCGTCGCGCCCGCAGCTCCGACGCCGGCCGTCCCCGCGATCGCGTTTATCGGCTACCAAAACTCGGGCAAGACCACGCTCGTCGAGAAGGTCATTGCCGAGCTCACTCGCCGCGGCCTGCGCGTGGGTTCGCTCAAGCATCATGGGCATCATGGCTTTGATATCGATGTGCCCGCTAAGGATACGTGGCGCCATCACCAGGCCGGATCCAAGCACGTGGGACTCATCTGCGCCACGCGCTGGGCGGAGTACGCCGATACGCGCGAGGAGGACGAGATGCCCGCGCGCGAGCTGCTGTCGCGCTACAACGATGTCGACGTGGTGATCATCGAGGGCTACAAGACCGAGGGCTTCGACAACATCGTGGTCGCGCGCTCCGGTGTCGACCGTCTGCGCGGCAAGAGCTCGCTCGACCTGGTCGACGGTCACACGCTGGCCCTTGCCTGCAACGAAGCCCTGGCACGTCAGGCCTTCGACGCCGGCTTTGCGACCCGAGCCATCAACATCAACGACGCCCGAGCGATCTGCGATCTTATCCAAGATCACCTTTAAGGGCCGGCTCGCTGCGCTGCCATAACCTGCCAAAAAGGGACAGGTTTGTTTTGGCAGGTTTTATCTGGGCAAACGTCACTTCCACCACAAAGGGGCCAGGCACCTTTGTGGTGGTTTTTGCTTTAGTAGATGTGTGGGACATGCCTTACAATCTACCAAGTAGTTCATGACGGGCGAAAAACGGAGAGAAGGGGCTTGATGTGTCCTTAATGTTTCATGCGGATAGATTGATTTGACAGACGGTGGCGAATGCCCGCCGTCCGCATCCGTATGAAACAAGGAGTTTCCATGCTCGCCCCTCTTTTCTCAAAGCCTCAATCATCGCTGTCCATGCAGGCCAAGCGCCTGGTGGCGATGCGCTTTCTCATCTACACCGGTTTTCAGACCAGCTACTTTATCGGCGTCATCGGAACGCTCACCTATGCGGACGACGCTTCGGTCGTCGCGACATCGCTGGCAGTCCTCTTTATGAACGTTTTCGTGATCCTGGGATCCTTTGCGGGTGGCGCGGAACTCGACGCCTGGGGTCCGCGCCGCCATTTCTTGCTGAGCATCATCGGCGCTCTCGCAACTGGCACGGCAATCATCGCCTTTGGTAGCGCGACCGGCGTCGTCCTGCTCGGCGCGGTGTTTCTGGGCTTTACGATGGGATTCGCCCAGCCCATTGCCACATCCTATCCGGCCTACCTCACCGATGATCCCGTCGAGCTCAAAGACATCAACTCCGCCATCGCCATGTTCTCAAACGTGAGTATTATCGTTGGCCCCACGCTGGGCGGCTTTGTCGCAGCGGCTGCGTCGTCGCGCGCGGTGTTCGTGCTCATGATGCTCTTTACCGTGCTGGCGTTCGTCGTCGGTTGGGGCTTTAGGCCGCAGACCAGCCATGTCGCCGGGGATGCGGATGCCGATTCGGCAGAGGAAGGGGAGCGTGCGGGACAAAGCTCCAACCCCAGCACGTCCGCCCGCGCCACCTTCGCAGCCAGCATCAAGACGGTCTTTACCAACAGCGTTCTCGCCCTGCTGTTTTGCATTATCTTTCTTTCGAATTTTGGCTATGGAGCCTTCGACCCGCTCGAGTCGTTCTTCTATCGCGATGTCCTGCATGTCGGCGTTGAGTGGATGGGCTGGCTCTCGTCGGCCTCGGGCGTGGGCGCGGTGCTGGGTGCCGTGCTCGCGCTCCGCTTGCCGCCGCACTTGGTAAACCTAAAAACGCTGCTCGTGGCACTTATGTCCGTGGGCCTGGGAAGCCTGCTCTATGTGGGGACGCCGTACGTGGGCGTGGCCCTTGTCGGCCAGGTCGCCCTGGGCATAGCTTGGGGTGTCGTCAACCCGCTCCACAACACCATCGTGCAAACGACGGCTCCGCTCGAGCAGCTCGGTCGCGTCAACTCGGTCATGGGCTTTGGCAACATGTTCGCCGGCGTGGCCCCTCTGGCGGTTGCACCGTGGCTGGCGGCAACATTTGGCGTACAACGGACGCTCGTGGGGGCAGGCATGGTCGTGACGGCGGTTCCCGCGGCGCTGCTGCTGTTTGGACGCCGGCATTTGGATCGTGCCGCAAAGCAGTAAAAACCATCACAACATTCGATGAAAATCGCGATTGTGCCGAAAAACATCGAATGTTGTGATGGTTTGCGCCCCAGGCCAGGCCACCCTTCGGGTCTGGTCACCACAAAGGGGCCAGGCACCTTTGTGGTGGTTTTGCTTTGGCAGGCCGCGTCTGTGCCTTGGTATACCATGTACGCCGTTAACGACCACACCCCACACCGCCGCACAACCCAGAAAGGCCCCCATGGACGCCACCTTCAGCCACATCAAAGCCGTGTTCTGCGATATCGACGGCACGCTGCTCACGAGCCAGCACACGGTGTCCCCGCGCACCGTGGCGACGATCCGCGCCCTGCGCGAGCGCGGCGTGCTCTTTGGTCTGTGCACCGGGCGCGACGCCCACGCGACCGAGGCCATGTACAAGCTCTGGGGCATCGAAGGCCTGGTGGACGTGCTCGTGGGCTGCGGTGGCGCCGAGGTCATTGACCGCGCGCACGACATCAACGAGCTGAGCTATCCGCTGCCGGGCGAGACCATCGCGCGCATCTGCAAGCACATGGCGGATCTTCCGGCAACGCCCGTCTGCCCTCGAGACGGCGTGTTCTACGTGCCCGAGAGCAATGCGTGCGTCGAGCACCTGTCGCGCGTCGACGGCGTGCCCTACCAGGTGGTCGATTTTGCCGAGTTTTTGCGCGAGCCGCAGCCCAAGGTGATGTTTACCATGGCGCCCGAGGCGATGCCGCAGGTCATCGAGCGGGCGTCGACGTTCGCCGACGACACCGTTAAGGCGGCGGCTCTACAAACCACGCAGCGGCTCTACGAGTTCATGGATCCGCGCGTGTCCAAGACGCGCGGCCTTGTGCGCGTGGCGGAGCTCAACGGCATGGAGCTCGAGAACATCTGCGTGTTTGGCGATGCCGATAACGACACCTGCATGGTGGCTGACGCCGGCGTGGGCGTGGCCATGGCAAACGGCAGCGACGCCACCTGTGCCGCCGCCGACTTTGTAACCGCCAGCAACGACAAAGACGGCATCGCGATCTTTATCGAGGAACATCTGCTATAGCGCTGGGGGGGGGGGAGAACCACCGCGGAAGGGGGGGGGCAGGCTCTTTTGCGGTGGCCTCAGGCGATTTGGGCGAAATGATGCCTAAAATCTGCGCGAAAATTCAAATATAGTTGTCTGAACATCACGCTTCTAACTACCGATGGGTTAAAGATATTCTCATCAGTTTGGTAGGATATTCCTTCCGGTTAATGACCTACCGCTCACGGTCGATTTTCGACCGTTCACAGGATGTTTGCTCTTGAGCAAAATGTTGTGCAAATAAATCTAATGCCATTAAAAAATAATACGCAACTAAATTACCAGCAGAAACAAAAAATAGATAGCGAATAAACGAAGGTAAATCTGAGCAAATGTCAAGAGAATTTAGAACTCGCTACAAAAATGTCGGTTTTGTTGCTCAGATGTTTAAACAATCGTTATAATTGCATTACTAAACGAGCGCAATTACAGATTGCGCAGATACGTTTGATAGGGAAAGAGCAAGATCGCGGTCTCTTGGGGAGGAGACATCGATGAAAGCGAATTCGGACAAATCTAAGCAGAGAAATAAAGCGACGCGCCGTGTACTGGCAGGCGTTTTGTGCGGAGCATCCGTTTTGAGCCTGGTACTGTCGCTCGTCATGCCCCCGATCTCGCAGGCCATTGCCAACGATGTCCATACGGTTTCTGCCGAGGAAACTGTGATGGGGGGGGGTTCCTCAAGTGAGTCTACTGATGTAGAAAACACCAACAACGGGGATACCGAAAACCAGAATAGTGACGATGCCGGGAATGACGCGAGCGAAGACGCCGCTGCCGCAGGCCTGCCGTCCGACGACACGAAGGTCGAGGGTGACACGCAGCCTTCCGACGCACAGCCTGCGGATGACGGTGCTAACGGCGAGGGCGCGATCTCACTTGCTGCAAATAATGAATCGACTTATACAATCAGCAGTGGGGCTGAACTCAGCAAGAAGCTTCTTGACGAGAGACTTCGCGATGCATCCGGCTCAGCTATTTTTGAGCTCGTTAACGATATTGAATGCAACCAAGAGATTAGGTTTGAACAAACTGACGACAACCCTATCAATATCACCCTTAATCTAAACGGTCATAAGATCAAGTGCTTGAACACCGATAAGCCGTTATTTGATGTTGCTAATGGCGCAACACTTACAATTAAGGACGAAATTAAGGACTCCGCGCCGGTGACTGAGACGGTCAACGATGTCCAACAGCTGACTGATCAGGGGCAGAAGCTGAGTCCCGATAATTATGGCAAGAAAGCCGTGCTAAATTACGTTGATGGCATTCCGTCTAACCTTATCTACTACGTGACTCAATCGTCCCCGAGTAAAACAGACACAACCAAGACAACCGAGACGCTTTACAAACATAGCGTCGATATTAAAGGTGCCATCGTGGCATGCGGCGGCAACGCAAATCTAAGGCTCATCAATCTGTATAACAAAAACGGCAAGGGCGGCACGTTTAACCTTGTGAGCGGCGTGATTACGCAAAAACAAGGCGGCAGCGTTAGCAGCTTGGTCTATGCCGAGGGCGGCTCTACCGTCAACATGAGCGGCGGATACGTTTGCGGCGCTTCCGGCTCGGGTGCCGGCGCGGGCATTATGGTATCCAACAACAATGGCGCCTCGACCCTTAAGCTGACTGGCGGCGTAATTGCCGGCAACAGCGCTAATAATGGCGGTGGTGTGTATGCCCGTTATTCCAAGGTCACCATAACTAATGGCATAATCTCCGGTAATAGCACACTCAACCAGGGACTCGGTGGTGGCATTATGGCCGAGGGCGGCATCGTAGCCGTTTCTGGTGGCTATATCACGAATAATAGAATGGCTAAATACTGTGGCGCGGATGGCAATGGTTGTCATGGCGGCGCTGGGCTTGCTGCCAATAACGGCGCCCATGTCACCATTTCCGGTGGCCAGATTACTGGCAACTATTCCGAGGAAGCTGGCGGCGGCGTTTACGTTACCAATCTTAAGCAAGGAGGTATGGCATGGCTCGACATTAAGGGAGGATATATTGCCTCTAACGTGAGCTACCGATCTGAAGGTGCCGGCATCCGAGTGGGCCAGAGGGTTGACGCGATGATTAACGGCACTCCAGACAACAACGACACTCCAGGCAGCAAAGTCTACATCACTAATAACCACTGCATGTCTCGCTATGACTGGGGCGGCGGCGGCATCTTCGTCCAGGGCAGTAATGAGACCGCATCTGATGCGGGTAGGCTATTTGTCTATAGCTCCTATATAAGCACCAATACCGCTGGTGGCTATGGTGGTGGCGTTGCAGCCTGCCCGACGGGCAAGACGTTGGTAACGAACACCGACGGCACGGCGATCTTTGGCAACACTGACGCTGGAGGCGCCGAATCTTACGATAGTGAAAACAATAACAATGATGGTAACCCCCATCTTTCTGGCGGTGGCAACGGTAAGACAGAAGACAAGGACGCCTATTACTCGGCCGATAGCAACGGCGAACATGTTTTTCGTACCAGTGGTCATGCCGATTTCTTCCTCGCGGCGAAAGGTCACACAACGCCGGTCGCAGTGGTAAGCGGCAAGATGCTTGGCGATATAGACGCCAAGTATTCGGGAAGCATTGAGCTAACGAATCGCATTACCATCCCCGCCAACGGTGCTGCTCAGGTAAAAAATAGCATCGGTCTGACTTCGGGTGTTGATACCAAGGATAAAACGACGATTGATGCAGTACGGAATAAAGCGACAACTTTCATCACGGGCAACTATTCTTGGGACCATGGTGGCGGCATCATGTCGAATGGCAACTTGTACCTAGGCGTGCCTGCGGATACGTATATCTTACCGAGCCTTAAGTTGAAGGCAACCAAGGCGCTGAAACAGGCCAATCAAAACATGGAGTTCGACAAAGACAAGTTCTCTTTCTCGGTCTACCGTAAGGATTCGGATGTCGCGACGGAGCCCTCTTGGAATGACAAGACATTCAACAGTGGCGGCTGCACCTTGGTCGGAACCGCCAAGAATGATAAGAGCGGTAACATCACCTTTGACCTTGGCGAACAGTACGTTGATAAGGCTGTTGAGGCTAATGAGATTACATACTACTTGGTCGAAAATGCTGGCAATGATCCCGACATCACGTACGATCCCGACATCACGTACGACCCAGCCGTGTACAAGATTGTGGTGAAGGTTCAGGACAACAAAACGCAACTCATGAATGTGCCTAGCAAGGAAGATCCAAACTCGGAGGTTCCTCTTTGCGTTCACAACTACACGATCACAAGCGTGAGTCTGGGAGATTCAACTAACTCGTTGGAAAAGAACGAGCAAGGCTATTATTCGATTGTCGGCCCCGACGGGGGGAAGACCTTCACCAACAAGTACACTCCGTACACCTCCAGTGGCTCCTGGACTCCTAAGGCGACTAAGGTCGTTGTGGGTGGCGAGATGAAGGAGTTTACGCTTCAACTTGCGAAAGACAGCAGATTTAGAGAAGAAGACATCGTCGGCACTGCCGTGACCTCTGGCGATAAAAAGAAGCAGACGCTTCCGTTCATCTTTGATAAGGGGATTGCGTACACGCTCTCTGATATCACGAAGGATCTCTACACTGCTGGTGACTCTACGGGTCGTGGCGCCTCCAAGACCTTCACGTACTATATGCGCGAGAAGAACGATAGCTCGATATTCTCGCACTACAAGTTCGACAAGTCGGTCTATAAGTTCACGGTTACGGCAACGGATAATGCCGAAGGAAGCATCGACTGTGCGGTGACCTACAGGAAGGGAACCGTTGACTCCGACGGTACGTGGGAAGACACCGATTCCGATGACCACAAGTTTCCCGACACTACCCCCACCTTCACCAACACCTACTCCACCTCTTTGCCCCTTTCTGGTATGTCGGGCGTCACTCTGACGTACCTTGCCGGCGCGGCGGTGCTTTGCGCTGCTGCGGCCTGGATGCACATTCGTCGCAAGGCGAATGCGAAGGGAGGTAAGCGTCGTGAATAAGAAAGTTTGCTCCTTCCCGATCTTGTTTGCGCTGCTTGCCCTCCTGGTCGGCACCTGCGCGGTTGTGTTCCCCGCATCCGCGCAGGCCGCGCCGACCTTGACCGGTTCCATCACGGTGGGCGGCACCGTGGCGCGCAGCTACGACGCCTACCAGATCATTAGCGCCAACGTCGTCGACGGCGACAGCGACGCCAAGATTGCCACCGACCTCGCCTGGGCAAGCGACACCGTGCGCGACGCCGCGCTGCCTGTGCTGCACAGCGCCAGCATGCCCAATTCCCAGACCACCGCGCAGGAAGCTGCCGAGTGGCTCAACACCGATTCCCACCTTACGAGCGCGCTGAGCGCACGGCTCGCTCGTTCTCTCCAGAGCTCTGGCGCCATGCCCGTGGCCCTTAACGCGGGCACGGCGGCCGAGCTGCCCTGCGGCTACTGGCTCATCGTTGCCGACGACGACGTCATCGCCCAGGGCGAGGCCGGCACCGCGCCGATCATGGCCCTGGTCGGCGGCAGCGCCGTCACCGTCAAGCCCAAGGCCGCGACGCCCAAGGTCTCCAAGCATGTGCTGGAGGACAGCACCGCCGCCTGGCAGAAGGCCGCCGACGCCACGGTCGCCGACGACCTGTACTGGCGCCTCTCTGTCACGGTCCCGGCGGGGCTCACGGCCTACGACACCTATACGGTGCAGTTCGTCGACACCATGAGCGCGGGACTCGACCCCTCCAAGGTCACCGCGAGCATGCGCGTGTACGTGGCGGCGGGCGCGGACGGCGGCTTCGACGCCGTCTCAACCGGTAAGGACGGCCGCGTCGGCGCCGAGCCCGCGAAGGGCTGGACCGACATCACGGCCCAGTGCGCCACCAAGGTAGCGGCCGACGGTAAGACCTTCACCGTGCGCACCGGCGACCTGATTGCCGCGCTCGGCGGGGCCGACGCCTTCGCCGCGGGCGCCCGCGTGGTCGCCGTGTACAACGCACCGCTCAACAGCGCATGCAGCCACGGCATCGCGAAGGGCAACCCCAACGAGGTCTACCTGCGCTACCCGCGCTCTCCCTTTGCCGACCAGTCCGGCGACGCCGGCTTCACCCGCACGCCGAGCGATGACGCGTGCGCCTACACCTGGGATCTCGCGCTCACCAAGCGCGGCAGCGACGGCGACAAGCCGCTTGCCGGGGCGGTCCTGAGCATCACCGACGACCGCGGCCGCACGCTGTCGGCCGACGGCACGTGGGATGCGGAGGGCAAGGCCACCGTCACCACGGGCGAGGACGGCCGCGTGACCGTCTCGGGCGTGGACTCGGGCAAGCTGGAGGTCCGCGAGCTCAAGGCGCCCAAGGGCTACACCGCCTTTGAGGGCACGCGCTCCGTGACGGTCAAGGCCGAGGGCCTGGACGTCGACCAGGTGGCCGCCGCCAAGCCCAAGCTCGCCATCACGGCCGAGTCGCCCCTGCGCGCCGACAGCGCGGACGGGTCGACGGGCAGCCTGGAGGCGTCGCTCATCAACACGCCCACCGGCACACCCCCTAGCATTACCACCGGAGGCTTTATGCCCTCGACTGGCGATATGGCAATGTACGCCGCGGCCGCTGTTGCGGTCGCCGGAGCCGCGCTCATCGTGGTCGCGCTCCTGGTCAAGCGGGGAGGTGGCAGCCATAAAGAGTAGCTGACAGCCCCACAGAGAGCGGGGCGAGACGTAGCGAAGTAGATGCTAAGACACAGACAGATGATGACAGATCGAATGAGTTACGAAGTAGAAAGCAGAGGAAAGAAGACGCACATGAACAAGAACATCGCACGCCTGGCAGTAACCGCCGGCCTCACAGCAGCGCTGAGCTTCGGCGGCGTCATGGCCCCGGTCACGATGGCGTTTGCTGCGGGTGTGCCAACGGTGGCTACGGAGAAGGGCAAGGTGTTTATCACTGACCCTGACACTGAATATGCCACATCTTTCAAGGGCATCCAGATCTTTACCGCGAAGATCACGCAGGACAAGAAGAGCGATGGTTGGGATGATTCGGCCGCCAAGACTCTTTCTGATATTCAGTGGGCTCCGGGTAATGTGAAAACCCTCGTTACGACTGCACTCAAAGACGTTCCTGGAGTACCTGACGTAAATGATGACGCCCAGACGTGGGCTGAGTTCATTAATCGAGCTCAGGGCTTGAATGTCGGAAAGAATACGGCGGTTGATAATGGCACGGTTCTGGACTTGATTGCCGAGGCCTTGGAGGGGAACAAGACGCTCACTTGGACACAGCCAAGCAATTCCAGCAAGGGTAACTTTGAGAATCTGGAACATGGCTACTGGCTTTTCGTGACCGATGCGCCCGGTAAGACTAGCGGTACTGATGGCAATACCGACGCGTACACCTCACCGATCTTCACCATCGTCGGTGGCTCTGACGTTAAAGCGGCCCCCAAGAAGAGCGTCCCCAACGTGACCAAGGCCGTCATGGATGACAAAGATGGCAGCGATTTCGGCTCGTTCGATAACCCTAACAAGGCAGCTGACTCCGGAATGGATCAGTTTATCGACTATCAGCTCACCGGTACGGTTGCGAGCAATATCAACACCTACGATAAGTATTATTACGAGTTCAAGGACGAGTTACCTGGTTCTATGTCTGCCGAACTCATGGACGATACGGATAAACCTAAAGTTACTGTACAGATCAATGGCGACGAAGTAACGTCGGGTTATGACGCTACTTACGAGAACAATGTACTCAAGGTGGTCTTTACGAACCTCAAGGCGTGCACGTGCTCGAGCGGTCCTGTCACCTTTAATGCGGACACCAAGGTGACTGTTGAGTATAAAGCCAAGCTCGACTCTTCAAAGATTTTCAAAAGCGGAGTGATGGAGGCTGACTTCCAGGGTTTGGCCGGTATGCCGCAAAAGAACAAGGTTACCCTGACTTATTCCAACAACCCGCACTCTTATTCCGATGACCCGCAATCTTCCGACAATGGCACCACGGTTGAGCACCCTGCTTATGACTACACCTATGGCATCGATGTCATCAAGGTGGGCTCCGATGACGAAACTAAGGGGCTCGAGGGCGTTGAGTTCACGCTGCAGGAGCGGGGCGATACCGATAACTATATCAAGGCGGATGGTACCAAGACGAAGAATAGCGAGCAGGCCAAACTGACGACCGACGCAAACGGCAAGATTAACGTTGTCGGTCTTGATGAGGGTGCTTACGTCCTTGCGGAGGTCAAGCCGGCGCCTGGATATAACAACTCCCACAGCGCTGGCATCAAGTTCACCATTACTCGTGGGACGCTTCCGGCAGACGATAAGACTGTGGTTAACCCGGGCTGCACTCCTGCTCCTGGTACCGATACGAATCTCGTCAAGGTGGCTAAAACTAAAACCGAGGCAGCTGACGGCAAGGTGCACCTCACCGTCATCGATGAGAAGGGTTCCAACCTCCCGCTCACCGGTCTTAACGGCGTGACGTTCACTTGGATCGCTGGCGGCGCGGTGCTGTGCATCGGCGTGGCGCACCTCATCCGCAGCCGTAAGCAGGCTGAGGAGTCCGAGCAGGAGTAACGCTCGCTCACCCATCCCTTTGGCAGGTGGGATGTGATGGCCATGAGACTTGCGGACACTTTTCTCGTCCATCCACGTTCTTGCTTTGCCATTCTCTTTTCGGGGCAGACTTCGCACTGGAGTCTGCCCCGTTTTTTTTGGACAACGTAGCCACCCTCCATTGCCCGATGGATCAAGCATATGAATATCGAACAGATGTTTGCAAATATTGCGTTTACCAGCTGTAAGTGCGAGTGCTCGCAGTAAAATACCCTTGCGACGCATCCCGTGCGCGGGCGGCCGACGACTCGATCGGAGGTCCCCAAATGCTGAAATTCCTTAACGCGCTCGCCGCCCTCGCGGCGGTAGGCTCGTTCGTCATCGCGTTTCTTGACTCGTATGAGGTTCGGTTTAAGGTCCGTAGGCGCACGCGCGGTGCGGACGGTAGAAGGCATTTGCGCTGCAACAAGCGCAAATAAGAATGCCCGGGGTTAGAGGCCCGGGCATTTAACAAAACCAGAAAACTAGGCCGCCCGCGCTTTCGAACACTTACGCGGGATGCATCGTTTTCTATTGCCATTGTATCCCGAATCGCCCAGCCGATTCGGGATATTTTGAAAACTCAAATGCGGGCCCATACTTGCACTGCGCAATGCTGCCAGGCTGCGTTGCGCAGCGCATGAGCTCGCTAATCGGCTATTATTTGTTCAGACAACTTGAGTTGTAGAGGAGTGACCGGCGATGGTGCAGGGCGCCAAACATATGAAGAGCAGTAACGCCGCGGACAACGGCGGCTCAAGCCCTCAGCCCAAACCTCAACCAAAGCCCAAGCGCCGCCGCAAGCGACTGCCGCGCTGGGCCGACCGTCTCATCACCATCGTCATCATTCTTATTGGCGTGGGCCTTATGACCTGGCCGTGGATCTTGGACCGGCTCGAGGCCTCGGGCGTGTTCAACCAGATCAGCACGGTGTCCAGCACCGTGGACGCGCTGTCTGCCGAGGAGCGCGAGCGCATCCTGCTTCAGGCGCGCTCCTATAACGAGCAGCTGGCGGGCGAGGCCACCGAGCTTCCCGCCGACCAGATCGAGCCCTACGCTCAGCAGCTCATCTTTGACCGCGACCCCATGATGAGCTGGGTCGAGATTCCCTCCATCGACGTGAGCATGCCCATCTACCACGGCACGAGCGAAGAAGTCCTTATGGCGGGCGTCGGCCACCTGGAGGGCACGAGCCTGCCGGTGGGCGGCACCTCGACTCATTGCGTGCTCACCGCGCACTCGGGCATGCGCAACCTGAGCATGTTCGACGACATCCACTCGCTGGAGCCCGGCGACCTGGTGTTGCTGCACACCATGAACAAGACGCTCGCCTACAAGATGGTGGACTCCGAGGTGGTGCTGCCCGAGGAGATGGAGTCGCTAACCATCGAGCCCGGCGCCGACAAGGTGACGCTCGTCACCTGCACGCCCTACGGCGTGAACGACCATCGCCTGCTGGTGCATTGCGTGCGCACCAAGTACAGCAAAAAGGACGTCGACAAGCAAAAATCGCTGGCCGGTCGCCACTGGGGCAAGCGCGAGTTTGCCGTGCTCATCGTGGTCGTAGCCATTGTGCTGTTGCTGCTGGACATCGTGATCCACGCGGTCCGCAAGCGCCGCAAGGCCAAGGCCTCGGCATAGGACATTCTCCAGAACCACCACAAAGGGGACAGGCACCTTTGTGGTGGTCGGGACTTCCAAACCATCACAACATTCGATGAAAATCGCGATTTGGACGAAAAGCGTCGAATGTTGTGATGCCTTTCGTTGTGGGCGAGACGGTTTTCGTTGCGGGCTGGCGGTTTTCGCTACAAAACCGCCAGCCCGCCGCCTGTCAGCCGCCGCCCTCGTTACGTTTTCGCTGCATTTAGGTAAAGCATCTGCTCCAAGCGGCGTTGCCTTGTATACTAGAGCGGTTTAACTGTTATGCGGAAGGGAGCGCCTATGGCACTCAGCGAGAAAGACGTGCGCGGCATCGCCGAGTACGCAAAGATCGCACTGACCGATGACGAGCTCACCCAGATGACGTCCTACATGAACGATGCCGTCCAGATGCTCGAGCCCGTCTTGCAATATGACTTGCCCGACGTGGAGCCCACGTTCCATCCCATCGGAAGCCTGTCCAACGTGATGGGCGATGACCTGCGCGAGCCCGAGCGCGATCTGCCGCTCGACGTCGCGCTCGAGAACGCCGGCAGCGTGCGCGAGCGTTACTTCCGCGTGCCGTCCATTTTGGGAGAGGGGGAGAGCGAGTAATGGCGCAGAGCTTCGATTCCCTTACCGCCGCCCAGATCGCCGCGGGCGTTGCCGCCGGCGACTTTACCGCTACCGAGGTGGCCCAGGCCTCCCTTGCCGCCATCGAGGCGCGCGAGGGCGGGGTCCAGGCATTCCTGCAGGTAGCGCCCGAGCTCGCGCTCGAGGCCGCCGCGCGCGTGGATGTCGACCGTGCCGCAGGCAAGCCGCTGCCCCCGCTCGCGGGCGTGCCGCTGGCCATTAAGGACAACATGAACCTCGTGGGTACGCGCACCACCTGCGCTTCCCGCATGCTCGAGAACTACCAGAGCGTCTACACCGCCACCTGCGTCCAGCGCATGCTCGATGCCGGCTGCCTGCCCATGGGCAAGGCCAACATGGACGAGTTTGCCTTTGGTAGCTCTACCGAGAGCTCGGCCTTCCACCGCACCAACAACCCCTGGGATATCGAGCGCGTGCCCGGCGGCTCCTCGGGCGGCTCCGCTGCCGCCGTCGCCGCGGGCGAGGTCGCGCTCTCGCTGGGCTCGGACACCGGTGGCTCCATTCGCCAGCCGGCGTCACTGTGCGGCGTGGTGGGCTTTAAGCCCACGTATGGCGCCGTGAGCCGTTACGGCGTGGTTGCCTTTGGCTCGTCGCTCGACCAGGTGGGACCCTTCGGCCGCACGGTCGAGGATGTCGCGCTAGCCATGAACGCGCTTACCGGCGCGGGCCACGATCCGTACGACTGCACCAGCCAGGATTGCGCCGTCGACTTTACCGAGCATCTTAACGACAGCATCGAGGGCAAGCGCGTGGGCATTATCCCCGCGTTCATGGAGGCCGAGGGCCTGACGCCCGAGGTCAAGGCCGCTGTTCAGCGCGCCGCCCAGGAGCTGCAGAACCAGGGCGCCGAGCTGGTCGAGGTCGACCTGCCGCACCTGGATGCCGCCATCGCCGCCTACTACGTCATCGGCCCGGCCGAGGCGTTCTCCAACCTGGCACGTTTCGACGGCATTCGCTATGGCTACCAGGAGGAGGGCTGCGCCAACCTGTCCGACCAGAGCTCGCTTTCGCGCGCCCACGGCTTTGGTGCCGAGGCCAAGCGCCGTCAGATGCTCGGCGCCTACCTGCTGAGCTCGGGCGTGTACGACAAGTACTACTACGCTGCGCAAAAGGCCCGCACGCTCATCACGCAGGACTACGACGCCGCGTATGCCAAGGTAGACACCATCCTCATGCCCGCCTCGCCGCGCACGGCCTTTAAGTTTGGCGAGATCAGCGACCCCACGCAGATGTACCTCTCCGACCTGTACACCATTTCGCTCAACATTTGCGGCAACGGTGGTATCTCGGTGCCGCTGGGCCTGGGCGAGGACAGCAAACTGCCCGTATCTGCTCAGCTGGTGGGTCCGGCGTTTAAGGACCGTCAGCTGCTCACGTTTGCCCGCGCCCTGGAGCGCGGCTTTGCCGATGCCGCCACGGGTGCGCCCGCGCTTTCCGTCGCGCCCGATTTTGCCGGGAAGGGAGGCGAGCTGTAATGAAGGAGCTTTCCGAGGTCCTGCAGGATTGGGAGGCCGTGATCGGCCTGGAGATCCATACCGAGCTCACCGCACTCGATACCAAGATGTTCTGCAACTGCAAGCTCAGCCACGATGACGAGCCCAACGCCAACGTGTGCCCGGTGTGCCTGGGCCTGCCCGGCGCCCTGCCGGTGCCTAACAAGCGCGCCATCGAGAGCATCGTCAAGGCCGGTCTCGCCACCAACTGCGAGATCCAGCGCCACTCGATGTTCTACCGCAAGCACTACTTCTATCCCGATATGGCCAAGAACTTCCAAACCACGCAGGGCCCGGTCGCCTTTGCCATGTACGGTCACCTGGACCTGGACGTGACCGGTCGCGGTGCCGCCGAGCGCCCCGACTGCGCGTTTGGCGAGGCCGAGGCCCAGAGCCTGGCGAGCGCTTCGGCCAACGCCGAGGGCCTGTCCACGTCCATGACGTCGACCATGCGCGAAGGCAATCAGCGCGCCGGCCATCTGGCCAGCTACGACGCGTCCAACCTGCAGATGCCTGAGCGCCGCGAGGACGGTTCCTACACGGTGCCCATTCGCATCCTGCGCATCCACATGGAGGAGGATGCCGCCAAGATGGTGCACGTGGGCGGTGCCGAGGGCCGCATTACCGCCGCGGCAGAGTCACTCGTCGACTACAACCGCTGCGGGACGCCGCTGATTGAGCTCGTCACCGAGCCCGACCTGCGCACGCCCGAGGAGGCTCGCCTGTTTATGGAAAAGCTCCGTCGTATCTTTGTGACGCTGGGCATCTCCGACTGCTCCATGGAGAAGGGCTCCATGCGTTGCGACGGCAATGTGTCGCTGCGCCGCCGCGGCGAGACCAAGCTGGGCACCAAGACCGAGCTCAAGAACCTCAACTCGTTTAAGAGTCTGCATGACGGCCTTGCCTACGAGATCTGCCGCCAGGCCGAGGTGCTCGAGGAGGGCGGCATCATCTATCAGGAGACCCGCCACTGGGAGCCCAGCCGCAAGCGCACCGTGGTCATGCGTGTGAAGGAGACGGCCGACGACTATCGCCTGTTCCCCGATCCCGACCTGGCGCCCTTCGATCTGGACGACGAGTTCATCGACCGCTGCCGAGGCGAGATCCCCGAGCTGCCCGATGCCAAGCGCGCCCGTTTTGAGGCCGACTTTGGCATTAAGGCGGCCGATGCCGAGCAGATTGCTGGCGACCCGGAGTTTGCCGAGTTCTTTGAGGCTGCCGCTGCCGGTATGGCTGGCAAGGAGGCCCAGACGGTCGCAAACCTGCTGGTGAACGAGATGATCGCCTACCTTAAGGGTGCGGGTGTGTCGCTGACCGAGTCCGGTATTGCACCGGCTCAGGTGGCAGCGCTTGCCAAGTTGCTCGCGACCGATGCCATCAGCTCCAACCAGGCGCACGAGGTCTTTGAGGCCATGGCCCAGACCGGCGACGACCCCAACAAGATCGTTGACGAGCGCGGTATGCGTCAGGTGAGCGATGCCGGCGCGCTGCAGCCGATCGTGGACGAGGTTCTGGCAAACTGTGCCGATCAGGCGCAGCAGTATCGTGACGGCAACCAGAAGGTCATTGGCTTTTTGGTGGGCCAGTGCATGAAGGCGAGCCGCGGCAAGGGCAACCCGAAGCTCTTCAACGAGTTGCTGAGAACGTCGCTCTCGTAAACGGGAACCCGGGAGCCCCGGCAGGGCGGGTGCTTCCTCAAAATTTCGAACAGTCCTGCGCAAGACGAAGGCCACATTAAGTGGCCTTCTTTGCGTGCGGAACTCATTTTGAGCAAGCACCCGCCCTGCCGGGGCTCCCGGGTTCTGTGACGACTCGGCCGTTCGGGTCAGGTAGGCTGAATGGAATTTGGTGAATGAGGGCGCCGTTGGCGCGTCCATTTTTGTGCGGGTGACAAAGGGACTGTCCCTTTGTCACATTGCAATAAATGTGATGAAAGTGTGGCGAAATGAGCTTAAAACTTCTGTAAATGTGATAAATGTCACGTTTTACCTAGGGTAAAATGTGGGAAATATCACGTTTACGGAAGTTTCTTTGCGGGAGGTTCGGCCATGCAGCGAGATATCATTGCCAAGCTTAACGCTTGGAAAGCGTCAGAATATCGTAAGCCGCTTATCCTTAAGGGGGCGCGCCAGGTTGGAAAGACGTGGGCGCTTAAGGAGTTCGGCCGAACCTCGTACATCAATTATGTGTATCTGACGCTCGAGGAGCCGTCACCTGGGGTACAGAGCGAGTACGCTCAGTTTTTCGAAGGTACGCGCGATCCTCGACGGATCATCTCAAATCTTTCCCTGGCGCTTGGACAGTCTATCGATCCTGGCGAGACGCTGCTTATTATTGATGAGATCCAGGATTGTCCTTCTGCAGTCGGTGCCCTTAAATACTTCTGTGACGAGGCCCCCGAGTATCACGTCGCATGCGCAGGGTCTTTGTTGGGCGTTCGCTTGTCCCGTGAGACCAGCGCTTTTCCGGTGGGAAAGGTCGAGTTCATGGAGATGCGCCCCATGAGCTTTTCCGAGTTTCTGAAAGCCGAGGGCGCTGCAAACTACGACGAATACCTTGGCGGCCTGGATCAGATCGAGACAGTGCCCGATTTCTTCCATGTCCGTCTCGTCGAGCATCTTCGTCGTTATTTTGCATGCGGCGGCATGCCAGAGGCTCTTGGCCGGTGGGTGGAGACGGGCGATATCGTTCAGGTCGATAAGGTGTTGTCTGATCTCTTGGATTCCTACGAGCGCGATTTTGCCAAGCATGGTGGCCGTGCGCAGTTCGCCAAGCTTTCGCAAATATGGAACTCGATTCCAGCTCAGTTGGCGCGCGAGAACAAAAAGTTCGTTTGGGGTGCGGTGCGCGAGGGGGCTCGTACTCGAGAATACGAGGATGCTCTGGAATGGCTTGCCGATGCTGGGCTCATCACGGCGGTTCGCCTTAATGCTGCCGGTGGTGTGCCGCTCTCTGCGTACGATGACCTCAAGGCATTTAAAGTCTACTGTCTTGATGTCGGCTTGCTGCGTCGCATGGCAAGGCTGGATGCGTCCGCTTTTGCCATCTCGGATGCGCTATTTTCGGAGTTCAAAGGTTCGTTCGCCGAGAACTATGTGCTTCAGGCATTACTTTCACAGTTAGATGCTGCTCCGCGTTATTGGACAAACGAGAAGCCGAAGCACGAAGTCGATTTTTTGATTCAAGTCGGAAACGAAATCGTTCCCGTCGAGGTCAAATCGGGAGAGGTCGTTCATTCCAAGAGCCTTAAGTACTATGCCGACAAGCATGCGGAGACGACTCCATTGAGGGTCCGCTACTCACTTAAGAACCTAAAGCTCGACGACGGGGTGCTCAACATTCCGTTGTATTTGGCTGATCGATCTGTCCCTCTTATCAAAAAGGCGCTTGATTGTGCGCATCTTGACGTTTAGATCCTGGGTGAGCTGACGGGCGGCGGCTAATTAATCGCTCCGTTACGGCCAGGGAGCTTGGGCCTTAGCGATGCTTGCTTCGCCAAGTGGTGGGGGTGGTGCCGGTGTGTTGCTTGAAGGCTTGGGCGAAGGCGGCCTGCTGAGGGTAGCCTAGACGCTCTGCCACCTGCGCTATCGTGAGCGCGCTATCGGCCAAAAGGTCCTGTGCTCGCTCCATGCGGCGTCTGCGAATGTAGGCGCCCAGGGACTCGCCAGTTTGGGCCTTAAAGGTGGCGCATAGTTTGGAGCGGCTTGTGTAGAGCCGCTCGGCGACCTCGTCCACGCCGATGCGACGCCCCTCGTCAAGGGCGCGCTCGACAGCCAGGATCGCTTCTTCGACAATGTCCAGAGCGGCCTGTGTCCCTTCGGCCTGACGTGCCTGCTTGTGGGCTGTTCGCGCGTACGCCAGCTCGGCAACCATGGTCTCTACGGTACCCTTCATGTAAAGATGCCCGCCCGTGACACGAGCGCGCGTCTCATCGAGACGGCAGAGTGTCCGATCGATCGCCGATAGCGCTTCTTCGCCCCACGACTCGGCAAAGGCGTCAAAAAGCCCAGCGAATTCGCCGGGGTAGCGGCGTTCGAAATCGTCGAAGTATCTCGGTAGGAATAACACCGAGCGCGAGTGATAGAGCTGTCCGGCGTATAACGGACTGAGCTCGTTTCCGCAGGTATCCTGGATAAAACTACAAATTGCATTGCTCGGCCACGACCCGCGCAACGGCTTGAGGTTTGCGGGTGTTATGCCTATCTCGGGCATGCACATGAGCGTGGGCATGCTGACTTCGCTCACACACGCGTACGGTTCGGGTGTGTATTCGGCCAGGTACATATCGTGCGTCGGGGTGATGAAATGCTCCATGACGATGCAGGCAGGGGAGAGGGGTATGATCCATGCGCGGCCGTGTGCCCGATCGTTTGCCACCTCGCCGGTAAAGACGGCGCCCTTGCCGGAAAGCTCCAGGCCAAACTGCTCAAACTGTGGTGCATAGAGCTCGGTTATGTCGGTCGCGGCCCGATGCATTTTCAAAAGCGTCCCCTTCCTTTGCGGAAACGTCCACGCCTGGCTCGATTGTGTGCCTTGGCTAACATATCAATGATAAGTTGATTAAGGTTAACTCTCAAGCCGTTAGAAAGGAACCTCATGGCAAAGGGATCAAAAAGGGAAGGCGGCGGTATCGGCGAGCTGCTTGCATATGCCGGCGACCGTAAATTCCTAACTTATTTGGGCATGGCGCTCTCGGCGCTCTCGCAGCTGCTGAGCTTTGGCCCGTACGTGTGCATCTGGTTTGTCGCGCGAGACCTTATCGCTGTGGCGCCTAACTGGAGCGAAGCCACCGATATCGCGATGTATGGCTGGTGGGCCGTGGGGTTTGCCCTGGCAAGCATCGTAGTTTATTTCGTGGGGCTTATGTGCACGCACCTGTCTGCGTTTCGCTGCGCGTCTAACATCCGCAAGGCCACGAGCGAGCACCTGCTTAAGCTGCCGCTTGGCTACTTTGACACGCACGCCACCGGTGAGCTGCGCCGTGTTGTAGACGGATGCGCCGCCTCCACCGAGACTTTGCTCGCACACATGCTGCCCGATATCGCCGGCGCCACCGCCATGGTCGCAGGCCTGCTCGTGCTGCTTTTCGCGCTCGATTGGCGTTTGGGGGCGGCATGCCTTATCTCGGTCGTCGTTTCGTTTGGCGCCATGGCCACCATGATGAGCGGCAAAGGCGCCGAGTTCATGAAGGCCTACATGGGAGCGCTGGTCAAGATGAACAAGACCGGCACCGAATACGTACGCGGTATTCCCGTGGTCAAGGTGTTTCAGCAGACGGTCTACTCCTTTAAGGCTTTCAACGACGCGATCGCCGAATACGCCGACATGGCGCAAAACTATGCGGGCACGTTCTGCCGAGGTCCGCAGGTGCTCAACCTTACCGCGCTCAATGGCCTTGTGGCATTTCTCTTGCCCGTGGCATTGCTGTTGGCGCCGGGCGAGACGGACTTCGCGCACTTTATGGCCAACTTCACGTTTTACGCGATCTTTTCGGCCGTGGTGCCGACGGCCATGACCAAGCTCATGTTTGTGGGCGAGGCCTCTCAGATGAGTGCCGATTCGCTGGCTCGTATTCGAAGCGTCATGGATTCCAAGCAGCTCTCCGTGCCCGCCCAACCCAAGCACCCTGCCGGCGGCGACGTGCGATTTGAGGACGTGAACTTTACGTACGAGGGTGCCGAAGCACCTGCCGTTAGCCATGTAAGTTTTAGCGTTCCAGCTGGTAGCACCCTCGCTCTGGTGGGTCCTTCGGGTGGCGGCAAGTCAACCTGCGCAAGCCTGATTCCTCGTTTTTGGGATGTCTCTTCGGGCCGCGTACTCGTGGGCGGTGTGGACGTTCGCGATATGGATCCGCACGAGCTTATGGACCAGGTTGCCTTCGTGTTCCAGACCAACCAGCTGTTCCGGCAAACACTTGCCGATAACGTGCGCGCCTCCAAGCCTACGGCCACTGACGACGAAGTGCGTGCGGCTCTCTCCGCAGCTCAGTGCGACGACATTGTGGCCAAGCTCCCACAGGGCATCAATACCATGCTCGGTGCCGGCGGAGCATATCTTTCGGGCGGCGAGGTCCAGCGCGTGGCACTCGCCCGCGCGATCCTTAAAGACGCGCCTATCGTGGTGCTCGATGAGGCCACGGCGTTTGCCGATCCCGAGAACGAGGCACTCATCCAGCGCGCCTTTAGCAAGCTGGCGGCGGGTCGCACGGTCATTATGATTGCGCACCGACTCTCGACTGTAGTGGGCGCAGACCAAATCGTGGTGCTCAACCAGGGCAGCGTGCAGGAGTCGGGTACTCATGCCGAGTTGCTGTCCCAAGAGGGTTTGTATGCCAAGATGTGGGCCGAATACGAACAGGCCGCGAGCTGGAAAATCACTGCAGCGACCGCGGATGCCGCCGTCACGAAGGGAGGCGAGGCCTAAATGTTCGCCTCATTCCAAAAGAAGTATTTCCTATCCGATAAAGGCGTCGCCGGCGTAAAGCGCGGCATTTTCTGGACCACGCTCACCAATCTTATTACCATGGCCGGCATGGGCTTTTTATTCCTGGTCATGGCCGGTTTTGTCGAACATCTCGCCACTGGCGCCGACCTGCCGGATGCCCTGCCGATCGTGGGCGGCCTCGTGGTCTTTTTTGTGTTGCTCTTTGCCTCTAACTGGCAGCAGTATTACTACACCTACTGCATCTTTTACGAGGAGTGCGGCAAGCAGCGTATGGAGATTGCCGAGCGCTTGCGCAAACTGCCGCTGTCGTTTTTTGGTCGTCGTGATCTGGCCGATTTAACCGAGACCATCATGGGCGACGTCCAGGCCATGGAGCACGCCTACAGCCACGTGTTGGGAGAGCTTTGGGGCGCCATTATCGCAAGCGCTATTGTGTTCGCAGCATCGCTGTTCTTTTGCTGGCAGTTGGCGATCGCGGCGTTCTGGAGCGTTCCCGTGGCCTTTGCCGTGCTGTATTTGACGCGCGGCCCCATGGTCCCGGTGTTCGACCGTGTTCGCGCCGAGAAGGTCAAAGTCACCGAGGCGATCCAGGAGACGCTCGATTGTGTGCGCGAGATCCGCGCTACCAACCAGGAGGCCTATTATCTTGAGGGACTCGGTGCCGTGATCGATGCCGAGGAGCGCGAGACCACTAAGGGAGAACTCGTTAACGGGCTTTTGGTCAACTCTGCCTTTGTCATTTTGCGTCTGGGGGTCGCTTCCACGCTGGTAACGGGTGCCGCGATGGTTGCCTCGGGGCGGGTCGACTTTTTGGTGATGTTTGCCTTCTTGCTTATGGTGAGCCGTATCTATGCACCCTTTGACCAGGCGTTGATGCTGGTGTCCGAGCTGTTTGCCGCCGAGTCGTCTGCCAAGCGTATGCGCTCTATCATGGAAGAGCCTGTGGCGCGGGGCAGCGAGAAATTTGAGCCCGTGGGCCACGATGTGGTGTTCGATCACGTGGCATTTGGCTATGGTGCGGGCGAGGACGGCCGCGCCGGCGAGAAGGTCCTTACCGATGTGAGCTTTACCGCTAGGGAAGGGGAGGTTACGGCACTCGTTGGTCCTTCAGGCTCCGGTAAGTCTACGGTGAGTCGCCTAGCTGCGCGCTTTTGGGATGCTACTGCGGGAAAGGTTACCGTGGGCGGCGTGGATGTTGCGAGCGTGGACCCCGAGGTGCTGCTGTGCGACTACGCCATTGTCTTTCAGGACGTGTTGCTCTTCGATGATACGGTGATGGGCAACATCCGTCTGGGCCGTCGCGATGCAACCGACGAAGAAGTCTTGGCAGCGGCACATGCCGCCAACTGCGACGAATTCGTGCATCGCATGCCTCAAGGGTATGACACCATGATCGGCGAGAATGGTTCCAAGCTTTCTGGCGGCGAGCGCCAGCGCATCTCTATAGCCCGTGCGTTGCTCAAAGACGCGCCGATCGTGTTGCTGGACGAGGCGACGGCGAGCCTGGATGTCGAGAACGAGACCGTGGTTCAGCAGGCGCTCTCCCGTTTGCTCGCCGGCAAAACGGTCATTGTGATCGCCCATCGCATGCGCACGGTGGAAAATGCCGACAAGATCGTCGTGCTCAAGGATGGCGTTGTCGCCGAGCAGGGCACCCCGGCGCAGCTCAAGGCGGCAGGCGGAGAATTTGCCCGCATGATTGCGCTGCAAAAGGAAGCGGCTGTCTGGCGGCTATAGGAATGTGACAAAGGGACAATCCCTTTGTCACATTGAGTTCATCCCCATAGTTTCCAAAAAGTTAGCCATTGTTGACCAAATAGTTATACTAAACTATTTTCAAAAGCGTGCTCGAGCAAACTAATGAACTCGGGTGCTAAGGCACCATGCCGCAGTTGTTGCGGAAAAGGGAGAGACATCATGAAGAAGTCCACGTTCAACACCCTGCTTGTCGGTGGCGGTTTTCTGCTCGGTACGGCCGGCATCAAGCTGCTCACCAGCGCTCCGGTAAAGAACGCCTGCGTGCAGGGCATCGCGTGCGGCATGCGCATCAAGAACGGCTACCAGGACATGGTCGAGCAGGCCAAGGCCAATGTCGACGACATGGTTGCCGAGGCTGCCTACATCACCCAGAGCGAGGCTGACGCTGCGAGCAACGCAGCCGAGTAGCGCTCCCAGGCACAAACCATGAGATTCTCGATTATCAGCGAGATCCCCGGCAGGACCCGCCTCCAGTTGGCGGGTCCTGTGCCAGAGAGCGATCTCGATGCGCTTCTGAAGCTCAGCGGCGAAATCGACGGCGTGCACAAGGTGCGCGTCTACGGACGCATCGGCCAGATGGCGCTCGAATACGACGAGCCACGCCGCGACGCCGTGCTGGCCGCCGCCGGCGCGCTCGATGCCCAGGCAATCGCCGACGCCAAGTCGGGCTACGTGATGCAGCTCGAGCCGCGCAAGCACAAGCTGGTTATGGATCTGGCCACGCTTGTCGGCGCCCACTACGCGCGCCGTTGGTTTTTGCCCACGCCGCTGCGTGCCGTCTTTGTCGTTGCCGGCTACATGGCCTTTTTGCGCGCAGCCCTTCGTGAGCTCGCGCAGCCGCGTCTGACCGTCCCCGTGCTCGATGCGTCAGCCATCGGCATCTCCTTCGTCAAGCGCGACGTCGACACCGCGGGCCAGACAATGTTCCTACTCAACGTGGGCGAGCTGCTCGAGGACTACACACGTGCCATGAGCGAAAACGAGCTCATCAACTCGCTGCTCGACGTGCCCGACAAAGCGCAAAAGGTCATCGGCGACACCGAGATGAGCGTTGCGGCCACCGAGCTTGAGCCCGGCGACCTGGTCGCCGTGCGCACCGGCATGTCCATCTGCATCGACGGCGTGGTCGAGCAGGGGAGCGCCATGGTCAACCAGGCGACCCTGACCGGTGAGCCGCTGGCCGTCGAGCGCAGCGTGGGCGACGACGTGTTCGCCGGCACCGTCGTGGAAGACGGCAGCATCTTGGTGCGCGTGCGCGCCAGCACGGCTCAGACCAAGCTCCGTTCGATCGTCTCGCTCGTGCAGACGGCCGACTCGCTCAAGTCCGAGGGCCAGTCGCACATGGAGGACCTCGCCAACAAGATCGTCCCGTGGAACTTCCTGCTCGCGGGCCTTGTCGCTCTCACCACGCGTAGCCTCATCAAGACCTCGGCGGCACTGATGGTCGACTACTCGTGCGCACTCAAGCTCACGGGTTCCGTCGCCGTCATGACCGCTATGAGTGATGCCGCCAAGATGGGCGTCATGGTCAAGGGCGCAAAGTACTTTGAGTCGTTTGCCAAGGCCGACACCATTGTGTTTGATAAGACCGGCACGCTGACCGAGGCGCAGCCGCGTCTCGCCTGCGTGCTCACCACCGATGGCTGGAGCGAGGACGAGATCCTGCGCCTTTCCGCTTGCTTGGAGGAGCATTTTCCGCATCCGGTGGCACGCGCCGTGGTCAACGCCGCCCGCGAGCGCGGGCTCGAGCACCGCGAGCGCCATGCTGCCGTCGAGTACATCGTGGCACACGGCATCGCTTCGTCCATCGAAGGGCGTCGCGCCATCATCGGTTCCGCGCACTTTGTATTTGAGGATGAGGGTGCGCAGCTCGAGTCCGACATTAAGGAGCGCATCGAGTCCCAGATGCAGGGCTTGTCGCCGCTGTACCTGGCGGTCGACGGTACGGTCGTTGGCGTGCTCGGTATCGAGGACCCGCTCAAACCCGGCGTGCGCGAGGCCATCGCCGACTTGCACGCGTTGGGCGTTAAGCACGTGGTCATGCTCACGGGCGACTCGGAGCGCACGGCCGAGCGCATTGCTCGCGAGGCGGGCGTCGACGAGTTTAAGGCCGAGCTGCTGCCCGAGGACAAGCACGCGTATGTTGAGCGCATTAAGGGCGAGGGGCGCCACGTTGCCATGGTGGGCGATGGCGTCAACGACTCACCGGCGCTGGGCCTGGCCGACGTGGGCCTGGCCATGGGCGGCGGAAGCGATATCGCCAAAGAGGTCGCCGACATCATCCTGGCCGATACGGACCTCGCGGCGATCGTGCGTCTGCGCCGCATGAGTCAGGGGCTTATCGACCGTCTGACAAGCTCGTATTCCAAGGTGATGCTCACCAACTCGGCGCTTTTGGCGCTCGGCATTGCCGGCGCGATTACCCCGCAGACGTCGTCGCTGCTGCACAATGGCTCGACGATTGCCTACAGCCTGAGCAACGCGAAAGCATATCTGCGCTAGCATTTTTGCTTGAGTTTATGGCCTGCGCCCGGGCGGCATTGCCGTCGTCCGGGTGCGGGCTTTTTTTGCGTTTGACCGTGTGCTATCAGCCCTATATAGTGATGCTAGCAATGATAGCAGGCGAGAGGAGCGTGATCGATATGAGTGTTGCTGGAAGCATGGTGCAGGTAAATGTTCGCGTGGATCGCTCGGTTAAAGAACGCGCCGAGGAGGCGCTGCGGCTTTCGGGCGGAACGCTGCCCGAACTCATCAAAAAGGTCGTGGCCAAGGTTGCGCAGGGCGGCGGTTCGTGCGAGGAAATCCTCGAGGCCGTTAACGACCGACAGCGGGGTGCCGTGTTAGATTCGCCGTTTGCTGCTTCCTGGGCGGCGGCGGATCAGCTTTACGCGGACCTGGGCATCGCTACGTCGCCCGTATCCGACGATCGCGATTGGGACACAATCTATTCCGAAGCCATGGACGAGCGCTATCGCCAAAAGGGGATGATCCTGTGAGCGGGGTTCCCCTCAAAATAATGGTGGATGCCAACGTATGGGTTGATTCGTTTTGCGCTGACCATGCCGAGTCGCTTGCCGCGCGTGCGTTTATTGGACAGGCGACGGAGACGGGGGCATTGCTGTTCTTTCCGGTGCATATCGCCAAGGACGTGCTGTACGTTGTCCAACACGAGCTCAAGCGTAGCGTTCTTGCCAGCGGGGGAGCGCTCGACGAGGCTTCTGCCCGCGCGATTGGCGATGCGGCGCTGGCGTTTGTTCGGAACATGACCGAAAACGCCACGGCCGTGGGTGCAGATGCGTCGGACCTTTGGCTGGCCGACAAATACTTAGTGCTCCATCGCGATTACGAAGACAACTTGGTGCTCGCCGCGTGCAAGCGCGCGCAGGTCGATTACTTGGTGACCAACGATCGCAAGCTGCTCGAACATGCCGATCTTGCAGCAAAGACCCCGCGTCAAATGATGCCGATTCTTGCTTTGGCCGAACGCGCCCGCGCGGCTATCGGTTGACGCAAACTGTTTGCGGGCCTCTTGGACGACGATGCGCCAAGGGGCCCGCGTCTGCTATTTACAAAAGCTCGGCCTTAATGGTGGGACTTTCTGCGAGCTGCTCGGCTGCCTTTTCTTCGGAGCTGTCGAGTGCTGCCAGACTGCGGTAGACCCACTCGTTGACCTGGGTGTTCTTGACGCCTGCGGTCTGCATAAGGGCGCCTACCTCGCGGATTGCTGCGAGCAGATCGACTTTGGGACCCGCGAGCTCGACCTCGATGCCGTGGTAGGCGGCCACGCCGCGGTTCTCGCTCACGTGGTCGATAAAGCCCTCGACGGTCTCAAGCTGCTGGGCGAGAGCTGCATCATCGTCAGCGTCCAGCGCAACAAGGGCGTTCGAAACCGTGAGGGCGGGATGTCCGCAGGGGACAAAGCCTTCGATGACATCCATAGCTTCGGTAATGGTTGAACCCAGACCTGCGAGGGCATTGACGAGTTGCTGCTTGGTATCCATAACGGTCCTTTCGACGGGTCAATTTTGCTTGGCGAAAATATACGTGACGCGATCGGTAGCAAAAGTGCGAAGTGCGGAGCACATTGGGGTCTTCACAGCTCGTGCATAGAACAGCTGTCTGCCTTTAGAACGTGGTAAGATAGCTATCCACGAGCGGGGTTCACCCCGCGTGTTCCTTGAAAAGTCGACGGTTATCGGGTGTTTGCAGACCCGATACCATCCAGACTTTCCCAACATTCGGGGGCGACTGGTTTCGACACGATAGCTCTGAGAGAGGAAGCAAGCCGAGGTCTCCTCGCCTCGTTAAACAGGGGTACCGTCAAATTGAATTGACAACAACTCTTCTTTTGAGCCTATGGCTCTCGCTGCTTAGTTTATAGCGGCGCGTCAACCCGGTGATTTCCCCGACACCGGCGCGACGTCATGTTAGGGGAATGCTCCTGCGCACGTAATCGGTATGGCGCAGGCTAAGACCGAACCGGTTAGGACGCCGCGAGCGTGTCGCTGCGCGCAAAGCGTCCGAGACTAAACCAGCGACTGAGCTTGGAGATGCCAATCAGGGGGCTTTCGTGGACCGGAGTTCGATTCTCCGCGCCTCCACCAATAGTTACAGGCAGGTAGAGAAGTGTCTCTACCTGCTTTTTTATTACTTACAGATACCGCGGAGAATCGAACTCTATGCAGGGCGCGAGCGTTAAACAAACGCGGAGCGTTTGTAGCCCGCGGGCGAGGACGCCGGCAGGCGGCCGAAGCCGGTGCGGATTTGCGAAGCAAAGACGCGGATTCTCCGCGCAAGCTTCCGACTCAAAACGGATGCGATGTTTATCGAATTTCAGCCGGCCATGCGCCGCGTCAACGGATTCCCCCCAAACCGCGGAGAATCGAACTCTGTGCAGGGCGCGGGCGTAAAGAAAACGCCGCATCAACGAAGGGTGAGACGCGCTTTCCCAATGGCAGCCCAGGCGGAAAGCACGTCCCGGAATCCGCATTCAGACTGGGACGTAGTTTCCGGATGGCGCCTCAAGCGGAAGCTGCATCCCAGAATATCGGCTCAGAATGGGATGCATTTTCCGGATGGGTTGTTGGCGGAAAGTTCATCCCGGAATCCGCGCTCAGAACGGGACGCGCTTTCCCAGCGGCGGTCCAAGCGGAAAGCGCATCCCGGAATCTCGCCTCAAACTGGGACACACTTTCCGCTTCACCTGCCGCCTTGAAAAACCTGCGCTCTCGCCATCCCAAAACTGGGTAGAAGAAGGCCAAAACGCAATCGCAGGAGGTCAATATGACTGCAGAAGATAAGGCAAAGAACGCCGGCAAGGTCGCGCTCGTCCTGGAGGGCGGTAGTTTTCGCGGGCAGTTTACCGCGGGCGTGCTCGACGTTCTCATGGAGGCTGGCGTCGAGATTCCGGCTGTCTACGGCGTATCGGCCGGCGCCCTCAACGGCGTGAACTACAAGTCGCACCAGATCGGCCGTGCCAACCGCATCAACCTGGCTTTCTGCAACGACAACCGCTTCATGGGTGCCGCATCGTTTGCGTCCACGGGCTCCATTGTGGGTTACGACTTTATCTTCAACGATGTCCAGGACCGCCTGGATCCCTTTGACAACGAGACGTTCGACGCGAGCCCCATCGAGATGTACGCCGTTGCGACGGACATGCTCTTTGGAACCGCCACGTACCTGCCGGTCAAAAGCGCCGTACTTGACCTCGACGCTGTTCGCGCATCGACGTCGCTGCCGCTGTTGACGCCGCCGGTCGAGATTGACGGGCACAAATACGTCGACGGTGGCGTAGCCGATTCGGTCCCCATCGAGCACGTGCTGGAGGAGGCGGGCTTCGATCGCGCGGTTGTTATTGTCACGCAGGACCGTTCATACGAGAAGAAGCCCTACGAGTTTATGCCAGCCGCGCGCGCTCGCTATGCCGACTACCCCTACCTGCTCGAGGCTATCGAGACGCGCCACGACCGCTATAACATCCAGCGCATGCACCTGTGGAAGTATGAGCGCGAGGGCCGTGCGTTGGTCGTCGCTCCGCAAAAGCCGGTCGAGGTCGGTCACGTTGAGCACGATCCGGCAAAGCTTTTGGACCTGTATATCCAGGGCCGTCAGGAGGCAAAGCGCCTGCTCGCGGAAATCCAAGAGTTCGTTGAACGCTAGCGACGGCGAACCCTCAAAAAATGACAACAGCTAAAGAGCTGGAAAAATCACGGCTCGTGGATGACATGTGCAGAAACTCTGGTCGGAGCCAAAATACCTGTTGACTCGTACGGCGAGCGGGGTAATATGGACGGGTTACTTGCAGAGCCCCGTGAATCTCTGTAACAACACGTACTGTACATGGAGGAGTCTAAGTGATTTCGAAATCGACTCACTACGCCAAGCAGGGCGAGGTCCAGCGCAACTGGGTTCTCGTCGACGCCGATGGTGCTGTCCTGGGCCGTCTTGCCACCCAGATCGCAATGATCCTGCGCGGTAAGAACAAGCCCCAGTTCACGCCCAACAGCGACTGCGGCGACTTCGTTGTCGTCATCAACGCCGATAAGGTCCAGCTTACCGGTAACAAGGCCGACACGAAGACCTATTATCGCCACAGCGGCTACAACGGCGGCCTTAAGGCTGAGAGCTTCCGCCAGGCTATGGAGAAGCACCCGGAGAAGGTCATCGAGCGCGCCGTTCGCGGTATGCTGCCCAAGACCACCCTCGGCCGTGCCCAGATGACCAAGCTTAAGGTCTACGCTGGTGCCGAGCATCCGCATGCTGCCCAGAACCCCACGAAGATTGAGCTGGAGGCTTAAAGATGGCTGAGAACACCGTTGTCTACCAGGGTACCGGCCGTCGTAAGAACGCCGTCGCCCGCGTCCGTCTCGTCCCCGGCACCGGCAAGGTGACCATCAACAAGCGTGACGCCGAGCAGTATTTCGGCCGTCATCAGCTCGTTGAGAACGCCCTTGCTCCCTTCAAGGTGACCGACACCGCCGGCCAGTTCGACGTTATCGCTCTGTGCGATGGCGGCGGCATTTCCGGTCAGTCCGGCGCTCTGCGCCTGGGCATCGCTCGCGCTCTTCTGAACGCTGGCGACTACCGTGCTGACCTCAAGAAGGCCGGTTTCCTTACGCGCGATGCTCGCGTGGTCGAGCGCAAGAAGTACGGCCTCAAGAAGGCCCGCCGCGCTCCCCAGTTCTCCAAGCGCTAAGGTTTTATCTCCTTTCGAGATACAATGTACAAGCGGGGCCTGCCGATTCCTCGGCGGGTCCCGCTTTTCTTTTTCGACTAGGGTGGGCGGTTGCATATCGCCTGCTAGGGAAGGAGCGATCCTATGCCCCAGAACATCTTCGGTACCGACGGCGTCCGTGGCGTCGCCAACGCCGATCTTTCGTGCGACCTCGCGTTTCGTCTGGGCCGCGCGGCGACCAAGTTTCTTGGTCCGGACATCTGCATCGGCCGTGACACGCGCCTTTCGGGCACCATGCTCGAGAGCGCTCTGACCGCCGGCATTATGGCGGAGGGCGGCCGCCCGCATTGC
Source organism: Collinsella sp. (assembly GCA_018376905.1). Classification (GTDB taxonomy): domain Bacteria; phylum Actinomycetota; class Coriobacteriia; order Coriobacteriales; family Coriobacteriaceae; genus Collinsella. The sequence continues at coordinate 34,583 of JAHAAK010000006.1, read as the reverse complement.
TGCGGCGTCATCCCCACGCCTGCCGTGGCACTGCTCACTGTTCAAAACGAGCTCGACGGCGGCATCGTCATCTCTGCTTCGCATAATCCGCCGGAGTTCAACGGCATCAAGTTCTTTAGCCGCAAGGGTATGAAGCTCCCCGATGCTGTCGAGGAAGAGATCAGCGCCTGGGTCATGTCCGAGGAAGCCATGGCTGCCGACACGCTGCCGACTGGCGCCGGCGTGGGCCACATCATCAAGATGAAGGACGCCCGCAAGGCATACGTCGACCACGCCATCGATACGCTTGATGGCCTGAGGCTCGACGGCCTGGTCGTTGCCGTCGACTGCGGTCACGGTGCTTCCTGCCAGACTACGCCCGCCGCGCTGCAGCGCCTGGGTGCCACGGTGCACGCTATCAACACCGATTACTGCGGCACTGACATTAACGTTGAGTGCGGCTCCACTCACCTTGAGCCCCTGCGCGAGCTCGTGCTGCGCACCCACGCCGATATCGGTCTGGCCCACGACGGCGACGCCGACCGCGTGCTGTTCGTGGACAGCGAGGGCAACGAGATCGACGGTGACTACATCCTGGCTATCTGCGGTTCTGACCTCGCCGCTCGCGGCAAGCTCGCCAACTCCGAGATCGTGTCGACCGTCATGTGCAACCTGGGCTTCTCCATCGCTATGAAGGAGCAGGGCTTCGAGATGGTCCAGACCGCCGTGGGAGACCGCTACGTTCTGGAGCGCATGCTCGCGGACGGCGCCGTCATCGGCGGCGAACAGTCCGGCCATATCATCTTCCTGGAGCACAACACCACCGGTGACGGCCTGGTGACGGCTCTGCAGCTTCTGGCCGTGCTCAAGCGCACCGGTCGTACCCTCACCGATCTTGCCGGCATCATGAAGAAGTACCCGCAGGTACTCGTCAACGTGCATTCTGACAACAAGGCCGGTCTGGACGATTGCCAGCCCATCTGGGATGCCGTCGCTGCTGCCGAGAAGGAGCTTGACGGTCGCGGCCGCATTCTGGTGCGCCCGAGCGGTACCGAGCCGCTGGTCCGCGTGATGGCCGAGGCCGAGACGCACGAGCTGACCCAGCGCGTTGTCGACGACATCGTCGAGGTTGTCAAGCGCGAACTTCCCTAATGGTCAAAAACCGTTGCCAAGTGGTAAACTGTCAAGGTTATTTTGATTGATTGGTATGTCCGAGGGGGAGCATGTTCACTAAAGTCCTAAGGTCTTTTGGTATGCGTGGTCGAGTCCTTACGCTGGATGCTCCCATCTCGGGCGACGTCATTCCGCTTTCCGAGGTAAACGATCAGACGTTTGCCACTGGCCTTTTGGGCCAGGGCGTGGCGATTCAGCCCACCGGAACGCGTGTGATTGCACCGGCTGACGCCAAGGTCGAGGCCATTTTTCCCACGGGACACGCCGTTGCGCTTAACACGGTCGATGGCTTGGACGTGCTCATCCACGTTGGTTTGGACACTGTTCAGCTCGAGGGCAAGCACTTTACCGTACATGCGCAAGTGGGTGACATCGTCCATAAGGGCGATGTACTCATTGAGTTCGATCGCGAGGCAATTGCTGCCGAGGGCTACGATGTGACGGTTCCCATCTTGGTGTGCAACTCCGTTGAGTTCTCGAGTATCAAGGGCTCCGTTGGCGTGCATGTCGAAGAGATGGACCAGCTCATCGTTGCTCGCGAGCGCTAGCAAGTGCACGTGGCCATTAGCCTACAATTCAAACACGTTTACGGAGGGCGCCCTTGAAAGAGGACGCCCTCCGTGGCAAGATGGGAAACGTCCGAGGCTAAACAGCTTCGGGTCACCGTGGACGGGCAGGGGCCTCGACGCGGCTAGACACGAGACACATACATTACGCGACCTCGCCCTGGTGGCCGCACACGTTGGTTGCGGCCGACGCGGGCCGCGGGCAAGTGCTTGTAAGGGAGCCTTGCCTCTCTTGTACGAGAAAGGACGCGTAATGAAGATCATTAAAGCTAAAGACTACGAGGATATGAGCCGCAAGGCCGCCAATATCATCTCGGCCCAGGTTATCCTCAAGCCCGACTGTGTACTGGGCCTTGCCACCGGCTCCACCCCGATCGGTGCCTACAAGCAGCTCGCTGCTTGGTACGAGAAGGGCGACGTCGACTTTGCCGAGGTCAGCACCTACAACCTGGACGAGTATCGCGGCCTTTCGCACGACGATCCCCAGAGCTATCACTACTTCATGCGCGAGAACTTCTTCGATCACATCAACATCGACCTGAACAACACGCATGTGCCCGATGGCTCCAACCCCGACGCCGCCGCTGCCTGCTCTGAGTACGACAAGATTGTCGCCGACGCCGGTTACCCGGATCTGCAGCTGCTCGGCATTGGCAACAACGGCCACATCGGCTTTAACGAGCCCGATGACCACTTCTCCAAGGGCACGCACTGTGTCGACCTCACCGAGAGCACCATTCAGGCCAACAGCCGCCTGTTCGACAGCATCGACGATGTTCCCCGTCAGGCCTACACCATGGGTACCCAGACCATCATGTATGCCCGCATGATCCTGGTCGTCGCCAACGGCGAGGCCAAGGCTCAGGCTGTGCATGACATGTGCTATGGTCCGGTTACACCCGAGTGCCCGGCTTCGATCCTGCAGCTGCACACCAACTGCGTTGTCGTTGCCGACGAGGCCGCCCTTTCGCTCTGCGAGTAGCGCGAATCCTGCACCTCGACATAGCCTTGCCTAAGGCCTCCGCTTTGCGGGGGCCTTTTTGCTATCCCTTTCCGCCCGCTTGACCAAAATCTTGGCGCAAGCTTGACGAATGCCGGATGCCCAACAGCTTGATTCATTCCATACCAGATTCTATGCAAAAATGCCACTAGAAGGTCGTAGACGGTAGCGGGTGCTAGGCGAGTTGAATGACATGGCTGAACCTTGTTCATCTGCGTTACACTGCCGCTTAGATGGGACAAGCTGACAAGCTCATTTACCTGCTTAAAGACCGATTAGTCGGGGGATTAATAACAATCGGCCCTCGCTGTACAAAAACTTGCCGCTTGCGTACCAAAAGACAACCTAAAACACAAGGTCGCTCTATTCATAGCGCGGCTTGTATGGTCTTGCGGCTACAGTGTCCATACGGTCGAGTTGAGGAGCGGGTATGGTAAACGATTTGAGCGGTATAGACGACCTCGAGCTGATGCCGCTGGGCGGAGGCTATATGGTGCGACGCGAACGCTTGATGAATGAGCTTATCGCCAAGGGCCGAAAGGCCGGCATCGTGTTGCTTTATGCGCCCGACGGGTTTGGGAAGACCTCGGTGCTGCTGCAGTACACCCATGAGGTTAAATGCGACCCGACGCGAGGCCCCGTGCGGATTATCGAGGCCGATCGCGCTATTGGACGCGAGGTGTTTATGCAGCTCGAGGTGGTTACCGAAGAACTCAAAGACAAACCGCACTCTCTTATCGCGATTGATAATGTGCCAAACCTCGATCAGCACGATACCGAAGACCTCATCGACAGGATTCGCGGCCTGCGCGCTATGGGGGTAGGGGTCTTTATCTCCTGCCGTCCTTCAAATCGTCAGCTGATTCATGGGCTGGGCGATTCGGTTAAGATCAATGCGCAGATGCTCAAGGTGCATGCCTATGAGTATTCGGCGTGGGCATCGGCGTTTTCGATCAGCACATCGCTCGACTTTTATCAGCTCACGCAGGGCGTGCCCGAGCTCGTTTCGGCATTGCAGACGGGTCTGTATGGCCAAGGTGACGTAGCCGGTCTGCTCGAAAACGAGATTGTCAACGTATGTGGCGCGGCACTTGCCGATCTGGCTTCGCTCGACAATAATGCGCTGTTTTGCGTGGCATGTCTCATGGTTTTGATGGGCGAGGGCAATATCGCGGAACTCGAGGCCTGTGGGGTGAGGCTGTCGATGGTCGACCAGTCCTACTTTGTACGCGACTACCCGATCTTTGGCTTGGATCCCGCCGAGCGGAGTTTTACGTGTCTGGGCACGGAGGATAACGGACGCTTGCGCTTGCGTAAGTTGGTGGCCGAGGTTCGCCCCGAACTTGTTCCGAGGGCGGCCCGGATTTTGCTTAAGGCGGGCCGATGCGATGCGGCGATGGGCCTGGCGGACGCCTTTTTGGACCGTGAAGCGGTCCTTGAACTTGCTGGTCAGTATGGGGTCGATCTTGCTCTGACGGGGCACGGGGCCGATATCTGCCGAGCAGCGCTGGGCACGATCGATGCCGACGATCCGGCTCCAGAGCCAACGCCTGCCGAGGCGCTTGGCGTATATCTGGCAGCGGTCAGCGTGTCCAATACAAAGCTTGCTCGCTATATGGCATCGGTCATCGAGCGCGGGGGCGAACGGGCGGCCTGCGAAATAGACCCTGTTTCATGGAGGGTGGCCCAGACACTGACGGCTGTTTGCTATGGGGACAACGGGCTTGGGCTTCCTACGAACCTGGCCGTGCCAGAAATAGAGACGTCCCACACCGCACTCGACATGCTGTCCGCGCATATCGAGGTCAAGCGATGCCTGACCGAACGGGGAGATGACGGCGGCGTTCTACAGCAGCTCAAAACGAGCAAGGCCTACGACTGCGAGCTCGACATCGCGGGGATTGTTATACGGGCCGATAGTATGCTGGTGGAGCTCTTTGACGGGTCGTTTGCGGGAACCGACGAGCGCGACGACGAGATGACGATGGTGCGGGAGGCGCTCGACGTACGTGGGCTTAAGGCGATGGCTATCTGGGTGCGCATGGTGTTGGCGGCACGGCGGCTCCTTTCCGGCTTGCCGGTAACCGACGACGCGGCGTTCAACGAGCTCGATCGTTTTGCCGTGCGCATGCGCGACAACCAGATTCAGCTGTTTGGCCTGTTGCTAGAAGGCTGGCAGTCGCTGGCAGAGGGACGGCCGGTTAATGCAAAGTTCCGTGCGGTCCAAGTGCTCAAACTTGCCGAGGAGTCGATTGGGTACATGCGCGATAACGCATTGCTGCTGGAGCGCGCGGCATATCTGCGTAACACCTCGATGGTTTCGGTACGCGAGGAAGCGGAGCTACTCGATATAAGCCAGACGCAGGTTGGTGGCGCAGAAGCCTGGATGGTGGCGCTGCATTTGGCCTGTGCGGGCCGAGACAGCGATCTTGCGGCCTGGATGTCCATGAATCGTGCGGGGATTCTAGAGCCATCGTATCGGCTCTTTGCGCGCCTTGCCATGCATTGTCTGGGCGAGCCGGCGGCCAGGATACGCAAGAAGCTTCCCGTGCGCGAGCTGTCGCGGTACTCGCTGCGCGACGATTTGGAAGGGGAGGGCGAGCGCCTATTCCAGGCCGGCGAGGTTGAAGCCGTTGATACCATCGACCATATCGAGATTCGCATGTTTGGTGCGTTTCGCGCCGAGCGCGACGGGTTTCCCATCACGGACAAAATGTGGCGCCGCAAGAAGGCGGCGACGCTTGCCGAGCGGCTTGCGCTGGGCATGGATGCGCTCGTCGATCGTGAGACGCTGGCCATGGAGCTGTGGCCCCATGCCGAGTTCAATAGCGCCCGCAACAACCTGTACTCGACGATATCGCGCTTGCGGTCGGCTTTGGGACCGACGCCGGATGGCAAGTCGTGCGTGCTCATCCAAAATGAATGCATTGGGCTCAACGGCGACTACGTCAAGACCGATGTACGGCTGTTTGACCAGATAAGCCGCGAGGTTTTGGGAAATCGCACGGGTGCGCGCGGGCCCCATTTAGTTGAGCTGTGCCTTAAGATTGAGCAGCTTTATGCCGGACCGCTGTATGTTCCCAATGGCTGTAATCCCACCTACTTTTTGCGCATGCGGCGCATTATGCAGTCAAAGTACATCGATTGCATGATTAAGGGAGCAAATGCCGCTCTAGAAGAAAACGATCTGCAGTCGGCGATTTGGCTGGCGGAGTCGGGGCTTCGACAGGAAACGGCGCGTGAGGATATGGTGCGCTGCGCCATGCGCGTCTACAGTGCGGCGGGGCGGCGGCGCGATATCGTCGAGCTGTACAGCGGGCATATGCACCACCTGAGGGAGCAGGTCAATGGCGTGCCCGAGCCCGAGACGCGGCGTCTATACGAGCGCTTGGTGGAGGGGCGGCTCAATCGCGTGCTGGTCGAGCGATAAAAAACGGGCGCCCGAAGTACTTGGGCACCCGTAAGCTTGCTATGTGTTGGCTCGCCGGATCATTGGCTCTTAGACGAGCTTGATCTTCTCGATGTCCTTGCGCGAGGACTCGCGATACAGTGAGAACTTGCGGCCGATGACCTGGACGACCTCGGCGTGGCAACGCTCGGCGAGCTCCTCGGCGGCCTCGCGGGCGGAAAGGCTGGAGCCATCGAGCACGGAGCACTTAACGAGCTCGTGCTTCTCCAGGTAGGCGACCGTCTGCTCGACGGTGCCCTCGTTGACGTCGGACTTGCCGATGATGATGGCGGGGTTGAGGTGATGGGCCATGCTGCGAAGCTGCTTGACCTGTGCTCCTGTCAGTGCCATGGGTTCTCGCTTTCTATGTATGGGGCGCCCCGCGACGGGGCCTTATTCTACGTGAGCTGTCCCACGATAGCGCAGGAACGGCGTGGTGTGGAGTGCGTTTGCCCAGTTCAAAAAGAATGCGGATGCCGAGTGAGTGGGCGGTGCGGGCTGCGAACAGGCTATGAGCTGGGCGCAGAGACCGGCTCCCATGCAATAAACGCCCAACGAACCTTGCGGACATGATCGAGCATATAGCGCCCCTGCGGCACGCCCTTGGAGCCCGGCTCACCGGCATGGGGATTCTCGATCATGTGCTGGGCGATGTAGTCGCGCAGACGGTCGACCTTATCCTCGTTGCCATGCTCAAGCATACGGGAGAAGTCTGCCACACCTGCCTCAAGGCTATCGAAGGTATCGCGACGAGGCGATTCAAAGTACGTAACCTGCGGCAACGCACCCATCTGAATGAGGATGTTGAAGGCGTACACAAAGCCATTACTGCAGGTAACCGAGGCGCCGATGGCGTTCATCACGTGCAGGTCGTAGCGCGGGCTGGAGTTGGCGACCATCGTGACAGCACAACGCCGGCGAGCCGTGCGGTCGAGCTTGGCAAGCGCGCCTTTTAGGTTGGTCGTGGTGACAGAGCGACTGGCAAAGGCAACATCCACCGCTTTCGCGACCGGTCCAACCAAATCCCAATCATCATCCCAAGCAAGCTCAAGCGGCGTAATAAGATCTTCGAGCCCGTAATACTCAATGCCGGCATCAAGCGTGCCCAACATGGCAGGAGAGAAGTCGGCAGCAATCACGGAATGCCCAGCCTGAGCAAGCGGAATAGCAATCGACCCAGCCCCACACCCCATATCAAGCACCGACTCACCAGGCTTCAACGCCAACAGCTTTATAAAATCCCGAGCATAAGGGGCAGTCTCCAACGGCCGAAAATGCCGAGCCCGCTTATCCCACTCAAAAGAATCATCAGCCCGATGCCGAGCAGCCTGCAGGCGCATCCATTCATCATTCCAATCCACGGAAAGCAGCTCAGAACGAACCAAATCATCAGCCACGGGCCATCCCCCTCACAACAAAAAAGCGGCCCCTCCCAAAAAGAAGAGCCGCAACCAGCATATATCAGAAAGAACCGTTCCAACGCCAAACCACCGGCATCAGCCAGGATGGGCAGAAGCGAAGCGACTGCCAAAGGGACAGAACCCAACCGAGGTCCCGTTGTGCGGGAGCCCCGCTGCCCGGCGGCAGGCATATAAGGTCGATCGCGAGTTCCGCACGAGCCGGAGAGCACTTAATGTGCTCTCCGTGCGAGCCAGGACTGTCCGAGCAGGCGACCTTATATGCCTGCCGTCGGGCAGCGGGGCTCCTCGCCCAAATCCCTAGGCTAGTTCTTCAGCGAGTTCAGCGGCGCCGGGAAGCGTCCACCACGGTGGGCAAGCACGGTGCCGGCGTTGGGGTTCACCGGCATGATGGGCGCACGGCCAAACAGGCCGCCGTACTCGACGCAGTCGCCCACGCCCTTGCCGATGGCGGGAATCACGCGCACGGCCGTGGTCTTGTTGTTGATGACGCCGATGGCCATCTCGTCGGCGATGATGCCGGCGATGGTCTCAACCGGGGTGTCGCCGGGGATGGCAATCATGTCCAGGCCAACGGAGCACACGCAGGTCATGGCCTCGAGCTTCTCGAGCGAAAGCGCACCGGCCTCGACGGCGGCGATCATGCCGGCGTCCTCGGACACGGGGATAAAGGCGCCAGAGAGACCGCCCACGCTGGAACTGGCCATGACGCCGCCCTTCTTGACGGCATCGTTGAGCATGGCGAGCGCGCAGGTCGTGCCGGGGCCACCGCAGGTGCCCACGCCGATGATCTCGAGGATGCGGGCAACGGAGTCGCCGATGGCAGGCGTGGGAGCCAGCGACAGGTCGACAATGCCTTTCTCGACACCCAGACGGCGGGCTGCCTCACGGCTCATGAGCTCGCCGGCGCGGGTGATCTTAAAGGCGGTCTGCTTAATCTTCTCGGCAACCTCCATCATCGAGGCGGAGTCGGGGAGCGTCTCCAAGGCAGCAGCCATAACGCCGGGGCCCGAGACGCCAACGTTGATGACGGCGTCGGCCTCGCCACCGCCGTGGACGGCGCCCGCCATAAACGGGGAGTCCTCGACCATGTTGGCAAAGCAGACAAACTTGGAGGCGCCAACGGAATCCTGGTCGGCCGTGAGTTTAGCGGCATCGATGATGGTCTGCGCGGCCATGAGCACGGCATCCATGTTGATACCGGCGCGCAGGCTGGCGACGTTGACGCTGGAGCAGACGCGGCTCGTGGTGGCGAGCGCCTGGGGGATGGACTGGATGACGCGGCGGTCGGCGCCGCCGATGCCCTTCTGGACGAGTGCGGAGAAGCCGCCCAGGTAATCGATGCCGAGCGTCTCGGCCGCGCGGTCGAGGGCATGCGCGATGGGGGTGAGGTCCTCATCCTTGCAGCATGCGGCGATCTGCGCCACCGGGGTGACGGAAACGCGCTTGTTGACGATGGGGATGCCGTACTCGCGCTCGAGGTTCTCGGCGGTCTCGACCAGATGCTCAGCCGTGTGCGTCACGTGGTCGTAGATCTTCGTGCACATGCGGTCGAGGTTCTCGTCACCGCAACCCATGAGCGAAACACCCATGGTGATGGTCCTGATGTCGAGGTTCTGTTCCTCAACCATGCCGCGGGTTTCCGCGATTTCTGCGGGCGTGATCGCCATCCTTGCGCTCCTATCTGCCAAAACGAGCATAGTCTTTTCTATTCTAACGTGCCGCACGTGGCAAGTGGCGCGTGCGGCACGTTTTGGTGCTCGGTTGTTTCCGTTGTGTTACTGCCCAAAGACCTCTTCGGCGATGCGAGCGCTTTCGGCGGCGTCCTTGGCGTAGTAGTCCGCGCCGATCTGCTTGGCGTATTCGGGGGTGAGTACGGCGCCGCCCACGATGATCTTGACGCCCGGCACCTCAGTATGAAGCAGCTTGATGGTCTCCTCCATGGCGACGACTGTGGTAGTCATAAGCGCCGAGAGGCCGACGAGTTTGATGTCGCGCTCCTTGACGGTCTTGAGTACTTCCTGCGGATCGACGTCGCGACCCAGGTCAAAGACGGTGTAGCCGTAGTTGTCGAGCAGCATTTTGACGATGTTCTTGCCAATATCGTGGATGTCGCCCTTGACGGTGGCCACGCAGATTTTGCCCTTGTCGGCAATCTCGCCGGCGGGCATCAGGCGCTTGATGGTGTCGAAGCCCACGCGCGCGGCCTCGGCCGAGGCCATGAGCTGCGGCAAGAAGAACTTGCCCTGGTCAAAGAGGACGCCAACTTCGTCGAGGGCGGGGATAAAGTGATTGTTGATGAGGTCCATGGCGTCGTGGTCGGCCAGCAGGCGCTCGGTCTCGGCAGCGATCTCGCCTTTGCGGCCCGAGACGACCATGCGTCGAATCGGGTCGTCGTTGCCGTCGGTGCCGGGGGCGCTTGCAGCAGGCGCGGCATCACTCGATGTGGCCTGAGCTGCTGCCGGGTTTGCGGCGATCTTATACGGATCGGTCCAGCCGGCGTAGCGCTCGATGTATCCGGTCGAGCCCTCGTCCTCAACGCTCAGGACGCGATAGCTGTAGACGGTGTCCATAAAGCGCTTGGAACCCGGGTTCATGATGGGGGCGTCCAGGCCCGCGCCAAAGGCGGCGGCCAAAAAGACCGAACCCAGCAGCGGGCGGGCAGGCAGGCCAAAGCTGATGTTCGACACGCCGAGCGCGCATTTGACGCCCAGGCGCTCCTTGCACAGGGACATGGCGCGCAGGATCTGCTCGGCCTGGCGCTGGTTGGTCGAGGCGGTCATGACCAGGCAGTCGATGAGGATGCGGTCCGGTCCGATGCCGTAACGGGCAGCCTCGGCCACGATGTGCTCGGCGATGGCGAAGCGAGCCTCGGCGGTATCGGGGATGCCGCCTTCGTCGAGCGTAAGGCCGACAACGTTGGTGCCGTAGTGGGCGACCAGCGGAAAGATCTCATCCATGATCTGCTGCTTGCCATTGACCGAGTTGATGATGGGCTTGCCGGCGTAGCGGCGCACGGCGGCCTCGACGGCTGCGGGGTCGGTGGAGTCGATCTGCAACGGCAGCAGCGTGGAGCCCTGGAGCTGTTCGGTCGCCTGTTGGATGATCTTGACTTCGTCGATCTCGGGCAGGCCCACGTTAACGTCCAGGATGTCGGCGCCCTGTTCCTGCTGGCTGATGCCCTGGCTCACGACGTAGTCCAGGTCGCCGTCGCGCAGGGCCTGCTGCAGGCGCTTTTTGCCGGTGGGGTTGATGCGCTCGCCGATGACGGCGATCTTGTGGCCGTCGCAGGGAAGGTCCACGACCGTTTGGGCGCTCGTGACCGACATACTGGGCTTGCGGTGGCGCGGGCTGGGCGTGTGGTTATCGATAAGCGTGCGCAAGGCCGCCATGTGCGCCGGCGTGGTGCCGCAGCAACCGCCCACGACGCTCACACCGTCGGCGATCATGCCGGCGACGGCCTTGGCGTATTCGGGGGCCTGGATGTCAAAGACGGTATTGCCGTCGTCGTCCACATGGGGAAGTCCCGCATTGGCCTGCACCATAACGGGCTTGTCGGTAACGGTGAGCATACGCGCAGCGAGTCCTCGGAGCTCGGCCGGGCCCTGGCTGCAGTTGATGCCAAGGACGTCGGCGCCGATGGCGTCGAGAGTGATGGCGGCGACCTCGGGGCTCGTGCCCAAGAAGGTGCGGCCGTCTTCCTCAAAGGTCATGGTGGCAAAGACGGGCAGGTTGGAGTTCTCGCGGCAGGCGAGGACCGCCGCCTTGATCTCGGCCAGGTCGGTCATAGTCTCGATAATAAAGAGGTCGACGTCCGCAGCGACGCCGGCGCGCACCTCCTCGGCAAAGAGGTCGTAGGCCTCGTCAAAGCTGAGGGTACCCAAGGGGCGAAGCAGCGCGCCGATGGGGCCGATGTCACCGGCGACGTAGCGGGCGCCGGCCTCGCGGGCACAGGCGACGGCCGCGGCAAAGACGTCTGCCACGGTGGCGGCACCGTCGAGCTTATGGGCGTTGGCGCCAAAGGTGTTGGCGGTGATCACGTCACAGCCAGCCTCGACATATTGACGTTGGATATCGGTGATAACCTGGGGCTCCTCAAAGTTGAGCAGCTCGGGCAGGGCGCCGGCCTTCATGCCGGCCGCTTGCAACATGGTGCCCATGCCGCCGTCGAACAGCAGGTGTCCCGTGCCCTCGATGGCCGCACGCAAGCGATCGTCCTTAATGCGCAGATCGCCGATCGTGCGCGTCTTGTACGTGGCACCGTTGCGACGTGCGGCATCAACGGGTGCCACCAATGCAGTGCCGTCAGAATCATGAGTGATAAGCGGAGTAAACATTGAGGGCTCCTAATGGCTGGAATAGCAGGTGGTGTGGGCGGCGCGGAAGCGGCAGTGCTCGCGCATGCGGCAGATATTGCAGGTGGGGCGGCTCTGGGCGTCGTGGACTTCGCCGTCGAATAGGCCGATCACCGCGGTCACGCTTTTGGTGGGCATGAGCAGGCTGGTGGGTGTGACGGTAAGCCCGATGAGCCGCGTGGCGTTGAGCGCATTGACGATCGAGCGCTGGGCCGAGAGCGGGCAGTCGCCGTAGCCGGGACTAAAACGCCAGTTGCCGGCGAGCCCATGAACGGCGGCGTCCGTCTTGACCTGCTGGTCCATTTGCTCAACGGCGGCTTCCACGTAAGCGGAGCACGCGGCGTCGAGCACAGCGCCCTCCAGGGGATGTTGGGCTCCCGTGGTGCGCAGGCGACGCTCGGCGTCCATGCCGAGGGTGCATGCCATGAGCGCGGCAAAGCGGGCATCTTTGAGATGTCGATAGATATCGCGACCTCGCAGCTCAACGTTGGTGCCGACCAAGCGAATGCAAGGCTCACTTTGTTCGTCCACGCCCGTGGCATCGACGGCAAACACGCGGCGCACGCCACGGGGCTCAATGTCCAGTTCCAGACGTTCAACGACAAGCTCAATACGTCGTGACAGTTCGGGCTCAATCTGCTGGCCGCCGTAACCCAGATACCGCAGCATCTCGGCACGGTCGACACGGGGATGGTGCGCGGCATCGACACGGTAAAGCGCCGGCGACGCAAGGTCGGCCGGCACTTCGACAGCGGTTGTATCGATGTGCGGTTTTTCCATTACCCCAGGCGCTCCATAATGGTCGCGGCGATCGCAGGACGGTTCATAGTGTACAGGTGCAGGCCGTCGGCGCCGTGCTCCTTGAGGTCGCAAAGTTGGCGGGCGGCATAATCTACACCGGCTGCCTGCAGGCTCTCGGGGTCGTTCTCGTACTTGGCGAGAATCTTGATGACGGGGGAGGGCAGCGACGCGCCGCACATAAAGACCATGCGGCTGATCTGGGACTTGCCCATAAACGGCATGATGCCCGCGGTAATGGGCACGGTGATGCCGACCTTGTCGGCAAGCTCGCGGAAGCGGTAGAAGCACTCGTTATCAAAGAAGAGCTGCGTCACAAAGAAGCTTGCGCCGGCGTCCTGTTTTTGCTTGAGGTGTTCGACCGAGAGGTTGAGATCCTCACAGGCAATGTGACCCTCGGGGTAGGCTGCGGCGCCCACGCAAAAGCCGGCGTCGACGAGCTCGGGGATGAGGTCGCGGGCGTAGGCGTAGTCCGAGGCGGGCTTGTCGTCCTCGGTCGCGCCGGCAGGGAGATCGCCACGCAGGGCCAGGATGTTTTCAACGCCGGCGGTGCGATACTCGTCGATCTTGGCGGCGATATCGGCATACGAGCGGCCCACGCAGGTAAGGTGTGCCACCGAGGGCGTGTCGAATTCGCTCGAAATCATATGCGCGATGGGGGCGGTGGTGGCACCGTTGCCCGAGCCGCCGGCCGAGCAGGTGACCGAGACAAAGCTCGGCGAAAGCTTGCACAGATTGCCTGCCACTTCGCGAGCCGTGTCGAGGGTGAGCTCGCCCTTGGGCGGGAACATCTCAAACGAAACGGGCGCGGTGCCCTGGGATGCTGCCTGCTTAAAAACCTCGTCGACGCGCATATCGTGCTCCTCTAGATACGTAATAGTGTGATGTGTTGTAAGGATTCTACAGCACCACTGTGTCACGGTGGAGTTTCACTCGTTATTCGGGGATACCAATCAAAGATGCCTTGCTATCGGCTTTCTCTATAACAGAGCGGCTAATCTAGGCACGGACTATAAAGACTGGTATTTCGCATCGAATACCAGTCTTTATAGCCCGTGGCAAATGAGCTACCCGTAAACTGTGCGGGGAGGTCTGCAATTTATGCAGTTGATTGGCTATTGAGGGCGGCAACGCCGCCGCGATGCGGTAACCTCATTGATTGGTTTCGTGACAGCAACATAACGGTAATGTTGCGGAAACACGACGAGCCTAATCTATGACTCGTTCGTTAGTAATCAACACCGCTTCTCACGCGGTGCCGATACGAAGGGAGTTCCGTATGGCCGAACTTACTGACCGCTTCGGGACCATGGTGTTCTCTGAGGAAGTCATGAAGGACTACCTCCCCAAGGACATTTGGAAGCGCCTTGCTGCAACCCTCGAGGACGGTGAGCCGCTCGACCTGGATGTGGCCAACGCCGTTGCCCACGCCATGAAGGTCTGGGCCATCTCCAAGGGCGCGACGCACTACGCGCACTGGTTCCAGCCGCTTTCGGGCATTACTTCCGAGAAGCACGACAGCTTCCTCGAGCCCAACCACGACGGCACCGCCATTACCAAGTTTACGGGCAAGAACCTCATCCAGGGCGAGCCGGACGCCTCCAGCTTCCCCAACGGCGGCCTGCGTGCCACCTTCGAGGCCCGTGGCTACACCGCTTGGGATCCCACCAGCCCCGCATTCATTAAGGACGATGTCCTGTGCATCCCCACGGCTTTCTGCTCCTACACGGGCGAGGCCCTGGACAAGAAGACCCCGCTGCTGCGCTCCATGACCGCACTCTCGCGTGAGTCCAAGCGCGTTTTGGCGCTGTTTGGCAAGACCCCCAAGAAGGTCGTTCCTTCCGTGGGCGATGAGCAGGAGTACTTCCTGATCAAGAAGGACGCTTACCGCAAGCGCAGGGACCTGGTCATCACCGGTCGCACCCTCTTTGGCGCTGCTCCCTGCAAGGGTCAGGAGCTCGAGGAGCACTACTTTGGCGCTATCCGCCCTACCGTCTCGGCCTATATGAAGGACCTGGACGATGAACTGTGGGCGCTTGGCATTCCTGCCAAGACCAAGCACAACGAGGTCGCTCCCTGCCAGCATGAGCTCGCCCCTGTCTACGGCGAGGTCAACGAGGCCATCGACCAGAATCTGGTCATGATGGAGAAGATGAAGCTCATCGCCTCCCGCCACGACTTGGTCTGCCTGCTGCACGAGAAGCCCTTCGAGGGCATCAACGGTTCGGGCAAGCACAACAACTGGTCGCTTGGCACCGAGTCCGAGAACCTGCTCGACCCGGGCGACACTCCGCTCGACAACCTGCAGTTCATCGTCTTCCTCACCGCGGTGATCGAGGCCGTCGATAACTATCAGGAGCTCCTGCGTGCCTCCGTTGCCTCGGCCGGCAACGATCATCGTCTGGGCGCCAACGAGGCTCCTCCGGCGATTATGTCCATCTTCCTGGGCGACCAGCTTACCGAGGTCGTCGAGAAGATCATCGACGGCAAGGCCTCCGTCCATGCCACGCGTGGCGTGCTCGACCTGGGCGCCGATACCCTGCCCAAGCTGATGCAGGACAACACTGACCGCAACCGCACCTCCCCGTTTGCCTTCACCGGCAACAAGTTCGAGTTCCGTGCCTGCGGCTCCGAGCAGAACGTCTCCGACTCCAACCTGGTGCTCGATGCCGCCGTGGCCAAGTCGCTCAAGTCCTTCGCCGATGCCCTTGAGGGTACGCCCGAGGATGATTTCCAGGACGCCGCGCTCGAGTACTGCAAGAAGGTCCTGACCGACCACCAGCGCATCCTCTTTTCCGGCGATGGCTACTCCGACGAGTGGCCCGTTGAGGCCGAGAAGCGCGGCCTTGCCAACAACAAGACCACGGCCGACGCCCTGCCCGCCTTTGTTTCCGATAAGGCCATTGCGCTCTTTGAGGAGACGGGTGTCCTGACCAAGGCCGAGGCCCAGTGCCGCTACGACTGCAAGCTCGAGAAGTACAACAAGCTCATGAACATCGAGGCCACCACGATGGTTCGCGAGGCGCGTCGTACCTATCGCCCGGTCATTACCGCCTATGCCACCAAGGTCGCTAAGGGCCTTGAGACTATTCGTGCCGCCGGTGCTGAGGCCGCCATGCAGTGCGAGCAGAACACGCTCAACAAGCTCTGCAACGGTATCACCACCATCAACGACTCCATCAAGGCGCTCGACGCCGTACATCAGAAGGCCGAGGCTCTCGATGGCCAGGAGCAGGCCAACGTGTACGCGCACGAGGTCGTTCCCGCTATGGATACGCTGCGCGGCGCCGTGGATGCCATGGAGGAGATCGTGGCCGCCGACTACTGGCCGGTCCCGACCTACGACGACATCCTGTTCTACGTGTAGAGCGTAGCTGACATATCGTCACGGTTGAAAGCCGGGGTCCGCATCATGTGGGCCCCGGTTTTTGTTTGCGAAGGACGCTTTGAAGCCCGTTTTGCTACCGAATTGGTAACGGGCTTCTCAGATTCTGTGGTGCCCCCAGCGGGATGTCCGCGTGCGGCTGGCGCCGCCCGCTTCCGCTGCGTCGCTCCGCTCCTTGCGTGCTGCGCTGGAAAACGCTTCGCGTTTCCTCAGCTCCGCACCCTGTCGGGTTCGAATCCCGGCATAACGGTAGCAAAAAGCCCGTCACCGCGTGGGCAACGGGCTTCTCAGTTTAAATGGTGCCCCCAGCGGGATGTCCGCGTGCGGCTGGCGCCGCCCGCTTTCGCTGCGTCGCTCCGCTCCTTGCGTGCTGCGCTGGAAAACGCTTGCGCGTTTCCTCAGCTCCGCACCCTGCCGGGTTCGAATCCCGGCGTTGGAGAAGAAAAAAAGCCCGTCACCGCAAGGGTAACGGGCTTTGCATTTCAAATGGTGCCCCCAGCGGGATTCGAACCCGCGATATCCACCTTGAAAGGGTGGCGTCCTTGGCCGCTAGACGATGGGGACAGCGGGAAAGAGTATAGCAGACTTTTTTGCCGGCGCGTATATCGTTGGCAAACTGGAAAACCACCACAAAGGTGCCTGTCCCCTTTGTGGTAGTGGGGCGTTAGGGGAGGAGCTTCATGGCGGCGTCGTGGGCGGCGCGCTCGTAGGTGTCGTCGAGGGGCTTGAGCGGCAGCAGGGCTGTGGCCTGCGCATCGCCGCGGCGCTCGAGGGCGTGGGTAATGAGCCAGTCGGCGAGCTCGGGGTTCTTGGGTAGCGCTGGTCCGTGCAGGTACGTGCCGATGACGCCCTTGTAGATGATGCCCTCAAAGCCATCGTCGCCGTTGTTGCCGGTGCCCGCAACGACGGACGTTCCGAGCGGCGTGGCATCTGCGTCGAGCAGGGTGCGGCCGCCGTGGTTCTCGAATCCCACAAAGGGCTCGGGTGCCAGGTCGGTCTTGACGGCGACGTTGCCGATCAGGCGGTCGGAGCCGCGCACGGTTTCGGCGGCAATGACGCCCAGGCCCTCGACGCGATTCTCGCCCATATAGTACGAACGGCCGAGCAGCTGATAGCTGCCGCAGATAGCAAGCAGCGAGCAGCCGTCCTCAACATAGGCCGCGACCTTGTCTTTTTGAGCGAGCAGCTCGTGCGCCACGGCCAGCTGGTCGCGATCGGAGCCGCCGCCCATCATGACGATGTCGGCGTCGGCGAGATCGAGCACCTCGCCCATGCGGACCTCGTCCACGCGAACGGGGATGCCACGCCAGGTGCAGCGGCGCTCGAGGGCGATGACATTGCCGCCGTCGCCGTAGAGGTTGAGGGCGTCGGGATACAGATAGACGATGCGCAGGGGGCGCGAAAGCTCGGCCGGAGCGACGCCTGCGGGGACGGCACTGCCATCGGCACACGTTGCAGCGTGGGCGGTAACCGTAGCCGCATCGGTGCCTTTGAGCCCGTCGAGCTCCTTGACCAGCGGCGGAAAGGCCGTGTAGTTGGCGACGGCGTAGAAGGTGTCATCGGCGGTCTCGTCTGCCACGGCGCCGATTGCCTGCTCGATATTCGAGATAATCGTGGCATCGATGCCGGCGTACTTGAGGCGCACCTGCATGTCGTGCGCGCGCGTGCCGCCGGCAAAGGCGACAAGTCCCGTTGTGTCGGCGATGCGCTCAAAGTCGACGTCGTAGATCCACGATACATCGTGGCCGTCGGCATCGTTGTCGTTGAGGAAGAAGGCGCAGAGCCTGCCGCCTGCCGTTTTAATGGACTGAATCTGGCGATCGAAACCCACGGGATTTTTGGCTAGGTTTGCCTCGACGGTACGGCCGGCGATCTCCCAGCGGCCCATACGCCCGCCGGCGGGGATGTAGGCATCGAGCGTGGGCTGCAGATGCACCGCGTCCACGCCCAGCTCGTGGGCGGCGAAGAAGGCTGCGGCTACGTTGTAGACCATGTACAGGCCGTTGTAGCGCGTGGCGATGTGCACGGCGGGCGCGTTGGCCTCGGGTCCAAAGGCCAGGTCAAAGCCGTAGCCGTCGCAGCCGAGCTCAACGCCCGTCACGCGGCGGAGCAGCGCGGGGCGACCCCAGCCGCACGAAGGGCAATGATAGGCGCCCAGCTGTCCGTACTGCACATAGTCGTATTCCAGCGGGGCGTTGCACTGCGAGCAAAAACGCGAGTCGCTAATGCGGTCGGACTCGGTGCCCGTGGCGCCGTCGATGCCAAAGGCGATGCTCGTGTTGGGGACGCGCGCGGCGATCGAGGCGCACAGCGGATCGTCGGCGTTGTAGATGAGCGTTGTCGTCGGAGAGAGCTCCAACGCATGGGCGATGACGTCTTGGGTATGGTCGATCTCGCCGTAGCGGTCTAGCTGGTCGCGGAACAGGTTGAGCAGCACAAAGTACGTCGGCTTGAGCTTGGGCAGAACGCGTACGGTGTAGAGCTCGTCGCACTCAAAGACGCCCACGCGCTTGCCGCTGCTGGCGTGCTTAAGGCCGCCGCGGGCCTCGAGCAGAGCACCCACCACGCCAGGCTCCATATTGTTGCCGGCACGGTTGCACACCACGGTAGCGCCGCTGGCAGCAACGGCGTCAGCGATGAGGTTGGAGGTGGTGGTCTTGCCATTAGTACCGGTAATCACCACGCTGCGGTCGACAAGGCCGGCGAGGTCGCTCAGCAACTCGGGGTCGATCTTCATGGCGATGCGGCCGGGGAGTACGCCGCCCTGGCGCTTAAGGATAGAGCGCAGCCCCCAGCGGGCGATATCGCTCGAGGTGCAGGCGAGAGATGAGCGGAAGTTCATGAAGTCGTTCCTAACGTGAATGACATGGTCGGGGCGATCGCGTCGCTAAAAGCCGTAGCGGCGCGCAAATTCCTGGGCGAGCTGCGATACATCTTCGCAGGCGTTGGCCCAGGGGGCAAAGTCGGGGGTGTCCGAGATAATGCCGTCGGCCTCCCAAACTGCCTGGTGCGAAAGGTCCCAGGGGTCGCGCGGCTCGGGTCGGCAGGGAAGATACGGCGTCTGGTACATGGGGTTCAGCAAGAAGAACGCGCCACCCTCGCAACGGTTAGCGAACTCACGCAGCGCGCGCGTCGCCGGGCGCATCTTGTTTGTTTTGAACAGCAGAATCGTGCGGGCGAGCAGGTACCAAGGAGAGTTTTCGAGTGCGTCTGCCCCCATCTGTTCCTCGAGCTGATGCGCCAGGGCAAAAAAGCCGTCTTGGTCTTCCAAGCGGGCGAGGGCGAGCAACACGGTGCCTGCGGCCCGAGTGGGATAGCCTTCTGCTTTAAGGACGCGGCGGGCGTAGTTGGCAGCAGCGCGGTAGCGGGCGCTCGCCATGCACAGCTGCGAGATGGCCTCGAGCGTGTGGAGCCACCCGATAAGGGCCGGCTCGCTCACGGTGAGCTCTGCCGCCGTCACGCCGTCCGTCAAAACTTTGTTGGCCCAGTAGTGCGGGGCCTCCATATCGAACCCGGGCACACTTTGCTGCAGGTAATCGGCCGTGGTCGCCTCGAGCTTCATCAGGTCGCCCAGGCAGGCGTCGACGGGCGTGTCCGCTAGGATGATGGCGAGTAGCTGGGCATCGACGGCCAGCGCATCGATGCGGACGATCTTGAGCAGTTCATCACGCATATCGTCGAACAGGCGGTTGCGCGTCTGCTCAAATTCCTCGTCGCTGCCCATGTCCTCGATGCGATGGAGCTCGTCGAGCAGGTGGCGATGAACACCGGCGTAGGACAGCAGCGCCTGAGCATGCTCGGACTGCGCATACTTTTGGGGATTCGCACTAATGTCGTTATGGACAAGCTCGCGTGCTGCATCGGTGAGCTCGGGGTGCGACGCCAGATAGGTGCGCTCCAAGTAGGCGGGGATGTAGACGCTCGGATCCATTAGAGGTCCCCTCCCTTAAATGGAAGCCCCTGCTCGGCTGCACGCAGGATGCGCTCGTCGATCTGGGAGCGCACGATGTCGTTGGTGGCGACCCAGGCGGCAAAGCTGGCGTTGTCGGGCGCGCCCAGGCCCTCCTGTAGCACCGGCGTCGCCTCGGACAGGGCAAGGACGAGCTCATCGGTGGAGCCCGGACCTACGTTGACGCGAGCATAGACGCCATCGGGAAACTCGGTTTGGAAGTAGAGTGCCTCGGCTGCGTGCGGGCACGAGCGCGCAAGGATGCGCAGGTAGTGTTCGGCGCCCTCGTAATCCAGCTCGCGCCAGGCAGCGCTCATCAGCGCGATGAGCGTCCACGGGTCCAAGTTGCGTTCCGCATCCTTGGGACGACGGCGCAGCGGCGTGTTGGCAAGATAGGGGACGGAGTGGGCAGAGCGAAAGCGCTTGAGCTCCTCAGCGGGGTATTCGAGCTTTGCCATGGCGAGCATTGCGGTGTGGCGGACGCCGGCAGGATCGTTGGGCGCAAAGTCCAAGCTGCGATTTGCGGCTTCGAGCGACATGCGGTAGCGGCCGCTAATGAGCGCGCGCGATGCCAAGGCGGCAAGCCAGCGCAGGTAGGGACGGCGGGTCAGGTCGCCTGCGGCCTCGCGCTCGTAGGGGTCCTGCGCCGAGGCAATCTTGAGCGCCAGATCGTGCTCCACCTCGTCGCACTTGGACACCAGATATTGCACGTATTCCTCGTTGGATTCGGCGGTGAGCGCCGTCAGCATGCGCTGGGCATCCCAGTTGGCCGGATCGAGCGCGGCTGCCTCGCGGAGCATGTTCTCGGCAGCGGCCTCTTCTTGCTCTGCCTGGGCGTCGTCGGGGATAAAAGGGATGCGGTAGTCGACAGCCTCGACCACCTTGGCAATGAGGTGCCCGGCGCGGTCGCGATCGTGCACGATGAGCGGCGCGGGGTTGCGGGTGAATTGCTCCATCAGACGCTCGACGGCGGGGCCGTCAGTGAGCGGGATATTGTCGCGGCGCAAGGCCTCAAGAACGAGGCGATGGCAATCCTCTTGAATGGGATCGAATGCCATGGGGCCTCCTTTGCTGCGGTTAGGGTTCAAATGTCTCTATATAAAGGTCTAGTTTACCCGCATGTGGCACACCGGGGGTGCCGCACTTGGACTTGCACCTTTGCACCACGAAGACGGATGTCGCACAAATGTCGGCACCTCGGTTGCGCGGGTGGTATCACAGTGCCGTAAACGGTCGATTTTTGGCGGCGAACGGTGCATATTTTGGAGGGGCACCGTCCTGCCCGGGATATGTAGTCAACCTTGATAAAACGTTTGCCCAGCTTGGGAGTATGAATGCCGCACAAGGGTCTTCAGGGATAGAAAAAACGTTTCATCATTGGCGGCTTTAGGTGAATAACTGACCAACCAGAACGGTAAAATAGTGTTTGTCTGAGCGTTGAGACGTTTAGACATCGCGCATTGTCATCGCCGGCAACGCGCAAACCGGTCCTAACGGAGCCAATCGGGTGCTCCGTTATATACGCAAGTCTAAGAGGGGCTTGTTTAGGAGGCACAGTATGGGACGTTTTACCAATCCTCGCGATCTGTACTTTGGTGAGGGCGCTCGCCACGAGGTGAAGAACCTCAAGGGCAAGAAGGCCATCATCGTTTCTGGCGGCAGCTCTATGCGCCGCGGCGGGTTCCTGCAGGACGTCGAGAACGACCTTAAGGAAGGCGGTTTCGAGGTCAAGCTGTTCGAGGGCGTCGAGTCCGACCCGTCCATCGAGACGGTCATGAAGGGCGCCGAGGCCATGCGCGAGTTCGAGCCCGACTGGATTATCGCCATCGGTGGCGGCTCGCCCATCGATGCCGCTAAGGCCATGTGGGTCTTCTACGAGTATCCCGAGGAGTCCTTCGATAACATCATCCAGCCGTTCAGCTTCCCCGAGCTGCGTCAGAAGGCTCATTTCTGCGCCATCTCCTCTACCTCCGGCACCGCTACCGAGGTCACCGCGTTCTCCGTCATTACCGACTACGCCAAGGGCATCAAGTACCCGCTGGCCGACTTCAACATCACCCCTGATGTCGCCATCGTCGACCCCGAGCTCACCTACACCATGCCCGCCAAGCTGTGCGCTCACACCGGCATGGATGCTCTGACCCACTGCATGGAGGCCTACGTTTCCACCTGCGCCTCTATGTTCACCGACGCCAATGCTCTGCACGGCATCCGCGAGATCGTCGAGTGGCTGCCCAAGTCCTATGCTGGCGACCATGAGGCCCGTCAGCACATGCACGAGGCTCAGTGCATCGCCGGTATCGCCTTCTCCTCGGGCCTGCTCGGCATCGTTCACTCCATGGCTCACAAGACCGGTGCTGCCTTCGAGAACGGCCACATCATCCACGGTGCCGCTAACGCCATGTACCTGGGCAAGGTCATCCAGTGGAACTCCAAGGATCCCCGTGCTGCCGAGCGTTACGCTTACGTGGCCAAGGAGATCCTGCACCTTCCCGGCGAGACCAACGAGGAGCTCATCGCTGCACTCGTCCAGAAGATTCGCGACCTCAACGACCAGCTCAACATTCCGCAGTCCATCAAGGATTACGCGAATGGTGGCGTGAAGGTCGACGCCGAGAACCCGCAGATGGTTTCCGAGGAGGAGTTCCTCGCCAAGCTGCCCGAGATCGCCGCGAACGCCGAGCAGGACGCCTGCACGCCCGAGAACCCGCGTGAGACCAAGGCTGCCGACTTCGAGAAGATCCTCAAGGCCTGCTACTACGACACCGATATCGATTTCTAATCGACTCTTGTTATCGTAACGAGGGGCTCCGCACGTATCTGTACGGAGCCCCTTTCTTTTTTAGAGAATGGGATAGTTATGGCTGCAATTTTCAATAGCCCCAGCAAGTACATCCAGGGTCCGGACGAGCTCGCCAAGCTCGGCTCCTATGTCGAGCCGCTCGGCGCTAAGGCCCTCGTCATCGTGACGCCTTCGGGCAAGAAGCGCGTCGGTGCCAAGATCGAGGGCGGCTTTGCCGAGGCTAAGGCCGAGCTGCTGTTTGAGGACTTTAACGGCGAGTGCTCCAAGGGCGAGGTTGATCGCCTGGTTGTGCTCGCTCGCGACAACGGTTGCGACATCATCGTCGGCGTCGGTGGCGGCAAGATCCTCGACACCGCGAAGGCCGTCGCCTATTACCTGGAGTCCCCGGTTATCATTTGCCCCACCATTGCTTCGACCGATGCCCCGTGTTCGGCGCTTTCGGTGCTCTACACCGACGATGGCCAGTTCGATAAATATCTCTTCCTTAAGGCAAACCCCAACATTGTCCTGATGGATACGACGGTTATCGCGGCGAGCCCGGTGCGCCTGACGGTTTCCGGTATGGGCGATGCGCTCGCAACCTACTTCGAGGCCCAGGCAACGCACGATGCCGACGGTGGCACCTGCGCTGGCGGCAAGGGCGGCATGGCCGGTCTGGCACTCGCCAAGCTCTGCTACGAGACGCTTATGGCCGATGGCGTCAAGGCCAAGGTCGCGCTGGAGAAGGGTGCGCTCACGCCTGCCGTCGAGCATATCATCGAGGCCAATACGCTGCTTTCGGGCATTGGCTTTGAGAGCTCGGGCCTTGCTGCTGCTCATGCCATCCACAATGGCCTGACGATGCTGCCCGAGTGCCACGGCATGTATCACGGCGAGAAGGTCGCCTTTGGCACCATCGTCCAGCTGGTACTCGAGGATGCTCCGACTGAGAAACTCGAGGAAGTCTTGGGCTTCTGCATTGAGCTGGGCCTGCCGGTCACGATGAAGGAGCTTGGCGTTGCCGAGGTTACGCGCGAGCAGGCCATGGTCGTTGCCGAGGCCGCTTGCGCGCCCGAGGACACCATGTGCAACATGCCGTTTGAGGTGACGCCCGAGATGGTCGCAAACGCCATCCTGGGTGCCGACGCGCTGGGCCACTACTATCTCATGGATGAGTAAATCAAGCTAAGGAAGGGGCAAAGCCAACAGATGGCTTTGCCCCTTTTGCTATGGTGCAAAGGGGTCAGGTTACTTTGCACCAATCGTTGTTTGATGAAGGGCGGATTCTCGTATGGCGCTTCCTATGGTTTATGGCGGTCCCGGCCGGTATGTTCAGGGGCCGGGCGAACTTTCGCGTCAAGGCAGGTATTTGTCATGGTTGGGCTGCGCTGCCTATGTCTTGTTTGACCAGGGCACCGAGGATCGGCTGTGCAGGCAGATCGTCGATGGATTTCTGGACGAAGATCTAAGCGAGCCGTTCTTTAAGATTTATAACGGTCCGTGTACGGAAGAGGCCGTTGTCGGAATGGCCAAGGAAGCCCGGGCCGAGTATTGCGACATGGTGGTGGGTATTGGCGGCGGCAAGATGCTCGATATCGCCAAGGCGGTAGCGTTTTATGCCGAGTTGCCGTTGTGTGTATGCCCCACGGCGGCTTCGATGGACGGCCCGTGCAGTGCGATTTCGGTGCTGTATCACGAGGATGGGTCGTTCGACCGCTACTTGATACTCGACAAAAATCCCGATCTGGTCGTGGTTGATACCAACGTGGTTGCGGCAGCACCACTGCGGATGACGGTCGCTGGTATGGGCGACGCACTGGCAACGTACTTCGAGGCGCGTTCGTGTGCCGCGGCGCACGGCGCTAACGAGCACGGTGGCGCGCCGGGACACTTGGCCTTGGTTACGGCCCGTGCCTGCTATGACACGCTCATGGAGTGCGGCGTCGCTGCCAAGCGCGATCTCAAAAAGGGACGTATATCGCCGGCGGTTGAGCGTCTGATCGAGTGCAATATTCTGCTCTCGGGCGTCGGCTTTGAAAGCGGTGGCTTGGCGTTGGCGCATGCCATCGCCAACGGTCTGACGATTCTGCCCGAGTGCAAGGCCATGCATGGCGAGGCCGTGGCATTTGGCCTGGTGGTGCAGCTGCGCCTGGAGCGTGCGCCCGAGCTTAATCAGGTGCTCGAGTTTTGCCAGCGCGTCGGTCTGCCGACGACGCTCGAGGAGCTGGGCCTTGACGAGATTTCCGATGCCGACCTGATGAGCGTTGCAGATGCGGCCTTTAGAAACGAACGCAATATGGCTAACGAACAGGCCAAGGTGACCAGACAAAAGCTCGTGCAGCTCATGTGCGAGGCATAGTTTGGCGCTTGATTGACCTTGTGCAATCGAGGCGGCGATGGGCCATGGGCTATTTGCCGCAAAGATGCGCCGCGTGTAATTTGCCCGAGGCGTGGACCGATAGCGTATCATTATCTCTTGCTTGTTTGCACTGCTCAGGGAGGGGCCGCGCATGGCGCAGGAACACGATCTGTTTGATGACATTATCGAGATCAGCAAGGGTTTCGACTTTCTTAAAAACCCGCTTGGCGGTGTGACCGATGCACTCGATCCGTCGGCACCGCAGTGGAATCCTGCCGACTACAAGGAACGTCCGCGCGGTAACACCATTCCGTGCTTGACCTGCAAAAACGAAAAGAGCGGCTGCACCGCGTGCATGGACGTGTGCCCGGTCAACGCTATCGAGGTCGAGGAAGACGCTATCGAGATTCTCGACTCCTGTCGCAAGTGCGGCCTGTGCGCCGCTGCCTGTCCGACCGAGGCGATCATCTCGCCGCGCCTGGCGCCCAAAAACCTGTATGACGATATCGTCTCCGCTGCTACGAGCCACGAGACCGCCTACGTCACCTGCACGCGCGCCCTTAAGCGCATGCCGCGCGAAAACGAGGTCGTCGTTGCCTGCGTGGGCGATATTACGGCCGAGACCTGGTTCTCGGTACTGGCGGACTATCCCAACGTGAGCGTGTACCTGCCGTTGGGCGTGTGCGATAAATGCCGCAACATCGGCGGTGAGGACATTCTGGGCGAGGCGATTGCGAAGGCCGAGGAGTGGTCTGGCACGGGTATGGGCCTGGAGGTCGACCCCAAGAGCCTCAAGTGCCATAAGCTTCGCGAGTACGAGCGCAAGGAGTACATGGAAAAGATCGCCCGCACGACGGGCCTGACGGTGACCAAGCTCAATCCGGCGACGGCGGCGCTGGCCTCGGTGACGCAAAAGCTCAAGGCCCATCGCCATCAGATTACCCAGCTGGAGCGCACGCTCAACACCATGTGCGGCACCACGACGACCAAGCGTCGCCGTTCGCTCACGCACGGGCGGCAGCTGGTGCTCTCGACACTGCAGAACCATCCCGAGCTTGCCCAGAACATGCAGGTGAGCACGCCGGAGTGCGATTTTGACAAGTGTACGTCGTGCGGCGAGTGCGTCAACGTGTGCCCCACGTTTGCCTGCGATTTGGTGGGAAGCGGCCGCTTTGCACTGGAGTCCACGTATTGCCTAGGCTGTGGGGCCTGCGTCAAGGTGTGTCCCGAACATGCGCTCAAGCTTGTTGAGCACGATGCATCCAACTTGGTCGTCGTCGACCCCGAGGCCGAGGAAAAGGCTGCGCAAAAGGCCAAGGCCCACGAGGAGGCCGAGAAGGTCAAGGCCGAGGCAAAGGCCAAGCTTGACAAGATGCTCGATCAGGTGGAGAAGCTCGCGGACTAGCTAAAAGAGCGTAAATGATGGCCGGTGGGACAGATACTGCCCCGCCGGCCAAAAAAGTTGCGGTGGAATAGTTCCTGTTTTGCCCCTAAGCTGGCCATTCTAGGAACTATCCCACCGCAACTAATAGACGGTTAGTTCATGCTGCTTTGGTGGCCGGTTCGACCGGTACCGTTGCGCGTCACGGTTTCATGGAGCAAAAAGAACCCGGGGACCTGTTTGGTCTCGGTGTATTCCATAAGGATGCCGTCGGCGTTGTAGGTCTGTCCGCGTACAACGCCAAGTGCGTTAAAGTCGTCGAGGTCGAGCACGCGCGCATCCTCGGGCGTGGGATGCTCAATCGTTACATCGCGTTTGCCCGTGGCAATTTTAATGCCAAGATCTTCTTCGAGGTAACGATAGATCGAGTCGTTGACAATCTCGGGTGTCAGCCCCGGTACTTGTGAGCTTAGGTAATAGGAGTCGTCGGAGCACACGGCTTGTCCGTCTGCATAACGGATGCGTTTGGCGCGTGTGAGCTCACAGCCTTCGGGAAACCCGGTAATCTTGGAGAGCGCCTTGCTGCAGATGAGGAGCTCAAAGACAGTGGTGACCGTTTTGAGCTCAAAGCCTCGGCTGGCTGCGATTTCCTTAAAGGTCTCGAGTCCGCCGCCGCCACGACTCTTCTCGTCACTGATGTTGCGAATGACACGCATGCCTTTGCCTTGCTGGGGGAGCACGTAACCATCTGCCGCAAGCATCGAGATGGCGCGACGGACCGTCATGCGCGAACAGTCAAACTGCTGAGTGAGCTCAGTCTCCGAAGGCAGATAGCTCTGATAGGCGTATGTGCCGTCGTCAATCGACTGCTTCACGGTGTCATAAATGGTTTGAAAGATGGCTCGCGCCATGACGGTCTCCTAGAGCTGAGTGCGCGAGCGGTGGATGAGGACCACTCGCGCAGGTGTCGATCGATTTACTTGCTGGGGTTGATTATATATTTACCCATGGCACGCAGGGCCGGGTCTGACAGGATGGCACCGAGTTCATCGAGGGAGGCTACCTTTGCGACCATCGAAGAAACGTCGATCCTGCCCGAGTCGATGAGCTCGAGCGCGCGACGCTGCGTATAAGGGTTGATGAAGGATGAGGTGAGCACGAGCTCCTTCTGGAAGACCTCGAAGGGCTTGACGGTGATTGTCTCATCAGGCTTGGTGAGGCCGAACATCATAACCGTGGCCTTATGGCCGGCGATTCTAATGGCCTGCTCAATGGTGACGGGCTTACCGACACATTCGATTACAACGTCGACGTTGCCGATGCCCTCCTGCTTCAGGCGGGCCGGGACGTCCTCGTGGATGGAATCAATTGCCAGGTCGGCGCCGAGTTTGAGCGCAACCTCACGCTTGCCCTCGACGGGCTCGAGCAAAACGACTTTAGTGGCGCCGGCGTTTTTGGCGAGCTGCATCATGAGCAGACCGATCATGCCGCCGCCGATAACGACAACTGTGCAGCCGGGCTTGATGTTGCACATATCGATGCCGTGCAGGCAGCAGGCGACGGGCTCGGTCATAGCACCCTGCTCAAAGCTGGTATGATCGCCCAACTTGTAGACTTGCTGCATATCGACGGAGCAGTACTCGGCAAAGCCGCCGTTAACGGTGGTGCCGTAACCGGTCATATGCTCGCAGTAGTGGTTGATTCCGTCGCGGCAGGGTTCGCAGCAGCCGCAGGGATGATTTGGGTCGATGCACACGCGATCGCCCGGTTTAAAGCCAGCGACGTCGCTGCCCACGGCCTCGACAACGCCCGCAAACTCATGACCAAGGATTGTAGGCGGGGTAACGTCGGCTGCACCCTTGTCGCCTTCATAGATATGAACGTCGGTACCGCAGACGCCGCAAGCTTTGACGTTGATCAGAACGTCGCGCCTGCCCACGGCCGGCTTTGCCGATTCCTCGACTCCGAGGTCGTGCTTTCCATAGAAGACCGCGCTTTTCATGGTGACTCCTTAACGTGGCGGTGAATGTTGTAATGAAGTATAGGCATATTTATAGATATAGACAAGCACATCTATACAAGTTGAAAAGAAATATAAATTGCAGCCATCAGCTATGTCAGATTTAGCAGGGGAAATACTGGACATATACCGTTTACGGCCAATAATCAACCGTTGACCGACCGTAGTATTTATACTAACTTGTATAGATGAGTGATGTGATAAAACGTAAGTGCAAGAAGTCAGGGAAGCGGGCCCACCCGTCCTATTGCACGAGGTACACGCAAACGGCGCGTCTGCGGTCTCGAGTGAAGCCAAAACCGCAGCGCTCCGAATGAAGAGAGGGGGATTCCCCGTCATGATGCAAAAGATACAACGTTTCGGCGGTGCAATGTACACGCCTGCAATTCTTTTCGCATTTTCCGGAATCGTCGTCGGCCTGGGTACGTTGTTTACCACCGAGGCGATCTTTGGCGAGATGGCCACAGCGGGTCATCTTTGGTTTGATTGCTGGAATGTGCTGCTCCAGGGTGGTTGGACGCTCTTTAACCAGATGCCGTTGCTGTTTTGCGTAGCGTTGCCAATCTCGCTCGCGAACAAGCAGAACGCTCGCTGCTGCATGGAGGCTTTGGCCATCTACCTTACCTTCAACTACTTTGTAAGCACAATCTTGGGGCAGTGGGGCCCTGTCTTTGGGGTCGACTACTCTGTCGAGGCGGGCAGCGGTACTGGTCTTGCCACTATCGCAAGCATCAAAACGCTTGATATGGGCATCATGGGCGCGCTTATCATTTCGGGTATTGCCACGATGCTTCACAACAAGTACTTCGACACCGAACTTCCTGAGTGGTTGGGCGTGTTCTCGGGCTCCTTGTTCATCTATATGATCGGTTTCTTCGTTATGGTTCCGGTCGCTATTATCGCCTGCCTGGTATGGCCGCATGTTCAGGCTGCTATCGCCGCCTTCCAGGGATTCATCCTTTCCGCCGGTACGTTTGGCGTGGGCGTCTTTGCTTTCTTCGAGCGCGTGCTGATTCCTACAGGCCTGCACCACTTTATCTATACGCCGTTCTATTACGACAACGCGGCGGTCAACGGCGGCATCTTTGCTGCTTGGGCCAACATCCTGCCCCAACTGGCTGCCGATCCGAGCATTGCTCTTAAGGATGCCGCACCCTGGGCTGCCTATACCTGCCCTGGTTGGACTAAAGTCTTCGGCTCGCTTGGCGTCGCCATTGCGTTTTATATGACCGCCAAACCCGAGCGCAAGCAGCGCGTCAAGGCTCTGCTCATTCCCGTCACCCTTACCGCTATGCTTTGCGGTATTACCGAGCCGCTTGACTTCACCTTCCTGTTCATCGCGCCCGGCCTGTTCGTCGTCCACTGCGTGCTCGGAGCGCTTGGCTGCATGGCTCAAAACCTCCTTGGCGTCGTGGGTATCTTCGACGGCGGCATCATCTCGATGCTCTCGTGGGACTGGCTGCCCCTTTGGGCCGCACACGGTCTGCAGTACGCCATCTCCATCCTTGTCGGTCTGTGCTTTACCGCCCTTTGGGTCGTGGTCTTCCGTTTCCTGATCGTCAAGTTCGACTTTAAGACTCCCGGTCGCGAGGATGACGATGTTGAGGTCGAGCTCAAGTCCAAGGCCGACTACAAGCAAAAGCAGGGCGGTGCTGCTGCTGGCAAATCGGTCGCCCAGAGTAAAGATGATGAGCGCTTGGTGCTTGCCGAGAAGATCCTCGATCTGCTCGGTGGCACGGATAACATCATCGATGTAACTAACTGCGCTACCCGTCTGCGCGTTAACGTCAAGGACAAGAGCGTCGTTGCACCCGAGGCTTCCTTCAAGGCGATCGGTACGCATGGCTTGGTGGTCCAAGGTCAGTCAATCCAGGTCATCATCGGCCTTACCGTCCCGCAGGTTCGCGAGAAGTTCGAAAGTCTTCTGAAGTTCGAGAGTCTTCTGTAAACCATCGTCCATCGAAGCAATCGGCCTTGCAGAGCCGGTATGCACCGCAAGGCCGATTCTAGAGATAAAAAACTCCACTTCTAGGTAACAATTCCAAACCGTGCAGGCCGCGTACGGGGATGGATTGAGCAAGCGGCCAGAATGAGGAGGACATCATGTCCAAGAAAAACTATGCCGTGACCATTGCCGGCGGTGGCTCTACCTTCACCCCGGGCATCGCCCTGATGCTGCTTGAGGAGCGCGACCGCTTCCCGGTCAACAAGGTGACCTTCTACGACAACAACGCCGAGCGCCAGGAGACCGTGGCCAAGGCCTGCGAGATCTACTTCCACGAGAACGCACCCGAGGTTGAGTTCAACTACACCACCGACCCCGAGACCGCTTTTACCGGTACTGACTTCGTCCTCGCTCACATCCGCGTTGGCCTGTACGCTATGCGCGAGCTCGACGAGAAGATTCCTCTCAAGTACGGCTGCGTTGGCCAAGAGACCTGCGGTGCCGGCGGTATCGCCTACGGCATGCGCTCCATCGGCGGCGTCATCGAGATTCTCGACTACATGGAGAAGTACAGCCCCAACGCTTGGATGCTCAACTACTCCAACCCCGCAGCTATCGTCGCCGAGGCCTGCCGCGTGCTGCGCCCCAACAGCCGCATCATTAACATCTGCGACATGCCGATCGACCTCATGGATAAGATGAGCCGTATGTGCGGCATCAAGGATCGTCGCGAGCTGCAGTATAGCTACTACGGCCTCAACCACTTTGGTTGGTGGAGCAAAATCTACGACAAGGACGGCAACGACCTTATGCCGCAGATTAAGGAGCACATGGCTAAGAACGGCTACCTGGACGGCATCGAGCACGAGGCCGGTAAGGAGCAGCATGTCGAGGAGAGCTGGATTCACACCTTCGGCAAGGCCAAGGATGTCTATGCTGTCGATCCCGAGACGATTCCCAATACTTACCTCAAGTATTACCTGTACCCGGACTATGTCGTCGAGACGTCCGACCCCAACTACACTCGCGCCAATGAGGTTATGGACGGCCGCGAGAAGAAGGTCTTTGGCGCTTGCCGCGACATCATCGCCAAGGGTACTGCTAAAGACGGCGGCTTTGAGCCAGATGTACATGCCAACTACATCGTCGACCTTGCCTGCGCGCTGGCCGAGAATACGCTCGAGCGCTTCCTGCTGATCGTCCCCAACGATGGCGCTGTGCCCAACTTCGACCCGACGGCCATGGTCGAGGTTCCTTGCATCGTCGGTTCCAACGGCTTTGAGAAGATTTGCCAGGGCCCGATCCCGCAGTTCCAGAAGGGCCTGATGGAGCAGCAGGTTTCCGTCGAGAAGCTCGTTGTCCAGGCTTGGGTCGAGGGCAGCTACCAGAAGCTCTGGCAGGCACTCACGCTCTCCAAGACCATTCCTTCGGCGAGCGTTGCTAAGCAGATCCTAGACGAGCTCATCGAGGCCAACAAGGATTTCTGGCCCGAGCTTAAGTAAGGACTACTGTCTCGAACCCTCACGCATCTCTGCTTCATTTGCGCCGTCGTGGTGTCCGGATTCGCCCGGATGCTGCGGCGGCGCTATACTTATGCAGTTTGAAATACCTGTACCTAAAGGAGCTGCTGTGTCCCTTTCCATCGGTATCGTGGGCCTGCCCAACGTGGGCAAGTCGACGCTGTTCACCGCGCTTACCAAAAAGACCGGCCTTGCCGCCAACTACCCGTTTGCCACGATCGACCCCAACGTGGGTATCGTCGATGTGCCCGATAGCCGCCTGCAAAAGCTCGCCGACATCGTTAACCCCGGCCGCATTGTGCCGGCGACGGTCGAGTTCGTCGACATCGCTGGCCTGGTGAAGGGTGCCAACGAGGGCGAGGGCCTGGGCAACCAGTTCTTGGCAAACATCCGCGAGACCGACGCCATCTGCGAGGTCGTGCGCTACTTTAAGGACCCCAACGTCATGCGTGAGGTGGGCCGCACGGGCGAGTTTGTCGATCCCGCCGGCGATGCCGACACCATCATGACCGAGCTCATCCTGGCCGACATGGGCACGCTCGAGAAGCAGCTGCCCAAGCTCGAGAAGGAGGCCAAGCGCGACAAAGAGCTCATGCCCAAGTTCGAGGTGGCCAAGCGCCTGCTCGCTTGGCTCAACGAGGGCAAGCGAGCCGCGTCCATGGAGATGACCGACGAGGAGCGTGCCGCCGCCAAGGGGCTGTTCCTGCTCACCATGAAGCCCATCCTGTATGTGGCCAACGTGGACGAGGATATGCTCAACGACGACCTGGCGCCCATCGATGGCGTCAAGCCGTTGCCCATCTGCGCCAAGATTGAGGCCGAGCTTTCCGAGCTCGATCCCGAGGACGCCGCCGACTACCTGGAGAGCCTGGGCCTGGAACAGCCCGGTCTGGACGTGCTCGCTCAGGCTGCCTACAAGCTGCTTGGCCTGCAGTCGTTCTTTACGGCCGGCGAGATGGAGGTCAAGGCCTGGACGGTTCGTCAGGGCGCAACCGCCCCGCAGGCTGCCGGCGTCATCCACACCGACTTTGAGCGCGGCTTTATTAAGGCCGAGGTCATTGGTTACGACGACTACATCGAGCTCGGCGGCGAGCAGGGCGCCAAGGCTGCCGGCAAGCTGCGTATTGAGGGCAAGGACTATGTCATGGCCGATGGCGACGTCGTGCACTTCCGCTTTAACGTGTAAGGGCGACGCATATGTTTAAATACGGCAAAAAAGCTGGCTACATGGGTATTGCGCTGCTCGTACTTGCGGTGATTCCGCTGGTGGTCGCAGCGTGCGTTATCCCCAACATTGGTCCCGAGGTGGCAACGAAGTTTAATGCCGCCGGCGAGGCGACGCGCTGGGGCAAGAGCTACGAGCTGTTGGCGCTGCCGGTACTCAATCTGCTGCTGAGCGTGGCGACGTACTTTACGGCGGGACGCCAGGCAAATAATAATGATGACTCCGCCGCCATGGCGCGCATCGTGTGCGAGCGCTACCTGCGCAACGGTTGCATCACGGGTGTGTTCCTCAACGTGATCAACGTTTACTTTATGTACTCGGCGATTACCGGAACGGGCTTTGGCTTTGGTTTCTAGCTTGTCCTTTTAGGCAACGAGCCTGCACGCATATTCAATGGCTGATGCGAGGCCGCCGCTCGATCGTGGTTGAAAGACTACATCGGCGGCGGCCTCGTTTTCGTATCCGGCGCCGCGAAGGGCGAGTGCTATGCCGGCTTCTAAAAGGAGCGGCAGGCCGCGTTGGCTGGTTGCGATTACGGCAGCCTGATTGAGCGAGCAGCCGTGCGTTTGGCATTGGATGGCAAGTTCACCTTTCGCCGGGCAAGGGACCAGAACGGCGACGACGCGACTTGATAGCAATGCAAATGCTGTGCGCTCATCGGGCGAAAGGCATGCAGCTTCAACGACGACGAGCTTGGGCGGCGCGCTGTTTGTGCGAAGCGTGGCTCGGTACATGCGGACCGAAGAACCCGACATAGAAAACTCCTGTATATTCGGCAAAACGTTAGACCGCGATGATGGGGGCAGCATGAACGCCGAAGACCTGGTCCTCAACTTCAAGAAGGGCATGGCGAACCTCAGCAAGACCGAGCGCCGCCGCGCTATCGAGTCCGTCAGGGACGTGATCCGCGCGGCGGCGTTCGACGACGCGGCCGGCTCCGCCTACGAAATCGAACGCTGCCCGCGCTGCGGGTCCGCCGCGGTCGTGAAGAAGGGCAAATCGAAGAACGGCGAGCAGCGCTACCTCTGCCGGGGCTGCGGCAGGACCTTCGGCATGGGCAGCGAGCGCATCCTGGGGACGAGCAGGCTCCCGAAGGAGACCTGGATGGCCTACGCCGAGTGCTTCGTGCTCATGCTGCCCCTGCGCGAATGCGCGAGGCGCTGCCGCGTCTGCCTCAAGACCGCCTACACCATGCGCCACAGGCTGATCGAGTGCCTCTCGGCCTACTCCCCCTCGTTCAGGGTCGAGCGGGGCTGCGGCTGCGAGCTCGACGAGACCTA
>JAHAAK010000049.1 GCA_018376905.1 Collinsella sp. | reverse complement strand
GGGGCGGACCGGGACGGGTTAACGGCAGGCCCCGCCGACCGATTGCAAGCGGTCGGCGGGGCCATTGTGGCTCTTGACAGCGGATTGGGTCATATGAGCAAAATGCCCATCTGTGCCCGCGTCCCCTCACTCAAGGAGCGGACCCCCGAGGAGCGCGAGGATCTCATCTTGAGCTTCCTGCGCAGCGAGGGGTGCCGAATCGGTTCTGATGTGAAGATCAGCCGCGGCGCATACCGTTGCCTCGTGAACGCGGACTTTTCCGATAACATCGCCGGCTTGCGCGCCTGCGTGACGAACTGCTGCGCCAAAGCGTTCCTCAATCGCGAGGGCGACTACGTCGTCGTTCGCCCGTATCTTCTTCCCAGCGGGCTCCTCTCCTCCGCGCAGATCGATCAACAGCCCGATGATGGCGTTCTGATCGACGCGTCCCTGGATGCCGCCGAGAGCACAGGGCCGGTCGAGCAGGCGCTCGATGCCTTGTGCTCTCTCGATGAGCGATTCTGCGCCGGGGAGCTCTCTGTCTCCGAGCTCGTCTCGCAAGCTGTCTCCGCTGTGCGCGGCGTTGAGGATCACTTGATCTTCGGCCGCGGCGTTACCTCCTCGAGGTCGCGCGCCTTCGAGCGCATCGTGGGCGCGGTCCTTGCCGACGCAGGCTCTTCTTATGGCATCGAGCTTTCGAGGAAGGTCGCTTTTCTGCTGGCCCAGGAGATTTGCCTGCAGTTGTGGCCGGGCATCGGCCTGGCTAAGCGAAAGTCTGCCTGTGCGGAGCAAATCTCCCATCTCCTCGGTGCCGTGACCTCCGAATTACCGTTTGCCTCGAGCGTCTCCGATCAGGTCACCGCAGACGTGGAAGGGGCGCTGGGAATCTCGCTCGATCACTTCACGAAGACGCTTCTGACGCTGTGCGTCGCATCGGAGTCTCGCGACGCGAAGGCCCTTCGGACGCTCTGCGTCATCTTGTCCCACGGCTACTCAACGGCGACGAGCATCGCCGACGCGGCGAACCGTATGCTCGGCATGCATGTGTACGAGGCGGTCGACATGCCCTACGACCAGCAGCTGAAGGACATCGTCGGTCCGCTCCAGCGCCTCGTCGACCGCCATTCCTACTGCACCGGGGTCGTGTTCCTCGTCGACATGGGCTCCTTGGAGGAGGCCTATAAGGCCCTCGAGAACGTTACCGACTCCACTATCGGCGTGGTGAACAACGTCTCTACCGGTCTTGCGCTCGAGATCGGGGTCGGGCTGCTCGGCGGCAAGTCCATCGCCGAGGTTCTTGGCGATGCGACCGCCGCGTGCGTGACGCACTGCAAGGTGATCGAGCGCGTCAACCGTGAGGACGCCATCGTCTTCTGCTCCGAGTCCGGGGTCGACGCCGCGGAGAGGATACGCCAGCTCGTCTCGCAGAGCCTCCCGCGCACCATAGGCGCGCGCCTGCTCACGAGGCCCTTCAAGCAGCTCGTCGCGAACGGGTCGAATGACGCCGTTTTCTCCGAGCACCGCGTCTGCGCCGTCATCGGCACGGGAGACCCCGGGGTCGCCTCCGTCCCCTTCGTCGCCCTCGAGGACATCATGTCGACGGCGTCCGCCTCTAAGGTTGATGCCGTGTTCGGCAGGTGGCTTGACGCTTCCGAGCTCTCTTCTTTCCACGAGAAGCTGCTCTCGAACATGACGCTGCAGAACGTCATCCGCTCCATCACCATCCTCGACCCGGAGCGGCTATTCCACGAGATCGAGAGCGCCGTGCACGAGCTTCAGCGCAGGACAGGCGAGAAGATCGGCAGCAACGCCATCATTGGGCTCTACGTCCACCTCTGCTGTCTCGTCGAGCGCCTTGTTACCAGAAACCCCATTGAGACCTACGTTGGTCAGGACCGCTTCGAGGAGGAGCGTGCCGATTTCATCGAGTCCTTCAGGCAGAGCTTCTCGAGCATCTCGACGCGCTATCGCGTAGAGGTTCCCGTAAGCGAGATCGCATATGTCTTCGACTACATAAGCGTGAGCGCCGCCCCGGCGCGAGAAGAGCGCCTCGGCTCCTCGGACCTCCTGCTCGACGAGTGACCTTCCCCGCGCCGCCGCAAGCTGACTGCGCGTCCTCAATAATCCGATAACCCCTTGCCCGGCGCGAATCCGGATAGCGCCGAGGCAGTACCGAACGTAAAACTTCATTTGATAGGAGCAAACATGAGTGTTGTTATGGCACGAATCGACAATCGCCTGCTTCACGGCATCATCGTGACGCAGTGGGCCCCGGTGTCGGGCGCGACCCGAGTCATGGTCATCGACGACAAGGTCGCCGGCGACGAGGTCCTGAAGTCCACTATGAGGATGGCGCGCCCCGCGGGCATGGCCGTCTCGATCATCTCCGAGCAGACCGCGCTCAAGAACTTCGCGGCGGGCAAGTACGACCGCGAGAAGGTCTTTGTCATCGCCAAGGAGCCCGAGACGATCCTTCACCTGGTCGAGTCGGGCATCGAGCTCCCGTCGCTGATCGTCGGCGGCTCGCTCGTCAAGGAGGGCGGCGTCCAGCTCACCCAGCGCGCCTATGCCTCCGCCGAGAACGTCCAGAGCTACAAGGCGCTCATCGCCCGCGGCGTCAAGGTGACGGCACAGTTCGTGCCCGCCGACAAGCCCGTCTCCGTCGCCGACCTCATCTAAGGAGGGATCATGGTCAACTTCACTATCCTGCAAGTCGTCCTTTTGACCCTGCTGGCCTTCATCAAGCACGTGGACTACTACGGCATCCCGATGATCTTCGTCAACTATGCCGTCTTCTGGGGCCTTATCACCGGCGTCGTCATGGGCGACTGGCAGACCGGCCTCGTCATCGGCGGCACCATCCAGCTCATGCAGCTCGGCGTCGCGGGCTTCGGCGGCTCGTCGATTCCCGACTACGGCACGATGGCCATCATCGCCACCGCCTACGGCGTGACCCTGGGCGCGGACACGGGCCTCGCCATCGGCCTGCCGGTCGGCATGCTCGGCATCCAGCTCGACGTCATCGTCAAGATCCTCAACGGCTTCGTCGTCGAGAAGTCCCAGAAGTTCTGCAACGAGGGTAAGTTCAATCAGATGAACGCCATCCTGTGGGTCTGCCCCGCGCTCTTCGGCCTGTGCGCCGCCCTGCCCGTCTTTGTCTCCGTGACGCTCGGCCAGCCCGCCGTCAACTGGCTCCTCGAGGTCATGCCTCAGTGGTTCCTCTCCGGCCTCACCCTCGCCGGCAAGATGCTCCCGGCCATCGGTATCGCCATGCTGCTCCGCTACATGCCCACCGGCAAGTACTTCCAGTACCTGCTCGTCGGCTTCTTCCTCTCGGCCTTCCTGAACGTGCCCATCATCGGCGCCGCCATCGTCGGCGTTGCCCTCGCGATCGCGTTCTACCAGCGTGCCGAGAGGGACACCGAGCTCGCCGCCCACGCTTCCGCAGACGCCTTCATCGGAGAGGATGAGTAACCATGGAAAACGAGAACATCACCGCCGTCGCCGAGGGCAAGTCCTCCGGCTACAAGGTCACCAAGAAGGATCTGCGCAACGCGAACTGGCGCTGGCTCATGAGCGTGTGCACCTTCAACTACCAGACCCAGCAGGGCGCCTCAGTCGCCTACGCCCTCTCGCCGGTCCTGAGGAAGATCTACACGAACGACGAGGACTATAAGCAAGCGCTCAACAACCACTTCCGCTACTACAATACCCAGCCTTGGCTCGCCGCCATCATCCTTGGCGCCTGCGTGGCCATGGAGGAACGCGACGGCCTAGCGGCGGCGGACGCCGTCCAAGACCTGAAGATCGGCACCATGGGACCGCTCGCCGGCGTCGGCGACTCCCTGCTCATGACCATGATCCCGACCATCATGGGCTCCATCGCCGCCTACATGGCCATCGAGGGCAACCCCGTGGGAGCCGGCATCTGGTTCGCGCTCATCCTGGCCATCTTCTGGGTCCGCATGCACGCCCTCGAGTTCGGCTACAAGCAGGGCGTGAAGCTCGTCACCGACTTCAGCGAGAAGCTTCCCAACCTCACTGCCGCCGCCTCCGTGCTCGGCCTCACCGTGGTCGGCTGCCTCATCGCCTCGGTCATCGGCGTCACCTGCCCGATTAGCTTCAGCTTCGGCGACGTCTCGATGGAGATTCAGCCGCTGCTCGACAAGATCCTGCCTGCCATGATCCCCGCCGCCATCACGGGAAGCGCGTATTACCTTCTTACCAAGAAGAACGCGAGCATGACGGTCCTCATCCTCGTGGTGATCGTCCTCGCGATGGTCG
This sequence comes from Collinsella sp., assembly GCA_018376905.1. Taxonomy (GTDB): domain Bacteria; phylum Actinomycetota; class Coriobacteriia; order Coriobacteriales; family Coriobacteriaceae; genus Collinsella. Next base: position 8,213 of record JAHAAK010000049.1, on the reverse strand, counting down.
CCTCCGCCGCTGGCATCCTCGCTTAGCTTCGACCCAAGAGATTGGTGAATCAATGAGAAAGATAGTTGTGGCGAGCCATTCCCTTCTCGCCCAGGGCTTCAAGGACACCCTCGAGTTCCTTACGGGTAAGAGCGACGCCGTCAACGCCGTGTGCGCCTACGTGAACGACAACGGCGAGGGGCTCGACGCGGCGGTCGAGGCGGCTCTTTCGGGCACTGACGAGGTCGTCGTCCTCACCGACGCGCTCGGCGGCAGCGTGAACCAGCGCTTCTCCCGCTTCGCCTCCGACCGGATCCACGTGATCGCGGGTGTCAACCTCCCGCTCGCCATGACGGTCGCGCTCGCGCGCCCCGACGAGAAACTCGACTTCGACGCCCTCGTCGACGAGGCGCGCCAGCAGATCGTCTACGTGAACGGTGCCAGTTCCGCCGAGTGCGAAGACGACGAATAGAGGAGGTCGACGATGAGAGAGTTCCTTAAGGACGTGTGGATGCACGGCGGTGAGGAAAGCCGCGCCATCACCCCCGAGAACATCACGGGCGAGAAGGGCCGTGCCGCCATGTCGGCCAGCCACCTCGGCGTCGGCCGCAAGGGCTCGTGCTGCGTGCCCCTTGAGTCCGGCGAGACCATCACGCTCGCGGACATCGAGGGCCCCGGCATCATCCGCCACATCTGGATGACCGTCCCCGACAAGACCGCCGCCGGCAGCTTCGTCATGCGCGACCTCGTGCTGCGCTTCTACTGGGACGACGAGGAGACCCCCTCGGTCGAGTGCCCTGTCGGCGACTTCTTCTGCAACGGCTTCGGTGAGCGCGCCATCGTCAACTCGATGCCCATCTGCGTGAACCCGACGGGCGGCATGAACTGCTACTTCGAGATGCCTTTCAGGAAGCACGCCAAGGTCACGCTTACGAGCGAGCACCCCGGGTTCATTAAGTACATCTTCTACACGTTCAACTACGCGCTCACCGACGTGCCGGACGACGCCATGTACTTCCACGCCCGTTTTAACCGCGAGCGCAGCACCCGCAGGGGCGTCGACTACACCGTGCTCGACGGCGTGCGCGGTAAGGGCTACTACGTCGGCACCTACATGGCCCTGTGCGCCCTGGAGCGCTATTGGTGGGGCGAGGGCGAGATGAAGTTCTTCCTCGACGGCGACGAGGAGTTCCCCACGGTCACCTCGACGGGAGCCGAGGACTACTTCGGCGGTGCCTGGGCCTTCCTCGACAGGCCGCCCCACGCGCTGCCCGAGGCGCAGTGCTTCAACACGCTGTTCGCCGGCTACCCGTACCGCTCGACGCGCGACGCCACGCGCGACCGCTTCAGCGCGGGCAAGCCGAACCCGAACCCGATGCTCGCGACCAACGACGACGCGCTGCCCAGGCATGGCCTCTACAGGTGGCACCTTCCCGACCCGATCTCGTTCAAGGAGGACTTGCGCGTGACGTTCCAGGACCTCGGCAACGACGACATCAAGCTCTACGAGCGCGAGGACGACATCTCCACCGTCGCCTACTGGTACCAAAGCGAGCCGCACGCCGTGCTCGCCCCGTTTGCCGCAAGGCAGGACCGCGTGCCCAGGTAGGGTCGCCTCGAAACAAGCCAACGTTATGGGCGCCCGCGGTTGACCATGACTGCGGGCGTCCCTTTGTAAGGAGGATCACATGAGCGAAAAGCAAATGAGGCTCGGCGCCCTCGAGGCCGGCGGGACCAAGATGGTCTGTGCCGTGGTGTCCGGCGACGGCGAGGTCCTCGACCGTATGGAGACCCCGACGCTTATGCCCGCCGAGACCGTCCCACAAATGGTCGAGTGGTTCACCGCCCGTGATGTGAACGCGTTGGGCATCGGCGCCTTCGGCCCGACCTGCGTCGACCCCAACGATGAGCGCTACGGTTCCATCCTTCAGACGCCCAAGCTCGCGTGGCGAGGCTATGGTCTTCGTGCCGCGTTCGCCGACGCCCTCGGGATTCCGGTGGCCTACGACACGGACGTGAACGTTGCCTGCCTCGGCGAAGTAGTCTTCGGCTGCTGCAAGGGGCTCGAGGACGCCGTCTACGTGACCATCGGCACCGGCGTGGGCGCGGGCGTCATGTGCGCGGGCAGGCTCCTTCACGGCATGCTGCACCCCGAGGCCGGCCACATGCTGGTAAGGACCCGTCCCACCGAGGAGGGACGCTGCGTCTGCCCGAGCCACGCGAGCTGTCTCGAGGGCCTCGCCTCCGGCCCCGCCATCGCCGCGCGCTGGGGAAAGCCCGCGGCCGAGCTCGCGGACAACGCTGAGGTGTGGGCGCTTGAGGGGGATTATCTGGGGCAGATGTGCGCGAACCTCGTGCTCATGTACTCGCCTCGCCGTATCGTCCTCGGCGGCGGCGTGATGCACCAGGAGCAGCTCTACGGCATCGTCCGCAAGAAGACCCTCGAATATCTGGGTGGCTACATCCAGACCGCCGAGCTTAAGGACATAGAGAGCTACATCTGCGCCCCGGGCTGCGGCGGCGACCAAGGAATCCTTGGCGCGGCCGAGCTGGCAAGAAGGGCGCTCGCGTAACTTGCGCTCTCTCCGCCATACAACGCGTTAAGAAAAGACGAGCGCTTCTTGCCAATTGGGCGGCAAGAAGTGCTCGTCTTTTGCATTTTTTGCCTCTCAAAATCTTATTTTCACGATTTGCATTTTCATCCCGTTGTCACCGACCCTTGCGAGAAACCGGAAAAAGCCGCTGACGGAAGGGTCTCTCAAATCGTTGTAACCCAGCATATAGCCGCGACTTGTGACCTGCAGACGGCTGTCCCACGCGCCGATTTCCTTGGCGGCATCCGAAACCGCAAAATATGCCCCAACATCCTTGATTTTTGCAGTCTTAAGCCATGTTTTTGCGATCATCTTTACTGCCGTCCGATTGGCAGCATCAAAGATCAGCACACCGCCGGGGAAAGCGTCCGCCATCTCCCGCACCAGTTCCCGGACCTGCTGGGTCAGAAAGTAATAGAACACCCCGGAGGCAAAGAACACCGCCCCGCCGGAGGCATCGATTTTGCCAAACCATGCGGTGTCTTTCAGATCGCAGGGGATATTTTGTTCTCGATCCCCGGCGGGCAGTAGCTGCTGCCGCAAGGCAATCACATCCGGGAAGTCCAGATTGTAGATCTTGCATCTACCGTTGTCGCAGGTTCTGCCGGTGTTGTCCAGCCCACAGCCCAGATTGACCACCGCCGCATTGGGGTGGCCTTTCAGGTAATCCCGCACCTCAAAAGCAAGATCACTCTGCCGCATGGCCACCTCTAGCGCACCAAAGCGCTGTATCAGGCTGCGGGAGTTTTTCTCTGCCTCTGAAAAGTCGTAGTCGATCTGGTCGAGCAGACGAACCGCTGTTTCATCCCTGTAAAGGTTCGGGTACAGCTCCGTACACAGCTTCCGGGAATACAGCGGGAGGATCAGCGTCTCCTGCACGGTGTTTTTCTCGATTTTACATTTCATAGGTCCCTTCCTCAGTGAATAAAAACTGTCGTAATTGCCGCCAGCACAGCCGCTATGACCGTCATGCCTATTGCCATGTGCAGGATGGATGCAAAAATGCCCGCATGACGTCCTCAAACACCATATCCGCCACACTGCCTTGCAGAACGGCGCAACGCCCCTCCTGAATTGCAGTTCGGTTGAGCTTTCTAGCCTTCTCCACGCTGACGGGCGAATAGTCGATGCCCTTGACGACGCCATGTGGGCTTTTTTTCAGCAGCTGTTTTATGTTCGCCCCGCCGCCGCAGCCGCAATCCAGCACCTTGGCGTTTGGCGCAAGTCGTAGAAACTGAAGTCCCCACCGCGCCATAGGGCTGTGGCCCAGATTCATCATGGCAACCATAAGTTTTCCGCCGAGGCCCACGGGCTTGCGGGTGTTTTCAAAGAACGACATCTGGCCCCTCCGATTTCGTGCATTCCGCATAGGTCAACGGGAACGAAGCCTTCAGCACCGCGCTTTTCTGCACCGCCCAGCCGTTTTGACGCAGGAAACACAGGTATTCCTCGCTTGTCCACCTGCTGTGGAGGGGGAATCCTGCCATACTCATGAAAAAGGCTTTTACCTTGCCGGAAACCGAGTTTCCCGCGTGGGTGAAGGTTGGCGCGATGAGCACGCCGTCGTCCTTCAGCACCCGCCTGATTTCTTGCAGGGCCTTTTCTGGATGCGGCACTATGTGAAGCGCGTTGGACGCGATCACCACTTCGAAGGACTTCTGTGCATAGGGCAGGCGGAACATATCTTGTACGGAAAAGTGCAGCTTTGCGGATTGATTGTCCCGCTTTGCTTCAAGGATCATCTGTGCAGAAGCGTCTGTAGCCTCGATGTGTGCCGCCGCATTCACGATGCTCTTTGCGATAAGCCCCGTGCCGGTGGCAACCTCCAGTACGGTTTTTGCTTTCACTACCGGCCTGATCAGTCCATACATCTTCTCATACGCCGCCCGGTCGTTTCGCATGAAACGGTCGTATCGACCGGCATTCTTGTCCCAGAAGCCCTTGCGTTCGTGCATGGCTATCGCCCCCAAACAGTTAGAGCCATCTAACTATAACACACGAATCATACAGTAAAATAAGGCTAACCTTATTTCTTGGCTAAGATGCATCTCTTCGGTTTTCGCTTATAACGGCGCGAGTCAGATACTAGGCTGGAGCTGAAGAAGGAGCTTGGCGGACAGGTAGGTCGATACCGGTTCCCGGAACGGTGATCCAGCCAATTACACCAGGGCTCTAGTCATTGAGTGGGAATAGAAAATTCCTTAGTTATGGGGGTATTAATTTGATTCCCTTTAGGATACACCCCCATGACTATATGAATTGACCTGCTGACTCCAATGAAGATCGGAGGGTAACTGCCAGGGGTGCCGGCCCAGCGAGGGCCCAGCGAGTGTTATTTTGCGAGCTATGCGCATTGAAAGCGACCTTTCGTGGTATAAACTACTTGCCGGAAGCCGCGGCTTTCAGAGTACGGCTTACGTGTACGTTTAACCTCCGTGGGCGACGGGGTGCCGCAAGGCGTAGAATATCGCCCACCTGTAGGGGCCTGCAGCGATGCGGGCCCTGCTTCGTATGAAGGGGGCGTAACCGATGAAGATCGTATCCATCTCCCAGGACTTCTTCGACCTCGTCGATGGCGACCGTGAGCTCATGCTTAAGCACAATCGCCCCTGCATCGTGGTGGTGAGGCTGCGTTTCCGCGGAAAGCGCAGGGACTTCGCCGTGCCGCTGCGTTCCAACATCGCCCCCAACGTGCCCAAAGACCAATACTTTGCACTGCCACCCCGCCCCACGACGCGCCCCGGCTGCCGCCACGGCATCCACTACATCAAGATGTTCCCCATAACCAAGGCCTACCAGCGCCGCTTCAGGACCGAGGGCTCGGCCTACTACGAGACGCTCCAGCGCATCATCGATGGCAACACCAAGCGCATTGTCTCCGAGTGCCAGGCATACCTCGACCGCTACGAGCGCGAGGGAAGGCCTCGCTTTGCCGTCGACATCGACCGCATCGTGGGACTGCTGGAGGGCGAGAAGTAGGGCATCTCGGCTCAGTCTCGAGCCATGCGGAGTCGCTCCGCATTTTTGAACGCCGCGTGTGCGTCCCAAATACTTGAGAAACAAGCTGTGAAGTGCGGTGGCGCGCCCGTGCCCGTGCATAGCCGTCACCATCAGCGTCTACGCGGCGTCGGCTTCAAGTGGAACTGGCGCCGCTGCTGTATATGGTTTGCCTTGCTGCAAATAGCGATCAATGCCCGCGATGTTTCTGCTTGCGCTTCAGTTTTCTCTGTTCGTAGCGCGCATCAGCCTTTTCCACACGGCGTCGGCTTCTTGCTTGAGCCGACTCCCGCTTCATCGCTTCCCGCTGTGCCGCGAGCGCCTGTTGTGCCTTGGTGCTCACCGCGGGCCGTTTAAGGGCTTTCGCTGCCTCGCGAGCGCGCCGCTTGGGGTTCTTCGCGGGCTTGCTTGTTTCAGTGGCCTTGTCGCCGAAGAACGAGAGCTTCTCCCATTCGCTTGTAACGAATCGCAGAATCTCCTCATCGGACGGCTCCGCGCCGAAGACGATGCGGGCGACGCCATACCTTCCGCCCTCGACGTGCTCCGCCAGCCCGACCCAGAATTGACCGTCGTGATATACGGTCAGGGTGGACGACACGCTGATCTGCATGGTTGGTTCCTCCTTTATGTAGATGACCATGCAGAGAAGGGACAACCAAGGAGGCAGGTTACTGATGCGGACTAGCGCACGCCCACGACTACCCGACGGGGACTGTGTTTTCATCTCTGGTGCCCGCATTGTAGCACGCGCGGATTCACGATGTTGATTGCCGGCGCCTAGACGGAGATGAAGGCGGTTCGATCTAGGTCAAGCCGGTCGCTCGTTCATGAAGCGGCCGATTCCCTGAAAATAAAAGGCGCCCACGAGGACACCTACAGGCTATCTTCGAACTACTTGGTTGGGGCAGACGGAGGAAAAAAATAGGGCAGAATCGCTCTCACGATCCCGCCCCGCAAACCCGAGGGTTTCTAACTGGCTCCATTATTCCGGGCTTCTCAGTTCTGTCATTGACCCAGGTATCATCCGTCTCCTATAGCGAGTGAATATAAAAATAGGGCAGAGTCGCTTGCGCAAGTCCGCCCCTAAAACCGTGAAGGTTTTGCTATCTGCAGGCTATTCTACCAACCCGAGCGATTCTGTCAACCTGCGAAGGAACTCGAGCGCGGAGCGAGCTGCGGCGTCGGGCCCCTTGTCGGGCAGCGCCTCGGTTTCGCCGTCGGCCCTGGCGAACATCTCGGCGAGCTCGGATGCGGCGCGCGAGCGCGAGGAGCCCTCGGGTACCAAGCCGGAGTGCGCCACGAGCACGGTCGCGACCTCCTGCATGGCCGTATTCCCCATCCACTTCCTCCTGGTCGCCTTGGGAATCCCCACGGCGGCGACCCTTCGGGAGACGCCGCTGGACGCCGAGCCCCGGGCGGCGCCCCTCTCGGCGAAGCAGTTGATCAGGCACGAGCCGTGCGCGGCGCAGTTGCGGACGGACTTCACGCGCTTGAGGTCGTAGTGGGAGGCCTCGAGGCGCCTGTCGCCCCATCGCCTGGCGCAGAAGCGCACGAAGTCGATGAGGGTGCCGAACGAGGTGAGCTCAAGGAAGGCCCAGGCAGGCATGTCGCCGGAGTACTTCGCGTAGAGGCTCGAGCTGTAGGGGCTGCGGCCGCTCATCTTGAGCTCGCGCAGGCGGTACTCCCTGTTTGCAGTGGTAAGCGATGCCATGTAGTCGGCCACGATGGCGTAGCCGTCCTCTCCACGGTCCTCCATCTCGCGAAGCAGTGTCACCTTCTGGAAATGCTCGATGTCGAGCGTCATGCCGAGCAGGGCGTGGCGCAGCTCCTGGTCGAGCGCCGCGAGCAGGCGCAGCTGGCCGAAGTCGAGGTCTACGTAGCGGCCGTCGCGCGGGCCTCCCTCGTATTTCGAGAAGAGTTTGCGGTAGGATGCGAGCTTGAAGAAGTTGCACTTGTCACGCAGGTAGTCCGCGGCCTCTTCCTCGGAACACAGCTCGAAGGCTACGCCCTTCTGCTTGAGGTGCTCTATCTGCTGCTCGATCGTGAGGATCGGCTTCCTATCGTGGGGTTCGGCCATGCTCGGTCTCCTGTCATAAAAAGTATTGCCTATTTTACCAGCATGTTCTCGACATTCGATGGAGGCCTCATCGTCGACTCATGGGCAAGCCGCCTGATACGACTCCCTTTCCCTGTCAGCAGCGCAGTCGCCTGACCTGCGGCTTTGGAATCGCGTTGGAAGCCGCCCGCGACCAATCATTTGCAGTTGTTGCGAGTGGCTTGCGCGTGATGCTGCGGTTGAGTTTCAGAAACGGGCGATTCCGCCCAATCGGGCACCCGAATCACGGCCGGAAGCTCCTTTGGGACAAAAACAAAAACTCAATGCCCTGAGTTTGAAAAAAAGTTTTTGAGGTTGTCCCAACTTTTGTCCACGAAGCCGACGAAACGCGACATCGCGTCATTCGGCGGCACGCGTTCCGTGTCGATGCCGAAAACTGGGTGCAACTGGAATGACGGGACGACAGAACCGAAGCCATCGAGTGGGAATAGGACGACAGGGTTCTGACCTGCGATTTTGAGTGCCGCACTATGCCGCTGAGTTTCGTTTCGTACGAGAGTCATGACAAAGCCACCAGCGACGGAGAT
>JAHAAK010000005.1 GCA_018376905.1 Collinsella sp. | reverse complement strand
TCATCGTCGACCGTCTGCTCCGCGAGTTCAAGGTTGACGCTAACGTTGGTAAGCCCCAGGTTGCCTACCGCGAGACCGCTGGTCACGACGTCGAGAAGGCTGAGGGCAAGTTCGTCCGTCAGTCCGGCGGTCGCGGTCAGTACGGCCACGCCGTCATCAAGCTCGAGAAGATGGAGGAGGGCTTCGGCTACGAGTTCGTCAACGCTATCGTCGGCGGCGTCGTGCCCAAGGAGTACATCCCGTCCATCGACAAGGGCATCCAGGAGGCCCTGAACACCGGTGTTATCGCCGGCTTCCCGGTCCTCGACGTTAAGGTCACCCTGTTCGACGGTTCTTACCACGAGGTCGACTCCTCCGAGGCCGCCTTCAAGATCGCCGGTTCCATGGCTATCAAGGACGCCCTCAAGAAGTCCGATCCGCAGCTGCTCGAGCCGATCATGGCTGTCGAGGTTGAGACCCCCGAGCAGTACATGGGCGACGTTATGGGCAACCTCTCCGGTCGCCGCGGCAAGATCGAGGGCATGGAGGATCGCAAGAACAGCAAGCTCATCCGTGCCAAGGTGCCGCTGGGCGAGATGTTCGGTTACGCTACCGACCTTCGCTCCCAGACCCAGGGCCGTGCATCCTACACGATGCAGTTCGACTCTTATGAGCCCGCGCCCAAGTCCATCGTGGACGAGGTCATGAGCAAGAACGCCTAAGTTCGAGCTCCCTGTTACGTAATCCGCGAGAACATCTCTCGCACTCTTTGGAGGTTTAAGTTGGCTACCCAGAAGATCCGCATTCGCCTCAAGGGCTATGATCACGAGGTCGTCGATCAGTCCGCGAAGCTTATCGTTGAGACCGCTCAGAAGACCGGCGCTCGCGTTTCCGGTCCTGTCCCCCTGCCCACCGAGCGCAACCTGTACACGGTTATCCGCTCGCCGCACGTGAACAAGGACTCCCGTGAGCAGTTCGAGATGCGCACCCACAAGCGCCTCATCGACATCCTCGACCCCACCTCGGGCACCGTTGATTCGCTCATGCGTCTCGACCTCCCCGCTGGCGTCGACATCGACATCAAGCTCTAAGCGATATCGCTCATAGCTTAAAGGGCCCCGCTGCCGTAACGGCAGCGGGGCCCTTTTGTTTTGAATGATGGCTTGGACTGCGGGGTAATGCTGCCGAGTAGGTGGTTGCGGCGCCCTATTCGCTCAAGGGACGCAGCGATGCCTCCTCAAAATGGAAGGATCGAAATCCGTCTTCCGTTTCGATACACGCGCGACCAAAGCCATCGACGGTTTTAAAGATGCCGCGTGCCAGCTCGTCGCCGGCAGGGGAACGGGCGATAACGTGCTCCCCAATCCAATTGAGGTGAGTGACATATTCGCCGTGGACGGGCGCGAGCGGTCCGCCGTCTTCTTCCATGGCGTTAAGACGCTCTGCCCACGCATCTACAGCGTCTATAACTGCGTGATAGACCTCATCGAGGAGCATGTTGACGGTGGGAACGCTCTCGTTAAGGTCCGAGAGGCCAATTGCCGCCAGACTGCCATCGGGTACCTCTTGGGGCGTGTAGTTTACGTTGACGCCAATGCCGCAGACGGCGAAGGGCTTGCCTTCGTTATCGCGTGCGGCCTCGACCAGAATGCCGCCGAGCTTGCGTCCTCGCGCGACAAGGTCGTTGGGCCATTTAAGGCGAATCTCGTTTGCAAGACCCTGCTTTTCGAGTGCTTCAAGCACCGCTAGGCCGCTGACGGCGGCAAGACCAGAGAACTTTGCAGGATTAACGCATGGGCGCAGGACAATCGAAAGCAATAAGTTGCCGACGGTTGAGTCCCACTTGTGCCCGCGCCGGCCGCGTCCTGCTGTTTGAGCCCGGGCGGCAAGTCCTGTGCCGTGCGGCGCTCCCTGTTTTCCTGCTTCGAGCAGGTCATCGTTGGTCGATCCGGTTACGTCGACTATCGTTAATTTGGCATCCATAACGGTTGCTACCTCCTAAGTTAATAAGGCAATCGCGTAATGGTGTCGAGAGATAGACACAATGTGAAGCCTTTGTCGCATTTGGACAATTTAATGTTAACACGTCAACAACGACTAAAATGCGCTATCCTCTCTTGGTCGATGTAAACACGTCAACAACTCAAAGGAGGCTAGTGATGGGTTTCACGATTCTTGGAACAGGCTCGGCGCTTCCTGAGCGCAGTGTTTCCAATGACGAGCTGTCTGAGTTCCTCGATACCTCGGATGAGTGGATTTTTACCCGCACAGGTATCAAGAGCCGCCACGTCTGTACCACCGAGTCACTTGACGACCTTGCCGTAGCGGCGAGCGAGCGGGCACTCCAGGTGTCCGGAATCGACGCGAGCCAGCTGGATCTGATCGTCTGCTCGACGACGACGGGTGACCACCTTGTTCCCGCTGAGGCGTGTGCCGTTGCTGAGCGACTAGGAGCGGCGTGCCCTGCCTTCGATGTCTCGGCGGCCTGTGCCGGCTTCGTGTTTGCGCTCGATGTCGCCGAGGGCTATATCGAGCGCGGTCGTGCCGAGCGCGTGCTTATCGTTGCTGCTGAGCAGATGACGCGCGCGCTCGACTGGACCGACCGCGCCACCTGCGTGCTCTTTGGCGATGGGGCAGGCGCCGCAGTGATTGGGGCTGGGGGAGACAGCCCCCTTGCCGTTGAGCTTTCGACGGCGCCCGACGTCGAGACGTTACACGTTCCCGGTCTGGTCGGCACCTCGCCGTTTAAGGCTTCCGCAGATAGCAAGAGCGTGCTGTCCATGAATGGCCGCCGCGTGTTCAAGTTCGGCGTCAACGCCATCTGCGACACGGTCCATAAGCTTGCGGGCGATGCGGGCATTTCGGTCGAAGACATCGACCATTTTGTATTCCATCAGGCTAACGAACGAATCCTGAGTCAGGCGGTCAAGCGCCTCGGCGTGCCAGACGAGCGCGTGGTTCGAACGCTGCGCGAGACCGGCAACATTTCGAGCGCCTGCATTCCCTTTGCGCTTGACCGTCTGGCACGCACCGACGCACTGAATGCGGGCGACACCATCGCCCTCGTTGGATTTGGCGCCGGCCTGGATATAGGTGGCTATCTGCTTCGTTGGGAGTAGTTGCACATAGGAAAAAACGCCCCTAGGGCACAAACAAAGGAGAACTACCATGGCAGATCAGAAGACCTTCGAGCGCGTTTGCGACGTTATCCGCGAGACCGCCGGTCTTGACGATGTCGAGATGAAGCCCGAGTCCACGCTCGAGGAGATTGGTCTCGACAGCCTGGGCACCGTCGAGATCCTCGTCGCCGTCGAGGACGAGTTTGGCATCCAGCTCGATACCGAGGAGAACCCCAAGACGGTCGGCGAGTTCGCCGATACGGTCGAGGCGGCATTGGAGAAGTAGAGATGCTCAAGACTCCTCTCTGCGATCTGCTCGGCATCGAAAAGCCCGTGTTCCAGGGCGGTATGGCCTGGATTGCCGATGCCTCGCTGGCGTCCGCAGTGTCCGAGGCGGGTGGCTTAGGCATCATCGCGGCCATGAACGCCGACGCCAACTGGCTTCGCGACCAGATTCATGAGCTGCGCGCCAGGACGGATAAGCCCTTTGGCGTCAACGTCATGCTCATGAGCCCGTTTGCCGACGAGGTCGCGCAGGTCGTGATTGACGAGCGAGTGCCGGTCGTCGTGACGGGCGCCGGCAATCCCGCCAAGTACATGAAGGCGTGGAACGAGGCGGGCATCAAGGTCATCCCGGTCGTTGCCTCGGTGGCGCTGGCGCGCCTCGTGGCACGTCGTGGAGCCACGGCGGTTGTTGCCGAGGGTACCGAATCGGGCGGCCATATTGGCGAGACCTCGACGATGGCACTGGTGCCGCAGGTCGTCGATGCGGTCGACATTCCCGTTGTGGCCGCCGGCGGTATTGCCGACGGCCGCGGCGTGGCGGCCGCCTTTATGCTGGGCGCTGCCGGCGTCCAGGTGGGTACGCGCTTTCTCGTTGCAGATGAGTGCACCGTCTCGGAGCAGTACAAGGAGATGGTCCTGAAGGCCAACGACACTTCGACGCGTGCGACCGGTCGCTCGACGGGACATCCAGTGCGCGCCCTCAAGAGCCCCTTCACCAACGCCTATGCCAAGAGCGAGGGTTCCGGCGCGAGTGCCGAGGAGCTCGGTGCTATGGGAACCGGTGCGCTGCGTAAGGCCGCCAAGGACGGCAACTACGAAGAGGGTTCGTTTTTGTGTGGACAGATTGCCGGCATGGTCAACGAGCGCCAGAGCGCACGCGAAATCGTTGACGACCTGGTCGATGGCGCCGAGCACGTCCTGAAGGGTGCGTGCGCATGGGTAGCGTAGCGTTTCTGTTTGCCGGCCAGGGTGCCCAACACCCCGCGATGGGCGTCGACCTCATCGAAGCATCGCCGGCGGCTGCTGAGGTGTTTGCAATCGCCGATGAGGTACGCCCGGGGACCAGTGAGCAGTGCCGGAGCGCCTCCAAGGAGGAGCTGTCGCAGACCGTGAACACGCAGCCCTGCGTGTTCGTTCACGACCTGGCAGCGGCTACCGCTCTGCGTGAGCGCGACGTGGTGTCTGCCGTCTGTGCGGGATTCTCGCTGGGCGAGGTCGCCGCGCTCACCTTTGCGGGGGCATTCGATACGCGAGCGGGCTTTGAGCTCGTGTGCGAGCGCGCGGCGCTGATGGCCGCGGCTGCCGAGCGCCATCCGGGCGGTATGCGCGCCGTCATCAAGCTCGATGCGGAGCAAGTCGAGAACCTGGCAAAACAGGCCGGCGAGGACTGCTGGCCTGTCAACTACAACAGTCCGCAGCAGACGGTTGTGGCCGGAGCGTCCGAGGCGCTGCAGGAGCTCGACGTCCTAGTAAAAGAGGCTGGCGGCCGCGCTATGAAAGTCGCGGTGTCGGGTGCATTCCATAGCCCCTATATGGCAGAGGCGACTGAGGGGCTGGCGACGTATATCCAAGCCGGCCACGCGCCGTCTCCGCTGCTGATTCCGGTCATGGCAAACATGACGGCGGCGCCCTATCCGGCGGACCCGCGAGTGGCATCGGATGTCTTGGCCAACCAGGTGAGTCATGCCGTTCGCTGGGTCGACACGCTGCATGCTCTGCAGGATCAGGGCATCGACACGTTTATTGAGGTCGGCCCTGGTAAAACGCTGTCGGGCCTGGTCAAGCGTACGCTGAGCGACGTTCGCGTGTATTCGTGCGAGACGGCCGAGCAGGTCGCAGCTATTGCCGACGAGCTCGCATAGTCCACAGGGCTGTAACCCGAAAGGAATGACATGGGCAACTTGAACAATGGCGCGCTCGAGCGCAACGACTCACGTCGCGTGGCACTGGTCACGGGCGGCTCGCGGGGTATCGGCCGCGCCTGCGCTATCGGTCTGGCGGAGGATGGCTACGATATCGCCGTCGTCTATGCCGGCAGCGTCGATGCGGCGCGCGAGACGTGCGACGCCTGCGAGGCGGCTGGCGCCACGGCGCGCTCATATCAATGCGACGTGGCCGACCCCGCTGCCGTCAACGCGTGCGTGGAAGCGGTCCTCAACGACTTTGGCTCCATTTGGGCGCTCGTCAACAACGCTGGCATCACCCGCGATGGCCTGCTCATGCGCATGGGCGATGACGCCTTCGATCGCGTGCTCGATGTCAATCTTAAAGGAACGTTTAACACGACGCGCGCGCTCACCAAGACCTTTATGCGCCAGCGCGGCGGCTGCGTCGTCAACATGAGCTCGGTCGTGGGCCTGATGGGCAATGCCGGGCAAGCCAACTACGCTGCCTCCAAGGCGGGCGTGATCGGCCTGACCAAGGCGGTGGCGCGCGAGCTTGCGCCCCGCGGCGTACGAGTGAACGCGGTTGCCCCCGGGTTTGTCGAGACGGATATGACGGCAAAGCTCTCGGAGAAGGTGCGTACGGTAACCGAGGAGCAGATTCCCCTTAAGCGTATGGCGCGCCCCGAGGAGGTGGCCGGCGTAGTGCGCTTTCTGGCGAGTGATGCGGCTGCCTACATTACGGGTGAGGTCGTGCGCGTCGACGGCGGAATGGCGATGTAGAAACCAGGGCCGAAGAACGGCTTGGATGAGGAGACCATGATGGAACAGAGAGTTGCAATCACCGGCATAGGTGCCGTGTCGCCGCTCGGCAACACCGCGCTTGCCACCTGGGCGGCAATGTGTGCTGGCACGTGCGGCATCGGCCCGATCACGCACTTCGATACCGATGCGTTTGCCGTTAAGGTGGCGGCCGAGGTCAAGGGCTTTGACGGCAACGAGTACTTTGGCAAGCGTGACGCCAAGCATCTCGACCCCTGCGTTCAGTTTGCGATGGCGGCTTCGGACGAGGCCATGCACGATGCGGGCTTTGATGTCGAAGGCGCCATCGATCGCGAGCGCCTGGGCGTCTACGTGGGCTCGGGCGTGGGCGGCATGACGACGCTCGTCGACAACGTCCATACGATTGCCGAACGTGGGCCCCGCCGCGCATCGCCCTATATGATCGCGATGATGATCCCCAACATGGCATCGGGCAATATCGCAATCCGCCACAAGGCAAAGGGCCCGACCCTGCCCGTGGTGACCGCGTGCGCAACCTCGGCCCATGCGGTGGGCGAGGCGTTCCGCGCCATCAAGCACGGCTATGCCGACGCGATCCTCGCGGGCGGCGCCGAGGCCGCAATTATCCCCGATGCCGTTGCGGGCTTTACGTCCTGCCGCGCATTGACCACCAACCCTGATCCCGCGACGGCTTGCCGCCCGTTCGATGCAGACCGCGATGGCTTTGTGATGGGCGAGGGCGCCTGCGTGCTCGTGCTCGAGAGCATGGAACATGCGCAGGCGCGCGGTGCGCACATTTATGCCGAGGTCGTGGGCTACGGCAACACCGATGATGCCTATCACATCACGAGCCCTGATCCCGAGGCTGCCGGCATTGCCCGCGCGATATCGCTGGCGGTGACCGAGGGCGACGTCAGGCCTTCCGAGGGCCTCTACATCAATGCCCACGGCACATCGACCAAGCTCAACGATTCGTCCGAGACGGCGGGCATTAAGCGTGCGCTCGGCGAGGACGCGGCGCGCGCCGCGCACGTCTCGTCGACTAAGTCGATGACCGGCCACATGATCGGTGCCACGGGCGCCATCGAGGTCATGGCCTGCGCCATGGCGCTCGAGCAGGGCGTGGTGCCGCCGACCATTAACTACCACACGCCCGATCCCGCCTGCGATCTTGACTACACGCCCAATCGCGCGGTTCGCGCCGACCTTACCTGGGCGCTTTCGACCAACCTGGGCTTTGGCGGACACAACGCCGCCATCGCGCTGCTTAGATATACGAGGAGCTAGAGCATGGATTCCAAAAGACTTGCCGAGATAGCCGATGTTATGGAGGACCGCGGCCTCACGCGCGTACGCGTTGAGGAGCCCGATGGCACCGCGGTCGAACTCGAGCGCGCGAGCGCCGCACAGCCGGTTGCCGTGCCCATGCCCATGCCGAGCGCTATGGCCGCTCCAGTTGCAGCTCCCACAGTCGCGCCTGCCGCACCGGAGCCCGCCGCGCAGACACCTGCCGCCGCACCGGAGCCCAAGGGCACCGAGGTGACCGCTCCCATGGTCGGCGTTTTCTATGCTGCCCCGGCGCCGGGCGACGAGCCGTTTGTGCACGTGGGCTCTAAGGTCAAGGCCGGCGAGACGCTCTGCATCATCGAGGCCATGAAGGTTCTCAACGAGGTGACGGCAGAGGCGGATGGCGAGGTGCTCGAGATCTGCGTGGCCGACGGCGACCTCGTCGAGTTTGGCAGCTGTCTCATGAGGATCGGATAGGTGATATCCATGAACAAAGAAGAGCTTAAAGAACTGTTGCCGCATCGCGAGCCGATGCTTTTGCTCGACGAAGCCGAGCTGGTGGGCGACGAGGCCCGCGGCAAGATCACGATTACGGGCGACGAGTACTTTTTGCAGGGGCATTTTCCGGGAAACCCGGTCGTCCCCGGCGTGATTCAGTGCGAGATGCTCGCCCAGAACTGCTGCGTGCTGCTGATGGGCGATGAGGAAGCGCGCGGTGCGACGCCGTTCTACACGAGTCTGGACAAGGTTCGCTTTAAGCGTCCGGTGCGCCCGGGCGACACGGTGGATCTGGTGTGCTCCATCACGCGTGCGCGCGGGCCGTTCCGCTTTGCGACGGGTACCGCGAGCGTCAACGGTGAGGTTTGCTGCCGCGCCGATATGTCTTTTGCACTCATGCACGAAAGTTAAGGAAGGCTTCATGTTCGACAAAGTGCTCATCGCCAACCGCGGCGAAGTCGCGGTCCGTGTTATCCGCGCGTGCCGCGATATGGGCATCAAGACCGTCGCCGTCTACTCCACGGCCGATGCGGACGCGTTGCACGTGCAGCTTGCCGACGAGGCGTATTGCATCGGCGGCCCGCGTCTTGCCGAGAGCTACCTCAACGACGATGCCGTGCTCACCTGTGCCGTAAAGTCGGGAGCTAAGGCAATCCATCCTGGCTACGGTTTCTTTTCCGAGAAGGCGAGCTTCGTGCGCGACTGCGACAAGTACGGTCTGGCGTTTGTCGGTCCTTCGGCCGAGGTGATCGACAGCATGGGCGACAAGGACGCCGCACGCCGAACGGCCGCTGCCGCGGGCGTGCCCATCGTGCCGGGCTGCGATTTGCTCAAAAGCTCCGAGGAGGCAACGGCCGAGGCCGAGCGCATTGGCTGTCCCGTGCTTATTAAGGCGCGGGCGGGCGGTGGCGGTCGTGGTATTCGCAAGGTCGAGCGCGCGGAAGACGCGGCAAAGGCCTTTATTGAAGCACGTGCTGAGGGCGAGGCCGTTTTTGGCGACGGCGAGTGTTACATGGAGAAGTTCGTCGCGCCGGCGCATCACGTTGAGGTGCAGATTATGGCCGATAAGCAGGGCCATGTGTTTTCGCTCGGCGAGCGTGAGTGCTCGGTGCAGCGCCGCAACCAAAAGCTGATCGAGGAGAGCCCCGCGCCGTGCCTCGACGGACGCGATGATATTCGCGCGCGCATGCACAAGGCGGCGCGTGACCTGGCTCGTGCCGTTGGCTATGAGGGCGCCGGCACCATTGAGTTTCTGTACTCAGATGACGGCAATTTCTACTTTATGGAAATGAACACGCGCTTGCAGGTGGAGCATCCGGTTACGGAGTTTGTGACCGATACCGACCTGGTCAAGTGGCAGCTGCGCGTGGCAGCCGGCCAGCCTCTGCCCTTTGAGCAGGAGGACATGCCGGTCCGCAACCATGCTATGGAGTGCCGCATCAATGCCGAAACGCCAGTCTTTCTGCCGTCATGCGGAACGGTCACCGCGTTGCGTGTGCCGGGTGGTCCGCGCGTGCGCTGGGATTCCGCCATGTTTGCCGGTGCGAAAGTTCCGCCGTACTACGACTCCATGCTCGGCAAGCTCATCGTGTGTGCGCCCACGCGTGACGGCGCCATTCGCAAGATGCGCTCGGCCCTGGGCGAGCTCGTGATTGAGGGCGTGAGCGAAAACAGCGAGCTTCAGCTCGACGTGCTGGCAAACGACGAGTTCTTGTCGGGCATGTATCACACCGATCTAATGGGGCATCTCTATGCTGATGAATAGAAAAGCGAAGACGGTCAACGTCCTCGAGGGACCGATGACCGAGTCGTGCGCCGAGTTTCCCGCGCGCCACGTGTTTATCAAGTGCCCGGAGTGCCGCCGCGTGATCGATGAGGCGCGCCTGCACGACAACCTCGAGGTCTGCCCTCGTTGCGGCAAACACTTTCGCGTGAGCGGGCGCGACCGCATGCACATGACGATTGACGAGGGCACGTTTGAGGAATGGGATGCCAGTCTGGCGCCGGAGGACTTCCTTTCGTTTCCCGGCTATGCCGACAAGCTCAAGAGCGTGAGCGAACGTTCGGGCGAGCGCGATGCCGTTGTGTGCGGCAAGGGCAAAATCTGCGGTTGCGATACGGCGCTCTTCTTTATGGACGCCAACTTTATGATGGGCTCGATGGGTTCCGTGGTGGGCGAGAAGATCTGCCGCACATTTGAGCGTGCGACCGAGCTGGGACTGCCGGTCGTTGGCTTTACCGTATCGGGTGGCGCCCGCATGCAGGAGGGCGTGACCTCGCTCATGCAGATGGCCAAGATTTCTGCGGCGGTTAGGCGCCATAGCGAGGCGGGCGGCCTGTATATCACGGTGCTCACTGACCCCACGACCGGAGGCGTAACCGCGAGCTTTGCCATGGAGGGCGATATTATCCTGGCCGAGCCCGATGCCCTGACGGCATTTGCCGGCCCGCGCGTGATCGAGCAGAACATGCACAAGCGCCTGCCCAAGGGATTCCAGCGCTCCGAGTTTTTGCTGGAGCACGGCTTTTGCGATGCCGTTGTTCCGCGTGGCGAGATTGCGCTCACGGTAGGCGAGCTGCTGGCGCTGCACGAAGGGCACGCGCCCGGCCTGGGGGCACCGCATGAGATCGTGCATACGGGTCGCCGCGGCAAAAAGCTGGGACACTTGTTCAAGCGCTCGGCCGCACCAAAAACCGCGCTCGAGATTGTCAAGCAGACCCGCTCGGCAGATCGCACCACGGCAGGCGAGATGATCTCGCTGGGCCTGGATGGATTTGTGGAGCTGCACGGCGACCGCTACTTTGGCGACGACGCTGCTGTGGTGGCTGGCATTGGCTGGAAAGACGGACGCCCCGTAACGGTCATCGCCATCGAGCGCGGCACCACGACCAAAGAGCGCATGCGTCGCAACTTTGGTATGGCACATCCCGAGGGCTACCGCAAAGCGCGTCGCCTGATGCGCCAGGCCGAAAAGTTTGGTCGACCGGTTCTGTGCCTGGTCGATACTTCGGGCGCGTTTTGCGGCATCGGTGCCGAGGAACGCGGCCAGGGTGAGGCGATTGCCCAGAACCTCATGGAGATGAGCGGCCTTAAGACGCCGATTGTCTCGGTGGTGACAGGCGAGGGCGGCTCTGGTGGCGCGCTGGCGCTGTCCGTGGCCGACCGCATCCTGATGCTCTCGAGCTCGGCCTATTCGGTCGTGAGCCCTGAGGCCTGTGCGTCGATCCTGTGGAAGGATACCGAGCGCGCGAATGAGGCCGCCGAGGCGCTTAAGCTCACGGCTCCCGACCTGTTGGCGCTCGGCATCATCGACGGCATTGTTGACGATAGGGGTCTGTCGCATGAGGAGATCGCCGGTGCCGTCATGTCCTCGGCATTTGATGCCTTCGATACACTTGGGCGGCTCGACGACGCGACCCTCACAAACCTCCGCTACGAAAAGTACCGCGCAATCGGTCAGTACCGCACGATGTGACAAGGGGACAGCCCGCATGTCACATTGGGAAAGGCGTTCCATGTCACAAGTTTCTAACACCTCGTTTACAACGACGGTTTCATCAAACGCCATGGCCGTGGTGGACTATCTGTCCAAAAGCATGATGTCGGCGCTGCCGTTTATTGTCTGTGCGGCGCTGTTTCGTACCGTCGCCGTCATTATGGGCGAAGGCATGCTGGGCCTGTGGTCTGCCGATTCCGAAATCTATCGCCTGTTCTACAGTTGGCTCTATAACGCCGGCTACTACTTTTTGCCCATTTATCTTGGTTGGGCGGCCGCCCGCCAGCTCGGTTGCTCGGAGCAGCTGGGCATGATGCTGGGCGGCGTATTGATTGCGCCCGATCTGCTTAAGCTCGTCGATGCCGCATCGACGACGGGGGCATCGATGGCTTCCGTGTATGGTTTACTTCCCGCGCCGGTCAACGATTACACGACGACTGTTATTCCGGTTCTCATCTCGGTGCCCGTGCTATGGCGAGTGGAGTGTTTCTTTCAGCGCGTTATCCCTAAGGCCGTGGCGTTTTCGTTCGTTCCGTTTGCGACCATGCTTGTCATGGTTCCGGTTTCGCTGTGTATCACGGCACCGGCGGGCAGCTATCTGGGCATGCTGTTGGGCCAGCTTATGTTTATGCTTGGCAATTCCGGTGGCATCGTGTCGCTGCTCACGCTCATGGGGCTTGCCGCGGGCTGGGAGTTCCTTAAGATCGCGGGCGTCAGCAACGTTGTCCTATCGCTCGCCTATGCACAGTTTATGAGTGTGGGAACGGATTCGTGCATCCTCATCGCCGCGACGATGGCAACGTTCGCCGTTTGGGGCATGCCCTTTGGCGCGTCGCTTCGCGTTGCGGATAAGGACGAGAAGGCGCTCATGCTGGGCTACTCAATCTCGGGTGTTCTTGGCGGCGTAAGCGAGCCGGCGCTGTACGGTTGCGGCTTTAAATATGGCAGGTGCCTGACGTGCATGGCCATTGGCGGCGCCGTCGGAGGCCTTGTTGCAGCCGTGGGCCACGTTACGGCCTATACCATCGGCATGACGAATGTCCTCATGGTCATTGGCTTTGCCACGGGCGGCATCTCGAACCTGCTGTGGTGCTGCGCTGCCGGCGGTGTGGCATTTGCGGTGTCTGCGGCGCTGAGCTACTGCTTTGGCGTGGTGCCGGCGAAGGGACAGACGATGGGGGACGGAGCCGATTCACCCGAAACCTCGAAGAGCGTGGCCGAAGTAAGCGCGTAAACCTGTGCGACACAAGGACGATTCCTTTGCCATGCTCCAAGGCCATGGCCCGTGTGGGTCGCGGCCTTTTTGTATCTGTGGGACAAAGTGGCTACACTACAATCCGGTCAAGCAATAGATATATATAGGCAGTACCGTGGGGGCTGATGAAGATGGTCGAGTGGATCGTTCGTCGTGCGCAGGGCGACCGTGCGCGCGTGGGCACGTTGACGGGCATGGTGTGTATTCTCGCTAATGTTGCGCTTTGTGCTGCGAAGGGCGCAATTGGTGTGCTGTCGGGATCGGTTTCGATTGTGGCGGATGCCATGAACAACCTGTCCGATGCCAGCTCGAATATCGTGAGCGTGCTGGGCTTTAAGCTGGCGAGCAAGCCGGCGGACCCCGAGCATCCTTACGGACATGGCCGCTACGAGTATCTCTCGGGTCTGGTCGTGGCGGCGCTCGTGCTGCTGATCGGCGTTGAGCTGGTGAAGTCCTCGGTTGAGCGCATCATCCACCCCGAACCTGTCGAGTTCTCGCTTGCCCTGGTGGCAGTTCTAGTGCTTTCGATGGTCGTAAAGCTCTGGATGGCGGCCCTCAACCAAAAGCTCGGCGATCGCATTGAGTCCGAGACGCTGCATGCGACCGCGCAGGATTCCAAGAACGATGTCCTTGCCACAGGCGCCGTGCTGGCATGTGCGATTGTTTCGCAGGTGACGCACATCAATCTTGACGCATGGGTTGGCCTTGCCGTTGGCGCCTATATTGGCTGGAGCGGCCTTGAACTTATTCAAGATACGGTGAGCCCGCTTTTGGGCCAGTCACCCGATCCTAAGCTGGTCAAGCACATTCGAGACAAGATCATGAGCTATCCCGGCGTTTTGGGCGTTCACGATTTGATGGTTCACGACTACGGCCCGGGCAGGAAGTTTGCAAGTGCGCACGCCGAGATGGCGGCCGAGGCCAGCCCGCTGGAAAGCCACGACACGCTCGATAATATCGAGCAGTCGTTTAGGGACGAGGACGGCATGATCGTCACGCTCCATTACGATCCCATCGTGACCGACGATTCAAATGTGGCGAGCATGCGCCTGTGCATCAACGCTATGGCCCAGGAGATCGATAGACGCCTTTCGATTCACGATTTGCGTTGCGTGCCGGGCCCCACGCACACCAATGTGATCTTTGACTGCGTGCGACCCTCGGACCTGCAGATGAGTGCCGAAGACTTAAAACACGCGCTGGCACAACGGGTCGAATCGGAATATCCCAAGTCGATTGCAAAGATTACGATCGACGAAGACTACGTAGGGCATACCCACGAGTAGGGCTGTGCCGGCAAAGCAAGTTATACAGAAGGGGAGACTATGAAGAAGCTGTATCTGCTCCGCCACGGCCAGACGGAATTCAACGTCAAAAAACTCGTCCAGGGTCGCTGCGATTCACCGCTCACCAATTTGGGTCGTCAACAGGCGCAGACAGCCGCCGCATGGCTCAAGGTCCATGGCGTCGTCCCCGACAAAGTGGTCTCATCGCCCTTAGGCCGAGCCATGGACACGGCAAGTCTCGTCGCATGCGAACTCCTCGGTCCGGATGTAGCAGTCGAGCCCTGCGAAGGCATCATCGAGCGCAGCTACGGCACCTTCGAAGAAGGCCCCCACGACGCCCTGCCCACCGACGTCTGGGACCCCGGCGAGGACCTAGTCCCCTTTGGAGGAGAAGGAAGCCGGGCCCTACAAGCGCGCATGGTAGAAACCCTCACCAATCTCATAAGCGCCAAGGACACCAAAACCCTACTAGCAGTAAGCCACGGCAGCGCCAGCCGCCAATTCATAAAAGCCGCTGCCCCAGCAGACTTCAAACTCCCAACCAAACTCCCCAACTGCGCCATCATGATTTTCGATTTTAAAGAGGAAAAGACACAAGCAGAAGGCGACAGGCCCCAATGCAAGTTCACCTTGCAGCAAATAGTGGATCCCCAACAAAGTATTTAGCTGAGCGAGCAAGGTTTAGCAGACATTAACGTGTCGTCTCCCGAGCACGGCGGAGGGTCGGAGAAATATATTAAGGTCATCGCGAGTTCCGCACGCAAAGGAGAGCACTTAATGTGCTCTCCGTCTTGCGCAGGACTGTAGAGCAGGGACCTTAATATATTTCTCCGACCCTCCGCCGTGCCCAGGAGACATCCACGCACTTTACCTGCGTAAACAATGTGAGTGAAATATGAATCTCGATGGATACGCCCGCAGCCGTGTATACTAAACAGCTGTGTGAAACCAGGGGAGTATTCTGGCTGGACAAAATGCCTGCTTAATAGGGTTGTCAGGTAGTCCGGACGCTATACAAGGCTGGGGAGCACGTCGTGTAAGTAGTGGTCCTCTAGGGGCGTACGCTCGGTGGTGTACGCATTGTCCCAAGACCACGCGAGAGTTGGGATCATATCTTGATCAGCATGATTCTCGGCCGCAAGATTGGCATGACCCAGGTTTGGGACGAGGACGACAACGTCGTTCCCGTCACGGTCATCCAGGCTGGCCCCTGCGCTGTCTCGCAGGTTAAAACTCAGGCAACCGACGGCTATGACGCCGTCCAGATCGGTTTCGGCGACATCAAGGCCAAGAACGTGAACAAGCCCATGGCTGGTCACTTCGCCAAGGCTGGCGTCGAGCCTGTTCGCTTCCTTCGTGAGGTCCGCGTCGAGAACGGCGAGGAGCACAAGGTCGGCGAGGTCGTCACCGTCGCTGATTTCGCTGATGTCGAGAAGGTCGACGTCATCGGTACCTCCAAGGGTAAGGGCTTCCAGGGTCGCATCAAGCGCTGGGGTCAGCGCCGCGGTCCTATGACGCATGGTTCTCACTTCCAGCGTCACCCCGGTTCTATCGGTCAGTGCGCCTATCCTGCGCGCGTCCTCAAGGGCGTCAAGATGGCCGGTCACATGGGTAACGAGCGCGTTACCGTCAAGAACCTTTCCGTTGTCCGCATCGATGCCGAGCAGAACCTCATCTTGGTCAAGGGCGCTGTCCCGGGTGCCAAGAATGGTCTCGTCGCCATCCGTATGGCCTAAGGGCCCAGCCCATTTAGCCCAGCGTCATACCAAGGAGAACACTTAAATGGCAAAGTTTGAAGTAAAGAACAGCGAGGGCAAGAAGGTCGCCGAGGCCGAGCTCGCCGCTGAGGTGTACGGCATCGAGCCGAACATCCACGTTATGCACCACATCGTCAAGTGCCAGATGGCCTCTTGGCGTCAGGGCACCCAGTCTGCTAAGGGTCGCTCTGAGGTTTCCGGTGGCGGCAAGAAGCCTTGGCGTCAGAAGGGCACCGGCCGTGCCCGCCAGGGTTCCATCCGTGCTGCCCAGTGGCGTCACGGTGGCGTTGTCTTCGCCCCCAAGCCCCGTTCCTACGCTAAGCGTATGAACAACAAGGAGGTCAAGCTGGCTATGCGCTCCGCGCTGTCCGCCAAGCTGGCCGATTGCGAGCTCGTGCTCGTCGACGACTACGGCTTCGAGAAGCCTTCCACCAAGGCTGCCGTCGCCATGCTCAAGGCTCTCGGTCTTGAGGGCAAGCGTCTGACCATCATCGTTCGCGATGAGGACGTCAACGCCTACCTGTCGTTCCGCAACATTCCCAAGACGTTCATCATCACCGCTGACGAGGCCAACACCTACGATCTCGTCAACAACAACGCTGTGCTGATGCCCGCCGACATCGCCGCTCACTTCGGGGAGGTGCTTGCATAAATGACCGCCCACGAGATCATCATCCGTCCGATCGTGTCCGAGCGTTCCTTCTCCGGCATGGAGCTGAACAAGTACACGTTCGAGGTCGCCAAGGATGCTAACAAGTATCAGATCAAGGACGCTGTCGAGGAGATCTTCGGCGTCAAGGTCGTTCGCGTGAACACCCTGACGGTCAAGCCCAAGACCAAGCGCGTGCGCTATGTCGCCGGCAAGACCCGTTCTTGGAAGAAGGCCATCGTCACGCTGGCCGAGGGCGACACCATCGAGGTCTTTGGCAACCAGGCCTAAGACTCGCTGCTGTTGAGTGAGCTCATGCCTCCCAAATAGGGGAGGCGAGAGCTCAAGGTTTTGGGCGTATAAAATGGACACGCCCGGAACCGTGTATACGTCCGGTGTCATCGCACCCGAGGCAGAACCTCGAATCCCTGTCTGCGATGGCTAACGGATTCCTATTGAAAGGGATTGTAATGGCTGTAAAGCACCTTAAGCCGACCTCCGCTGGTAGGCGTTGGCAGACGATCTCCGATTTCTCCGAGATCACCTGCACCAAGCCCGAGAAGTCTCTTCTCGAGCCCCTGCCCAAGAAGGCCGGTCGTAACAACAACGGCCGCATCACCACCCGCCACCAGGGCGGCGGCGTGAAGCGTCGTTACCGCGTGATCGACTTCAAGCGCAACAAGGACGGCGTGCCCGCCAAGGTTGCCACGATCGAGTACGATCCGAACCGTTCCGCTCGCATCGCTCTGCTGCACTACGCTGACGGTGAGAAGCGCTACATCCTGGCCCCCAAGGGCCTCGAGGTCGGTCAGACCATCATGTCCGGTTCTGACGCCGACATCAAGCCGGGCAACGCTCTGCCCCTCGCCGACATTCCCGTCGGTACGCTCATCCACGCCGTCGAGTTCCAGCCGGGCAAGGGCGCTGCTATCGCCCGTTCCGCCGGTAACTCCTGCCAGCTGATGGGTAAGGAGGGCAAGTACGCTATCGTCCGTATGCCTTCCTCCGAGATGCGCCGCATCCTCGTTACCTGCCGCGCCACCGTCGGTGAGGTCGGCAACGCCGATCACTCCAACATCGTCATCGGCAAGGCCGGCCGTAAGCGTCACATGAACGTGCGCCCGACCGTCCGCGGTACCGTCATGAACCCTGTCGACCACCCGCACGGCGGTGGCGAGGGCAAGAACCACACCTCTGGTCGTCCCTCCGTTACCCCCTGGGGTAAGCCGACGAAGGGCCTTCGTACGCGCAAGAAGAAGAAGGTCTCGAACCAGCACATCATTCGTCGCCGTAAGAAGTAATTTCGGATACCGAGTTTTAGGAGAAAGCACTTATGAGCAGAAGTCTCAAAAAGGGCCCGTTCGTGGAGACTCGCCTTCTCTCGCGTATCACCGCGATGAACGAGGCTGGCAAGAAGGACGTCGTGAAGACCTGGTCCCGCGCGTCCACCATCTTCCCCGAGATGGTTGGTCACACCATCGCCGTCCACGACGGCCGCAAGCATGTGCCCGTGTATGTTACCGAGTCCATGGTTGGTCACAAGCTCGGCGAGTTCGCGCCGACTCGTACGTTCCGTGGCCACAAGGCCAAATAGGGGGTTAACCGTAAATGGCAACTAAGTCTATTGAAACTGAGGCCACCGAGGTTCGCGCCGTCGCTAAGTACGTGCGTGTTTCCCCCAGCAAGGCCCGCCTGGTGGTCGATCTGATCCGCCGCAAGCCTGTCGCTCAGGCCTTCGACATCCTCCACTTCTGCGACCGCGCCGTCGCCGTGGATGTCGAGAAGGTTCTCCGTTCCGCCGTTGCGAACGCCGAGAACAACAACGGTCTGCGTGCCGACAACCTGGTTGTCGCCGCTGCCTATGTTGACGAGGGTCCGACGCTTAAGCGCATCCGTCCCCGCGCCAAGGGTTCCGCTTCTCGCATTCTGAAGCGTACTTCCCACATCACCGTCGTCGTTGCTCCTCGAAAGGAGGCGTAAAGCTGTATGGGTCAGAAAGTCTACCCCACCGGCTTCCGTCTTGGCATCACCGAGAACTGGCGCTCCCGCTGGTTCGCAGAGAAGGATTACGCTAAGACCCTCGGTAACGATCTCGAGATTCGTAAGTACCTCGAGAAGCGTCTTTCCCGCGCAGCTGTCTCCCGCGTCGAGATCGAGCGCGCTGGCGACAAGGTGAAGGTCATCATCCTCACTGCTCGCCCCGGCGTTGTCATCGGTAAGAAGGGTGCCGAGATCGATACCCTCCGTACCGAGCTCGAGAAGGTCGCTGGCGTCTCCAAGGGCCAGCTCTCCGTCGACGTTGTCGAGATCAAGCGCCCCGAGCTCGACGCCAACCTCGTTGCTCAGTCTATCGCCGAGCAGCTCGAGGGCCGCGTTGCCTTCCGTCGCGCTATGCGCAAGGCTGTCCAGTCCGCCCGCAAGGCCGGCGCTAAGGGCATCCGTATCCAGTGCTCCGGTCGTCTCGGCGGTGCCGAGATGGGCCGTCGTGAGTGGTACCGCGAGGGTCGCGTGCCTCTGCACACCCTCCGTGCCAAGATTGACTACGGCACGGCTGTCGCCAGCACCACCATGGGCGCTTGCGGCGTGAAGGTCTGGATTTACCTGGGCGAGAAGCTCCCGGGCCAGCCTGTTCCCAACCCTGCACTCGAGGGCTCTTCCCGTCCTCGTCGTCGTAACTCCGAGAGGAGGGGTCAGTAGTGCTTGCCCCTAAGCGTATTCTTCACCGCAAGGTGCAGCGTGGCTCCATGAAGGGCCAGGCCAAGGGTAATACCGAGCTGCATTTCGGCGAGTTTGGTATCCAGGCTCTCGAGGCCCATTGGATCACCAACCGTCAGATCGAGGCCGCTCGTATTGCCATGACCCGCTACATGAAGCGTGGCGGTCGTGTCTACATCACGATCTTCCCCGATAAGCCCATCACCAAGAAGCCTGCCGAGACTCGCATGGGTTCTGGTAAGGGTAACCCCGAGGAGTGGGTGGCCGTCGTCAAGCCCGGCCGCATCATGTTCGAGGTCAAGGGTGTTCCCGAGGAGGTCGCTCGCGAGGCTCTGCGTCTTGCGCAGCACAAGCTCCCCATCAAGACCAAGATTGTTGCTGCTAAGAACGCTGAGCAGCGCATCGAGAAGGAGATGGCTGAGGAGGCCGCTCTCGAGGCCAAGTGGGCTGCTGAGGACGCCGCCGCCGCCAAGGAGGAGAACTAATGAAGCCCGCAGAGATTCGTGAGCTCTCGGACGCTCAGCTCGTTGAGAAGCTGAAGGAAATGCGCGCCGAGCTCTTTAACCTTCGTTTCCAGATGGCCACCAGCCAGCTGGACAACACCGCTCGCGTCAACACCGTGAAGAAGGACATCGCTCGCGTCCTCACGGAGCAGCGCGCCCGCGAGATCGCAGCGGAGAAGTCCGCTGTCGCCGAGTAGGACCTAAGGAGAGAACATGACTGATTCGCGTAACTCGCGTAAGGTCCGTACGGGTGTCGTTACCTCCGTCTCCGGTGCCAAGACCATTGTTGTCACCATCACCGAGCGCAAGCGTCACCCCAAGTACGGCAAGATGATGACCAGCTCCAAGAAGCTGCACGCTCACGACGAGGAGTGCACGGCTGGCGTGGGCGATACCGTCCGCGTTATGGAGACCCGTCCTATGTCCAAGATGAAGCGTTGGCGCCTCATCGAGGTCGTCGAGCGTGCTAAATAAGCAGTCGCTCTTACGACTTGTACGTTTCCGAAGATGTGCGTATGCCTGGCTTGCATACCACGGGCCGCGTAAAGGCTGCGCACCTCTCTTCGGTTCTTAGTTCGGAGGAACATCTACCATGATTCAGATGCAAACCATGCTGAACGTCGCCGACAACTCCGGCGCTCGCAAGATTCGCTGCATCAAGGTGCTTGGCGGTTCCAAGCGTCGTTATGCAGGCATCGGCGATGTGTTCATCGGTGCTGTCCAGGAGGCTACCCCTGGCGCCAACGTCAAGAAGAAGGACGTTGTCCGTTGCGTCGTCGTTCGCACCGTTAAGGAGATCCGCCGCAAGGATGGCTCCTATATTCGCTTTGATGAGAACGCCTGCGTTGTCATCAACAACGATGGTTCGCCCGTCGGCACCCGTATCTTCGGGCCTGTCGCTCGCGAGCTTCGTGACAAGAAGTACATGAAGATCGTCTCGCTCGCTCCCGAGACCCTGTAGTTAGGGGAGATATATGTATATCAAGAAGGGCGATAAGGTCCAGGTTCTCTCTGGTAAGGATCGCGGCAAGCAGGGCGTTGTCCTGCGTGCTCTCCCCGCCGAGAACAAGGTCGTTGTCGAGGGCGTTTCGGTCGTCAAGAAGGCCGTCAAGCCCAACGCTGCCAACCAGCAGGGCGGCATCGTTTCGCAGGAGGCTCCTATCGACGCCTCCAACGTCAATCTCGTTTGCCCCGAGTGCGGTAAGGTTACCCGCGTCGGTCACGAGAAGGACGGCAAGAACAAGCTGCGCGTCTGCAAGAAGTGCGGCCACAAGTTCTAAGCTGCCCGCAACATCAAGTTGCTAGCAAAGGCCCGGATGCTACGGCACCCGGGCCTTTTTTATCCCTACTCATTGGGGACAGACTTAAATGAGTGGTCGTACTAGTCGTTGGGGGCGTTCTTAAACAACTAGTCATTGGGGACAGTCTTGCATAGAAAGCGTTACATGGGGAACGTCCCCAGGTGCCGGCAGCTTGGGACATTCCTTTTTTGTCGGCAGTTTGGGACAGTCCCTTGATGTCTGATGCCCCCCCAGAGGGGTGGAGTATTACGGCCTACTCTGTCTTTCAGGGTTTTGGCGTCCCGCTCCCTTATGTTTAAGACGGATCGTTGCATGCGCATTTACGCGCATACCATTGCGCGATACTGCGTGTACTCGCGCAAACATGTGTAAACTATGGCTAAATAAGGACTGTAAAGCAAATAAATACGCAAATACGAGCATACGCGCGCGTATTTGTGCGAATATGGAAACGGCAGAATTGCAAGACGCTCCATGATTCAGGAGGCACATATGGCAGATTCCAAGCAGGCTCCACTCGACTCCGCGGCAGCCGCCAAAGCAGCGTTCGCTTCGGTCCAGGACAAGCCGTTCCCCGACGATATTTTTACGGCTCCTGAGCTCCATTGGGCCGTGATCGGTTGCGGCGTTATCGCCAACCAGATGGCCCAGTCTTTAGCTCTTGCCGGCCGCAAGCTTGCGGGCGTCGCAAACCGTACGCTATCCAAGGCTCAAGCTTTTGCCGAGCAGTATGGCATCGAGAAGGTCTATGAGACGGTTGAGGACCTCTACGCCGATCCGGATATCGACGCCGTCTATATCACCACGCCGCACAACACACATATCACCTACCTGCGAGCCGCTCTGGCAGCTGGCAAGCACGTGCTCTGCGAAAAGGCCATTACCCTCAACTCTGCCGAGCTCGGCGAGGCCCGTGCCATCGCCGACGAGCACAACGTGGTCCTTATGGATGCCACCACGGTGCTCCACATGCCGCTGTATCAGGAGCTGCGCCGTCGCATGGATGCGGGCGACTTTGGCCGCATGAACCTCGCCCAGCTCAACTTTGGCAGCTATAAGGAGTACGGCGACCTGACCAACCGTTTCTACAACCGCAGTCTTGCCGGCGGCGCCATGCTCGACATTGGCGTGTATGCCCTGTCCGTCATGCGCCTGTTTATGGCCAGCCAGCCAACCGAGGTCGTGTCTCTGGGCAATACCTGCGAGACTGGCGTTGACGTCGCGGGTGGCATTGTCTGCCGTAATGCTGAGCAGCAGCTGGGCGTCGTGAGCCTTACGCTCCACTCCAAGCAGCCCAAGCGCTCGGTCATCAGCTTCGATAAGTGCTATATCGAGGTCAACGAGTATCCGCGTGCCGACCATGCGACCATCGTGTGGACTGCAGACGGTCACCGCGAGGAGGCCCACGCTGGCACCGAGGCCTACGCACTGTGCTACGAGATGGCCGACCTGGAGAAGGCCGTTGCCGGCGATGATTCGAAGCGCGAGCTCCTGGGCTATGCTTCCGATGTTATGGAGCTGATGACCAAGCTCCGCGCCGACTGGGGAGTCGTGTACCCCGAGGAGGAGTAAGCGATGCTTGCGGAAGATAGGCTCAACGCGATCGTGACGATGGTGCAGCAGGCCGGCTCGGTTACCGTGCCGGAGCTTGCTGAAGCCCTGGGCGTGACGGCGTCTACCATTCGGCGCGACCTGCAGGCGCTCGACCGTGCACACCGTATCGCCAAGGTGCACGGAGGCGCGACGAGTCTGGAGCGTGCGCACGTGACGCGCGACCTGACGATCAACGAGCGCAGTGATCTCCATAACGATGACAAGGAGCGCATCTGCGCCCGTGCGGTGGCGCTTGTGGAGCCCGAGAGCTTTGTGTACATCGATTCAGGTTCGACGACGCTTAGGCTCATCGAGCATCTTCCGCGCCTTGAGGGCGTCACCTATGTGACCGACTCCGTGCTCCATGCTCAGCATCTCGCTCTGCGCGGCATGCGCACCGTGGTGCTGGGCGGCGAGCTCAAGCCCGAGACCGAGGCGCTCGTCGGTCCCGACGCCTTGGCAACCCTGGACCGCTATAACTTCAACTGCGGCTTTTGGGGTTCCAATGGCATCGCCGCCGAGCAAGGTCTCACCACACCGGATATCGAGGAAGCGCAGGTCAAGCGCATCTCGATGCGCCATACCGCCAAGCGCTTCGTAATCTCGGACGCCAGCAAATTTGGCATGGTGGCGCCCGTCAAGTTCGCGGACTTTCGTGATGCAACGATCATCACTGCGGGCGAGGTACCCGCCAAGTACCAGTCGATGGACAACGTCATCACGGTCTAGCGATGGGACAATGCCAAAACCACCACAAAGGTGCCTGCCCTTTTTGGCAGGTTTTAGGGCTCCCAGGGGCAGGGGGCTTCGATGTGGATGTGCTCACCGGTTACGGGATGCGTAAAGGACACGCTGTGGGCATGGAGCATCAGGCCGCAGGGGCGCGGCGTTCCGTACAGGTCGTCGCCAACCAGGGGATGATGCTCGCTTGCCAGGTGCACGCGAATCTGATGCTTGCGGCCGGTGAGCAACTCGACATCGATATACGAGCGCGTGGGCAGGCCTCGGCGGCTCTTAAGGCGCTTGAGCACCTTCACGCGCGTTTGAGACGGCTTGCCGCTGGCGCCGACGCGCATCTTGCGGCTGTCGTGGCGGTCGCGGGCGATGGGCTTGTCGATGAGCTTCTCGTTCCAGTCGATCTTGCCCTCGGCGAGCGCCAGATAGTGCTTTTCGAATGCGTGGTCGATGATCATCTGGTCAAAAGCGGATTGCGTCTGCTTGTCGAGCGAGAACAACACCACGCCGGTGGTGTTGCGGTCCAGGCGGTTGAGCGGCTGCATGTCAGTCGCGGCAAAGCCGTCACCCATCGCCAACAAAAGGTCGCTAGCGTAGTCGGTAAGTGTGCGCTCGCCGGTGCCGTCACCGTGGACGATCATGCCAGCGGGCTTGTCGATGGCCATGAGCCAGGCGTCGCAGTAGAGGACTTGAGGTTCTTCGTTCACGTGTAAGCCTTTCGGTTAGCTAATTCCCACAAACATGCAGCCCGAGGTCGCCCCGCGCAGGCGGGCGGCGGGCTTGCGGCCGGCATGCGCTGCTTCGATGGCACGACGGACGCGGGCGACGGCACGGCCCACCTCATCTGTCTCGAGCAGCGTTCCGTCTACCATGAGACGACGCACGCCGGCATCGAGCAGCTGAGGAACCTGCGGCGTGAGGTCGATGGGGTAAGCATCGTACAGGCGAGAGCGGCCGTGGATGTCGGTACGCACCGGCATGACCTTGCCGTCGATATTCTTAAGCGAGAGCTTGCGGGCGCGAAGGCGGCAGTTGGCACAATCGTGGATGCAGCCGTTGGCAACCTGCAGAATGCAATGCTCGCTTGTCATGACGCGTGGGCGGCCAAAGACGGTGATGCCCAGAGCTGCGGGCGCGGCGGCGCCGAGCGAGACAATCTCGTCGAGCGTGATCTCGGGCGAGAGCCAAAACGCACCGGCTCCGCGCTCGGCAAGCGCCTCCATGCAGGGCGCGTTGTGAACCGGCAGGCAAGAGCGAATCTCGGCCGTGGTGCCAACCTGGGCGGCCAGGGCAAGCTCAGAGATGTTGCCAATAGCGACCGTGGCGCCGGCAACAACCCACGGGTCGACGCGTACGTGGTCAACGGCGCGGCAGACCTCGTCGAGCACGGGTACGATGCCCTGCTCAAATGCATCGGCGGGGGAGAGCTCGGCCGCATCGAGCGCGTCGGTGGTCATGTAGATGCGCGTTGCACCCTCCGCCCGCGCTGCCTCGGCGGCCTCGAGCGAGGTGACGGTGGCACAGATCTGCGGCTCATCGCGGTAGTGCTCGGGCGCGGGACGGGAATCACTGGTTGCAATCGCCGGCAGCTCGAGCGTTTTCGCGCGCTCCTCGTACGGTGCCAGAATGGTCTCTTCCAGCGCCTTACAAGCGGCGGCGCGCACCTTGTGCACGGCGGAAAAGCCCATACCGCAGCCGGCGTCGAGCGAAACGTCAAAGCTTGCGGCCTCAAAGGGAGAGGAGCCCATGCGCCCGACGTGCTCAACCAGGTCTGCCGCCTCGACGGCGCGCGTCTTGGCGGCCTCGACGGTGAAGCCCGTGGCGGTGGCCGTAAGCGAAGGGTCGTCGCAGCAGGTGAGCGTGACGGTAAACGGCTCGCCCAGATGCGCCACGACGGACACGTCTACGGCGCGGCGGCGCAGTACGTCGCGCTTGAGCGCGGCGCCGGCAGCGTCGATGGCACGCTGACTGCGAATCACGCGTACACGGCAGCCCTCGGGCATGCTGCGGGGCACGCGGCATTCGATGACATCGCCGGCGGCAGCATCATCGGCGGCAATGGTGGTCAGGAACTGGTCAAACTCGTCATCGTGGCGAAGCTCCAACAGGTCGCCCTTGCCCACGGGCTCAAACAGCTCAATGCGGGCGATGGCGGCGCGGCGACGGCGATCGTCGGGCTTGAGCCCGCGCACATCGCGATTGGCCAGGCGGCTGCCGAGC
Source organism: Collinsella sp. (assembly GCA_018376905.1). GTDB lineage: Bacteria > Actinomycetota > Coriobacteriia > Coriobacteriales > Coriobacteriaceae > Collinsella. The sequence continues at coordinate 64,061 of JAHAAK010000005.1, read as the reverse complement.
ACCGTGCCCACGATCTGACCGCGGTTGTTGGAGCGCTCGTAGCTCATCATCTCGTCGCCCGAGGTACCGTCTTGATAGGCGTGCGTAAAGTCGCGGTTAAAGCAGCGCTTGAGTTGGCGCTGGCGAGCGGCGTCCTCATCCTTAGAGGTCGAAACATCGGCAAGCATGTCATCAATCTGATGACGATACACGTCGACGATGGAATACACGTAATCGGGGGCCTTCATGCGGCCCTCGAGCTTGAGCGATGCGGCGCCGGCGTCATACAGACGGCGAACAAGCTGCGACGTGTTGGTGTCGCGCGGGCACAGCGCGCGCTCGCGACCGGCAGGGGAGAGCGAGCGGCCGCTCTCGTCGATCAGCTCGTAAGGCAGGCGACAGGGCTGAGCGCACATGCCGCGGTTGGCCGATCGTCCCGCCATGGCAAAGCTCGACAGCAGGCACAGACCCGAGTAGCAAAAGCAGATGGCGCCATGGCTAAAGACCTCAAGGTCAACATCGGGCGCGGCGTCGTGGATGGCGGCGATCTCGTCGATGGAGAGCTCGCGCGAGAGAGTCACGCGGTCGGCGCCCTGCTCGCGGCACCAAAGGGTTCCGCGGTCGTCGTGGATGTTCGCCTGGGTCGAGATGTGCGTCTCGATGCCGGGCATGGTGCGCTTGACCTCAAAGAACAGGCCCCAGTCCTGGATGATGAAGGCGTCGGCGCCCAGCGTGGAGCAGCGATGGACGAGTTGCAGTGCATCGCTCATCTCGGACTGCTTGATGACGATGTTTACCGTGACGTAGACGCGCGACCCGGCTAGATGCGCGGCGCGGCAGGCTTGCTCAAAGGCCTCGTCGGTAAAGTTGGTTGCCTTGCGGCGGGCGTTGAAGCTGCCCATGCCGCAGTAGATGGCGTCTGCCCCGGCAGCGAGCGCGGCGGCAAAGGGCTCCGGGCCTCCGGCGGGGGCCAAGAGCTCGGGTCTGCGGTTGGTGGTTCGACTGGCGGTTGCGGTCATATCCTGCCTTTCAAAATGCTCAGATAATCAAAAGTATAGTGGCGCCGTTGCGGCAGGCGATGCCCGTGCTCCAAGCGGGATAAAGTCTTCAGCAGCTTGGGCTGGCTGACCCCGTGGAGAACCGTTCAGCTGCCAACGGGCGCCGTTGGGCGATAAAATATTCTCGTAGCGTGATAATAATCTTGCATCGCGCGGAAACCTTGAGTACTATCCCAATCAAGCGCGGTGTTCAGACCGAACTGTGCCTCCCGGTGTGAACGCCGCGCTCACGCTTTCTCAACTGATCGTAAGGAGATAAACATGAGCAAGACCGTCGTGTCTTCCGATAACGCACCCGCAGCCATCGGACCGTATTCCCCCGGCATCCAGACCGGCAACATGGTGTTCCTGTCCGGCCAGCTGGGCATCGACCCCGCAACTGGCAAGATGCCCGAGGGCGTTGAGGCCCAGGCTAAGCAGTCCCTTGCTAACGTCGAGGCCCTGCTGGCTGCCGCCGGCGCCACCTTTGCCGATGTCGTCAAGACCACGGTCTACCTGGCCGACATTGCCGACTTCGCTGCCGTGAACGAGATTTACGCCTCCAAGTTCGAGGCTCCGTTCCCCGCGCGCAGCGCTTTCCAGGTTGCCGCCCTTCCGGCCGGCGGTCTGGTCGAGATCGAGGTCGTCGCCGCTCTCTAAGGCGTTGACCACAACTAAACATGGCATGCAAAAAGACCCTGCAGCGTGTGAACTGCAGGGTCTTTTGTCAAGTGACGGATCGCTTGTGGAGCCAAAAAGACTGCCCGCGCTCCATTTTGCTCGTTAGCCTTCCTTGCGAACTTTTTGCAGGTAGCGGTAGACGCTGGGCTCCGAGATGCCCAGCGCGGTGGCGGCGCAGGCCACGGCGCCCTTGAGCATGAACACCCCGTTACCGTTGAGGTGGCGAATGACGTCCACGCGGTCGCTCTGACCAAGCGACGCTACATCCAGCCCGCGCGCGCTCAGCAACTCGGCAATGCTGCGGTCGATGAGCTCCTGTGTGGACTCCGAAAGGCTTTCGACCTCGATAGGGGCGGGCTCCGTGCGCGTCGGCGCCGCGTCGAAGCACGCCATGAGCTGCTGCGCCATGGCGTTGATGGAGCGCACAGTCGAGAGGTCGGTGTTGACGCAGAGCATACCGACGATCTTGTCATTCTCGCGGATAAAGTACGTCGCTGACTCCAACGTCTTGCCGCCGGCACCGCGCCCCTCGTAGCCCGTAATAAACGGCAGGTCGCAATACTTGGGGTCGTGCATGATCTTGAGCGCCAGATCGGTGGCAGGACCGCCGACCTTACGGCCGCTCACGATGCCGTTGCGAATATCGACGATGGCGTGGTCGGGATCCGAGAAATCGTGCAGCACGATTTCGCTGTTCTTGCCGAGTACCTGCTCCAGAAAATCGACCATCGGCAAAAAGCGGCGTACGGTCTCGTTCACGGGCAACTCCTTTGGGTGAAATCGGAAATGTTCATAACAATTTTTTCTCATGGTAACACGCTGCCCACCATCTCGTATATCCGCAGGTACATTGCGTAATGCAGACGAACGGTAGGAATTTAGCGGTAAACGGTTGACCAAAAGAAAAGTTAGATGTTATTTTGACCAGACACTTTCCTGACCTGCGGAAATGCGTTATTTCAGCTGAAGAATAGTCTGATAACAAAAAATTATTATTGAGAATGAGAATCATCTTTAATACGATATGCAATGAAGGCACAACCTCAACCCCGCACTGCGTCACAATAGAGCGTTAGATGCGAAAACAACTACTTCGAGGATTGGTGGTCAAATGACCCAGGAGACGGTTACGAACGGCACTGAAGCCCTGTTCACTCGCGAAGGCATGCCGCCCGTTAAGGAAATGATCCCGTGTGCCCTTCAGCACGTACTGGCATCGTTTGCCGGCATCATTACCCCGGCGGTCATCATGGCCGGCGTCTACGGCTTTAATAGCCAGCAGAGCACCGACATCATCCAGGTTGCGCTCATTCTTTCGGCAATCGACACGGCCCTTCAGGCCTTCGCTCCCTTCCGTCGCATCGGCGGCGGCCTGCCCATCGTCATGGGCGTTTCGTTCGCGTTCCTGCCGGCCCTGCAGGCCATGGGTGCCTCGGGCTTTAGCTTTGGTGCGCTGCTGGGCGGCGAGATCGTCGGCGGCGCCGTCGCGGTCCTCTTTGGTCTGGCCTACAGCAAGATCAAGTGGCTGTTCCCGCCCGTCGTGACCGGTACGGTCATCTTCTCCATCGGCGTTTCGCTGTATCCCACGGCCGTCAAGTATATGGCCGGCGGTATGGGTACGCCGCTGTGGGGCACTCCGCAGGCCTGGTGCGTCGCTCTTATCACCTTCGCCGTGGTCTTTGCGCTCGCCAACTTTGGCAAGGGCACGCTCAAGCTGGGATCCGTGTTCTTTGGCATGATCGTTGGCATGATCGTCTCCATCCCCTTTGGCATGATCGACTTCTCCAGCGTCGCCACCGCTCAGGTCTTCGCCCTTCCCAAGCTCATGCCCTACGCGCTCGAGTTTGATCCCGAGGTCTGCATTACCCTCGCCGTCGTGTTCCCCATGGTTGCCATCCAGGTTATCGGTGACGTCTCCGCCGCCTGCCTGGGCTCCATCGACCGTATGCCCACCGAGCGCGAGCTCTCCGGCGCTATCGTGTCCCAGGGCCTCACCTCTATGGTCGGCGGCCTGCTGGGCGGTCTTCCCACCAGCGCCCTTGGCCAGAACGTGGGCATCATCTGCTCCAACAAGGTCGTTAACAAGTGGGTCTTTGTGATCATCGCGGCCGTCTTTGCCATCGCCGGTCTGTTCCCGCAGCTCTCGGCCGTGCTCTCCGCCATCCCGCAGCCCGTCATCGGCGGCGCGACCGTCGGCGTCTTTGGCACCATCACCATGAACGGCGTGCGCATGTTCACCCGCGAGGGCCTCACGCAGCGCACTACCACCATCGTCGGTACCTCCGTCGTCTTTGGCCTGGGTATCTGGATGGCCAGCGGTTGCCTTGCCGGCGAGGGTATGCCCGCCTGGGTATCCACCGTCATCGGCTCCAATGCCGTGACCCCCACCGCCATCATGGCCATTGTCCTTAACCTGATCCTTCCGCAGACGCCGGTCGTGGCTCAGCACATCGATGCCGCCAAGGATGCCGCCGTGGATCTGGTCTTGCCCGAGAGCAAGAAGTAACCAATTCGGTGCTATTCGTCGGCGGACGCATCGCCTCGTCCGCCGACGTCATGCGGCGCCAAGCCGCACTTCAAAGGGTTTGTCCCTTTGGTGAAGCGTTGACGGGAGAGGGCCCGTTTCCGGTGTAGGCCGGCGCTTCGCACTCCGCCATGTCAGAGGTGTCAAACCCCGCCTCTGATGTTGAAGGGAGCATCCATGCTTCTGGTCGCTAACGGTTCCGTCTTTACCCGCAACGCTCAGACCCCGTTCATCCCCAACGGTGCGGTCGCCATTGACGGAGATACGATCGTCGAAGTGGGCCCCGAGTGCGAGCTCAAGGCCAAGTACCCGGATGCCGAGTACGTCGACGCCCAGGGCAACCTCATCATGCCCGGACTCATCAACTGCCACACCCACATCTACTCGGGTCTGGCCCGCGGCCTTGCCATTAAGGGCTGCAACCCCACCAACTTCCTGGAGAATCTTGAGCAGCAGTGGTGGAAGATTGACGACAACCTAACGCTCGACGGCACCAAGGCAAGCGCCTATGCCACGATTCTGGACTCCATCCGCGATGGCGTCACCACGATCTTCGACCACCATGCGAGCTTCTGCGAGATCCCGGGAAGCCTCTTTACCATTAAGGATGCAGCTCAGGAGCTAGGCATGCGTTCGTGCCTGTGCTACGAGGTCTCCGATCGCCGCGGCCAGGAAAAATGCGACCAGGCCATTGCCGAGAACGCCGAGTTTGCCCAGTGGGCCGCCAAGGAGCGTCGCGATAACGACGACCACATGATCGCCGCCATGTTTGGCGGTCACGCCACCTTTACGCTGTCGGACGAGACCATGGACAAGATGGCCGAGGCCAACAACGGCCTGACCGGTTTCCACATCCATGTGTGCGAGGGCATGAATGACGTGTGGGACTCCCGCCTCAACCGCGGTGGCATCAGCCCCGTCGAGCGCCTGCTGCAGCACGACCTGCTCGGTCCCGACACCATGCTCGGCCACTGCATCCACGTGACGCCCGCCGAGATGGATATCGTCAAGGAGTCCGGCACCTGGCTGGTCAACAACCCCGAATCCAATATGGGAAACGCCGTGGGCTGCGCCCCCGTGCTCGAGTTCTTCCGCCGCGGCATCCCCGTGTGCATGGGCACCGACGCCTACACCCACGATATGCTCGAGAGCCTCAAGGTCTTCCTGATCATTCAGCGCCACAACGCCGCCATGCCCAACGTGGGCTGGTGCGAGGCCATGACCATGCTGTTCGAGAACAACGCCAAGATGGCGAGCAAGTACTTCGATCGCAAGCTCGGCGTGCTCGAGGCCGGCGCTGCCGCCGACGTCATCGTTATGGACTACAAGCCCTTTACGCCGCTGAGCGAGGAGAACATCGACGGCCACATGCTCTTTGGCATGATGGGCAAAAACTGCCGCACCACCATCATCAACGGCCGCGTCCTGTACAAGGATCGCGAGTTCGTCGGTATCGATGAGGAAAAGATCAACGCGTGGACCATGGCTGAGTCCAAGAAGCTCTGGAGCACGCTCAACGATCGCGCCTACTAATTCACAAGTAGATTCGCGTGCGTCGGATGTTTCGCCGCATCCGACGCGCGTATAGGCGACCTCCGCGGGGTCGCCGGCGCTGTGCTAGCGCTACACCGTATTTGCGCCCGCCGCGCGGTCTCGCCGGGCGTTACAGAGAGGAGCTCACTATGAGCGACATCATGAGGCCGATCCCGTTTTCGCAGCTGATGAACTGGATCATCGAGGAGCACAAGACTCAGGGCGCCGTCTTTGGCGTGCGCAAGATGGTCACGACCAACCAGGAGGGCGCGCTTCCCATTTTTGACGAGCGCATCGAGACTCCGTTTGGCCCGGCCGCCGGCCCCAACACGCAGCTTGCCCAGAACATCGTGGCATCCTACGTGGCCGGTTCCCGCTTCTTTGAGCTCAAGACCGTTCAGGTTATGGATGGCGAGGAGCTCTCCAAGTGTGTGAACAAACCCTGCATCGTGGCGCAGGATGAGTGCTACAACTGCGAGTGGTCGACCGAGCTCGAGGTTCCGCAGGCTTTTGCCGAGTACGTGAAGGCATGGTTCGCCTGCCACCTGATCGCTCGCGAGTACGGCCTGGGTAGCCCGGACGGCTTTGTCTTCAACATGTCCGTGGGCTATGACCTGGAGGGTATCAAGAGCCCCAAGGTCGACGCCTACATTGAGGGCATGAAGGACGCCAGCGGCTCTGACGTCTGGAACGAGTGCCGTGCCTGGGCGCTCGCCAACCTGGACAAGTTTGAGCATGTCGACGCCGCGTTTGTCGAGTCCATCCCGGCACGCGTCTCCAACTCCATCACCGAGTCCACCCTGCACGGCTGCCCGCCGGCGGAGATCGAGCGCATCGCGACCTATCTGATCACCGAGAAGGGCCTCAACACCTACATCAAGTGCAACCCCACGCTGCTGGGCTATGAGTTTGCCCGCCAGCGTCTGAACGAGCTGGGCTTTGACTACATCGTCTTCGATGACACGCACTTCCGCGAGGACCTGCAGTGGGCCGATGCCGTGCCCATGTTCGAGCGCCTGATTGCCCTGTGCGCCGAGCGCGGCCTGGAGTTTGGCGTCAAGCTGACCAACACGTTCCCCGTCGACGTGACGAGGAACGAGCTGCCCTCCACCGAGATGTACATGTCCGGCCGTTCGCTGTTCTCGCTGACCATCGAGGCCGCCCGCCGCATTACCGAGCAGTTCGATGGCAAGCTGCGCATCAGCTACTCCGGCGGTGCCACGGTCTACAACATCCGCGCCCTGTACGATGCTGGCATTTGGCCCGTCACTCTGGCGACCGACGTGCTCAAACCCGGTGGCTACGAGCGCTTTAGCCAGATGGCCAGCGAGTTTGCCGACCTGGATGGCAAGCCGTTCGCGGGCGTCTCTCTCGACGCCGTGACCGCGATCCAGACCGACTCGCTCACCAACCCGCTCTACAAGAAGCCGCTGCGCCCGCTGCCCGACCGCAAGGTCGCCGGCAAGAGTCCGCTTTCCGACTGCTTTACCACGCCGTGCCGTACGAGCTGCCCCATCCAGCAGGATATTCCCGCCTATCTGGCGACTGTTGACGAGGGCCGCTACGAGGATGCGCTCAACATCATCATCGAGCGCAACGCCCTGCCGTTCATCACCGGCACCATCTGCCCGCATCCCTGCGGCCGTGCCTGCGAGCGTGCGTTCTACGAGCCCGAGGGCGCCCAGATCCGCGCCAGCAAGCTCAAGGCCGCCCGCGAGGCCATGACCGCCGTGCTGCCCAAGCTGCGTGCTCAGGCCATCGCCAACGACGGCGAGCGCAACGTTGCCGTTATCGGTGGCGGCCCGGCCGGCCTGGCGACGGCATTCTTCCTGACGCGTGCCGGCGTGCCCGTCACCATCTTCGAGGCCCGCGACTCTCTCGGCGGCGTGGTCCGTCACGTGATTCCCGAGTTCCGTATCGCGAGCGACGATATCTCCCACGATGCCGAGCTCTGCTTGGCCTTTGGCGCCAAGGTGCAGCTCAATGCTCGCGTGGATTCCATTGACGAGCTCAAGGCCCAGGGCTTCACCGACGTGGTCGTGGCCACCGGTGCCTGGATGCCCGGCTCTGCAGGTTTGGGCGAGGGTGCCGAGCTCGACGTGCTGGAGTTCCTCGAGGCCGCCAAGAAGGGCGAGAAGCTCGAGCTGGGCGAGGACGTCGTAGTCATTGGCGCCGGCAACACCGCCATGGACGCGGCTCGCGTGGCCAAGCGCCTGGCTGGTGTGAAGAACGTGCGCCTGGTGTATCGCCGCACCAAGAAGCAGATGCCCGCCGACGAGGAAGAGCTCGATCTTGCTCTTGCCGACGGCGTTGAGTTCTGCGAGCTGCTGGCGCCTAAGGCGCTCAACGGCGCCGTGCTGACCTGCGACGTTATGGAGCTAGGCGAGCCGGATGCAAGCGGCCGTCGCAGCCCCGTCGCCACGGGCGAGACCGTTGAGCTTTCCGCCACCACGGTGATTTGCGCCGTGGGCGAGGGCATCGATGCCAGTCTGTACGATGCCGCGGGCGTCGAGCACGACCGTCGCGGCCGCCTTGCCGCCACCTCCACCGGCGTTGAGGGCGTCTGGGCTGCGGGCGACTGCCGCCGCGGTCCTGCCACCGTGGTTGAGGCTATTGCCGACGCCGCCGAGGTCGCCCGTGCCATCGCCGGCGTGGACTTTAACAAGTACGCCGATTGCAACGAGCAGGCTGGCCGCGAGGACACCTGCTACGAGCGCAAGGGGTCGCTGTGCCGCGACAAGCGCAACTGCACCAAGACCCGCTGCCTGGGCTGCGGCTCGGTGTGCGAGGTCTGCGGCGACGTGTGCCCCAACCGCGCCAACGTAGCCATTAAGGTGCCGGGCCTGGCCAAGCATCAGGTCGTCCATGTCGATGGCATGTGCAACGAGTGCGGCAACTGCGCCGTGTTCTGCCCCTACCAGGAGGGCCGTCCCTACAAGGACAAGCTCACCCTGTTCTGGAGCGAGGAGGACATGGAGAACTCCGAGAACGAGGGCTTCCTGGCCGTGGACGAGGACCACTTTAAAGTCCGCGTCGCCGGCACGGTCCGCACCGTCTCGGTCGATGCCGTCAACACCGGTCTTCCCGAGGCCGTCCGCCTGACCATCAAGGCTGTGCGTGACAACTATTCGTACCTTCTTAAGAAATAGGCGAGTCTCTTATGGCCAAATCCATTCAACATCACGTGGCCTACGTTGCCTGCGGAAGTGGTTGCGCCTCCGCAGGCGGCGACGCCCGCTGCAGCGAAGGCTGCATTGGCTGTGGCGCCTGCGTTACGGCCTGCCCCCACGGTGCCATCGCGCTGGTCGACGGCGTCGCCCGCGTGGAACGCTCCAAGTGCACGGGCTGTGGCCTGTGCGGCATGGCGTGCCCGCAGCGCGTGATTGCCTTCGTTCCCGGCTACCAGAACATCCTGGTGCGCTGCAACAACACCGATAAGGGCGCCATTGCGCGCAAGATCTGCGACACGAGCTGCATCGGTTGCGGCATGTGCGCCAAAAAGTGCCCTGCCGGCGCTATCCGCATCGAGGACAACTGCGCCCATATCGACGGCGCGGACTGCCTGTCGTGCGGCATGTGTGCCGTCGTCTGCCCGCATGGCGCCATCCACGACCGCACCGGCATCGCCGCCGGCGTGTAGAAGGGAATCACCATGGCACAGGAATTCACTTTTACCGTTAACGGCATCGAGCGCACGACGACCCAAAATAAACCGCTGCTGCGCTACCTGCGCGACGATCTGCACATTCACTCCGCCAAGGACGGCTGCTCCGAGGGCGCGTGCGGTACCTGCACCATCCACGTGGACGGCGCGGCCGTCAAGGCGTGCGTGCTGACCACTGCCCTTGCCGCCGGCCGTAACATCGTGACCGTCGAGGGCCTGCCCGAGGACGTGCGCGAGGCCTTTGTGTACGCCTTCGGCGCCGTGGGCGCCGTACAGTGCGGCTTTTGCATCCCCGGTATGGTCATGGCGGGTGCGGCGCTCATCGCCGAGGACCCCGAGCCCACCGAGGAGCAGATCAAGTACGCCATCCGCGGCAATGTCTGCCGTTGCACCGGCTACAAGAAGATTATCGAGGGCATCTCGCTGGCAGCTGCGGTGCTCCGCGGCGAAAAGCAGATCGACGAGGACTTGGAGCGCGGCGATGACTACGGCGTGGGCAAGCGCGCCTTCCGCATCGACGTGCGCAAGAAGGTGCTCGGCGAGGGCAAGTACCCCGACGACATCGACGAGCTCGATCAGCCGGGTCTGACCTATGCCAGTGCCGTGCGCTCCAAGTATCCGCGCGCCCGCGTGCTCTCCATCGATACCTCCAAGGCCGAGGCCCTGCCCGGTGTGGTGGGCATCCTGCGCGCCGAGGACGTACCGGTCAACCAGGTCGGCCACCTTATCCAGGACTGGGACGTCATGATCGCTCAGGGCGATATCACCCGTTGCGTGGGTGATGCCATCGTGCTGGTGGTTGCCGAGGACGAGGCGACGCTCGAGAAGGCCAAGAAGCTCGTAAAGATCGATTACGAGCCGCTGGAGCCCGTGCGCAACATCGCCGAGGCCAGGGCTGCCGACGCCCCGTGCCTGCACGACAGCTTCTTTGCCTTTGGCAACACGGTGGAGCTCAAGGACAACGTATGCCAGAGCCGTCACGTGACGCGTGGCGACGCCGCCAAGGCGCTGGCGGAGAGCGCATTCACCGTGACGCAGCGCTTTACCACGCCCTTTACCGAGCATGCTTTCTTGGAGCCCGAGTGCGCCGTCGCCTTCCCGTACAAGAACGGCGTCAAGGTGCAGTCGACCGACCAGGGCGCCTACGACACGCGCAAAGAGTGTGCCCACATGTTTGGCTGGGATAACGAGCCCGAGCGCGTGGTCGTCGAGACCATGCTCGTGGGTGGCGGCTTTGGCGGCAAGGAGGACGTGTCCATCCAGCACTTGGCCGCGCTCGCCGCATATAAGTTCCAGCGTCCTGTGAAGTGTAAGCTCACGCGTGCCGAGTCGCTCGCGTTCCATCCCAAGCGTCACGCCATGGACGGCACCTTTACGCTGGGCTGCGACGCCGAGGGCAACTTTACCGGCCTGGATTGCGAAATCAACTTCGATACCGGCGCCTACGCGTCGCTGTGCGGCCCGGTGCTCGAGCGCGCCTGTACGCATGCCGTCGGTCCCTACAAGTACCAGAACACCGACATTCGCGGTTTTGGCTACTACACCAACAACCCGCCCGCCGGTGCGTACCGCGGCTTTGGCGTGTGTCAGTCCGAGTTTGCGCTCGAGAGCCTGATCGACCTGCTGGCCGAGAAGGTCGGCTTGGATCCGTGGGAGATCCGCTACCGTAACGCCATCGAGCCGGGCGAGGTTCTGCCCAACGGCCAGATTGCCGACTGCTCCACGGCGCTGAAGGAGACGCTGCTCGAGGTCAAGGATGCCTACTACGCGCATCCCGGACACGCCGGCATCGCCTGCGCCATGAAGAACGCCGGCGTGGGCGTGGGCCTGCCCGATGCCGGTCGCTGCAAGATCCGCATCGAGAACGGCGTGGCCGTGGTCTATGCCGCCACGTCCGACATCGGTCAGGGCTGCAACACCGTCTTTTTGCAGGACGTTGCCGAGGCCTGCGGCCTGCCGCTTCGCTGCATTGCCAACGGCGAGTGCTCCACCGAGAACGCTCCCGACTCCGGCACCACGTCCGGCTCGCGTCAGACGGTCGTGACCGGCGAGGCCGTGCGCGGTGCCGCCTTCCTGTTGCGCGATGCCATGGTTGGCATCGAGGCCGGCAAGCCCGCACCCGATGCTCCCGTGAGCGCGCATGGCGACGGCGTCAAGATTGAGTACGACGACGGTCGCGCCTATCAGCTGCGCACGCAGGAACTCGTCGCCGGCCAGGGCATGCATCCTCAGGATCCCGCGACCGCCATCAAGGCGCTCGAGGGATGCGAGTTTGGCTACGTGTATCTGGAGCCGACCGACAAGCTGGGCGCCGACGTTCCCAATCCCAAGAGCCACATCTGCTACGGCTTTGCCACGCATGTGGTCATTCTGGACGACGACGGCCGCGTGAGCGAGGTCTATGCCGCGCACGATTCCGGCAAGGTGGTCAACCCCATCTCCATCCAGGGTCAGATCGAAGGCGGCGTGCTCATGGGTATGGGCTATGCGCTTACCGAGGATTGGCCGCTCAAGGACTGCGTGCCCCAGGCAAGGTACGGTACGCTCGGGCTGTTCCGTGCGCCCGAGATTCCGGATATCCACGCCATCTACGTGGAGAAGGACGAGCTGCTGCCTGTGGCATATGGCGGCAAGGGCATCGGCGAGATCGCAACGATTCCCACGGCGCCCGCCGTGCAGAACGCCTACCGCGCGTTTGACGGCAAGCTGCGTCCAAATCTGCCCATGGTGGATACGCCCTACAGCCGCGCCCGTCACCGCGGGTAGGGTAGGGTGCGGACAGCCATTGTTGACGGGCTGTTCGCACTGAGCATCAACTACATACGCTGCACCTTTGGCCCCAGCTCCATCGCGAGCCGGGGCCTTTTGCTTGGAGCGGAAACTACGTCCCGGAATTGGCGCTCAGAATGGGATGCACTTTCCGGTAGAGCCTCTGGCGGAAAGCGTGCCCCGGAATTCGGCTCCAGAGTGGGATGCGCTTTCCGGTTGGAGCTTCAAATGGAAAGTGCATCCCGGAATCCGCGCCTGGAATGGGATGCGCTTTCCGGAACAGCCCTCAACCGGAAGCTGCGTCCCAGTATTTCGCTTCAGGGTGGGATGCCGTTTCCGGCTGAACCCTCAGGCGGAAAGTTCATCCCAGAATTGACGCTCAGAGTGGGACACGGTTTCCGGATAGAACCTCAGCGGAAACTGCGTCCCAGTTTGAGTGTTTATTCCGGGATGCGGTTTCCGCTGAAGGACTCAACCGGAAAGCCTGTCCAGCTCTGAGACGGGATTCCGGGACACGCTTTCCGCCAGGCCCGCCATCCGGAAAGCGCATCCCGTTTTGAGTGTCCAGGCTGGGACGCGCTTTCCGTTGGCGTGGCCGTTGGGAAAACGCGGCCCAGATAGGGGGGGATGCGATTCGGCGATGCGTGGCCTAGCAGCTCCTACAGGTCCACCTCGTTGAGCCATGTCGGCAGCGCGGTCTGCCGGATGCCTGCCGTCTGCAGCTTTTTGGCGAGCATTCCTGTCGAGCGGACCTCGTTCATGGTAAAGCGCAGCAGAGGGTGACCGTAGAGCGATAGGTGCGCCTCGCGCTGTCGTTCGGCAACGAGCACCTCGGCGGTGGTGCGTCCGGCCAGCATGGTCTGGTCGGTATATTTGATGAGCCCGTCGAGCTCGCCCAGTGTGAGTTCCCGCGCCTGGCGCTCCCAGGCAAAGTCCGTTCGTATGGGCTTGGCCGAATCGAAGGGGTCCGTCAGCTCGTATTGAAGCCAGTCGGGCGCAAAGCCCGTCTCGATCATGACGGCTCGGGCGACCGATTCCCCGCCGCTCTCGGCGCGGACGTCGGCATATCGAAGCGTTGTGAGGGCGGTGCGAATCGCGCGACCATTGCGTGCAGTCGCTCGTTGCTCCACGGCCTCCATCAGCTGTTCCGGCGCAAGGCCGAGCTTTGAGATCGTCGAATCGGCAATGGGCATGCCGTCGGCAAAACCAGTTTGCAGCAGGCAATCTGTGGCCGTTTGGATGGGCGGCGTTACCGATATGCCGGCTCTGCGTATTGCTCCGGCCGGCTCAATCTGGTGTCGCTGAATATGTGCGCCCGGACGAGCCGACGGCTTTGTCGAGCTGCAAACATGCACGACGTTCAGGTGTCGCCACGAGACCTCGAGCCCCAGCAGGCAAGCTGCCGAAAACGAGCAGAACGTCCAATCGGGATGGATGATCGCAAGGGCGCGGATAATCTCGCAATGGCGTTGCGCTCGGTTGAGTTCATCCCAGCGCGTTTTTCGCGCAAACAACCCCGGAATGGGCGAGACAACCGTGCCGCCGGTGCGCCGAAGGAGCGCTTTTCGGATCGCCGCGCTCGGGGGAATCAGACAGCGCCCCTCTTGCTCGGCTTGAGTGAGCAGTTGGTCGATGAGCTGGTCATTGCAATGGGTCATGAGCTACCGCCTCCTTTTGGGTAGCAAAAACGTATCAGCTGGAACTTGCCGCTCAGTTGACCAAAAGCTGACCAAAATCTAACCATGCAGGTAGATGACCTGCTTTTGGCGACATATTTCTTGTTTGAATCGGTGGGTGGTAATCGGCGACCGTGAACGGTAGCTAGATATGAAGTCTTGGTAAGTTTCGGGACGTGTACTTTTTGAAAAAGAGCAATCTATCTGCTGTTTTGTGTTTCTGGATCGCATATTTGAAGGCATGTGATAAAGGCGGCGGACTGTCGCCTTGTATCTGCGGAAACTACGGCCCAGTTTTTGGCTCCAGAACGGGATACATTTTCCGGAACGGTCCGCGTGCGGCGGTGTATCGCCCCTTTTTCGTGCGCCGCATGTCGAATTACGTTATAGCTAGCTATATTATAGGAAGGTATAATATAGCTAGCTATAACGTAAGGGAAGGATGGCCCTATGTTTATCGGAAGAACAGCGGAAATGTCCGAGCTCAATCGACTGTATGGCACGGGCTCCTTTGAGATGCCTGTGATTTACGGCCGCCGTCGTGTGGGTAAAACGCGCCTTATCACAGAGTTCATCCAAGGCAAGAAGGCTATTTACTTTCAAGCTCGTCGTACCAATGCGGAGGCAAACCTGCACGGCTTTAGCCAGGCGATACTCGCGGGTTCGGTTGGTGCTGCAGGCGTGTCGTTTTGTAGTTTTGACGAGGCGTTCGATGCATTGGCCACCATGGCTCGCACGGAACGTTTGATTGTCGTGATTGACGAGTATCCCTATCTCGCCCAATCGAATCCCGAGATCAGCTCGTTGCTGCAAGACAAGATTGATCACCTGTACAAAGAGACCAGGCTCATGCTGATTCTATGCGGCTCGTCTCTTTCGTTTATGGAGGAACAGGTGTTGGGCTACGAGAGCCCGCTATACGGTAGGCGTACGGCCCAGTTTAAGATCATGCCGCTCGATTTTATGACGACCCTCGGCCTGTGGCAGAGCATGAGTCGCGAAGACGCTGCAGTTTGCTATGGCATGACGGGTGGCATTCCTGCATATATCGAGAAAGTCGATCCTGCCGCACCGCTCAAGGACAACATCAAACGTCTTTTTCTTACTCCTACGGGCTATCTCTTTGAGGAGCCGAGTAACCTGCTATTGCAGGAGTGCCGCAATCCCGAGCAATATGATGCGATCGTGCAAGCAATTGCTCAGGGGCGCTCGAAGATCTCGGAGATTGCGAGCTCTACGGGAATCCCTGCGAGCAACGTAAAGAGCTATGTGGATAAGCTGGCGTCGCTTGGGATTGTCGAGCGCGAGCTGCCCCTAAACGAGACGAGTAATAAGCGAGCCGTGTATCTGCTGAGCGATCAGATGTTTAGGTTCTGGTACAAGTTTGTTCCGCAGAACATCGGGCTGATTCAAAACGATATGGCCGAGATGGCGTATAAGCGCATTGAGCCACACGTATCGGATTACATGGGTACGGTCTTTGAGCTTATATGCAGACAATACGTGTACGAACTCGCGCGCGCGGGCCAGCTCGATGTGGTTCCGGCGAGCGTCGGGCGCTGGTGGGGGACGGATAATCGCACGCATACGCAGGAAGAAATCGACTTGATTGTTGACGATGGCGAGAGCACTGCTCTGTTTGCGGAGTGCAAATGGCGCAATGAACCGGTGGGCGAAGACGTGCTGCAAAAGCTCGTGCATCGAAGCGAGCTCTTTAGGCGGCAGCACAAAAGCTATGCGATCTTCTCGAAGCGAGGCTTTACGCAAGGATGTCAGGAAGCTGCGGCGAGCAGGGGAGATGCCAAGCTGATTTCGTTTGCCGAGATGTGCGAGCGGAGATAACCAAGCACGCTCTGATGTGATGCTCGGAATGGGTCGCGCTAAGGATGCCAAGCGTAAAACCTTCAATGAAAATGGCGTAAAAACTACATCTGTCATGGCGTAAAAACTACATTGAAAGTAGCGTAAAATCAGCATTGAGAATGGCGTAATTTCGCATATCGCGTGATAGAGAGGGACGGCCGTCTATGGATGCACCAAAGAGATTGACCCAAAAGGGATATAGGCCCCGGCTCATAGAGGAGCGCCTCGACACCCTTATGCGGGCGTTTGGCTGTGTGGAGATCAACGGCCCCAAATGGTGCGGCAAGACCTGGACGGCGCTCTCTCGCTCGGCGAGCGTCTCCAGGCTCGATGAGCCTGCGCAGCGTGCGGCGGCAGAGGTCGACCCAAGCCTGGCGCTCATCGGCGATGCGCCACACCTGGTCGATGAATGGCAGGAGGTGCCCGAGGTTTGGGATGCCGCCCGGCGTTTCGTGGACGCGAGCGGCAACGAACGGGGGACACTTTTGCTCACGGGCTCGACCGCGCTCAAAAGCGAGGAGCGCAGCCATGTTCGTCATTCCGGCACGGGTAGGATCGCCCGTCTGTCAATGCGCCCCATGGCCCTGTGTGAGTCGGGCGACGGCGAGCCGCTCGTGTCACTGGCAAGCCTCTTTAAGGGCGAGGATTTTGCCCCTCAGCGTCGCGAGAGCACGGTGGATGACGTCGCCCGCTGGTGCTGCAGGGGCGGTTGGCCTGCAAATCTTGGGCTTTCGGAAGATCTTGCGCGAGAGACGGCAAGCCAGTACGTGCACTCGGTGCTCGACGTCAACGTGCTGGACGAGGGCATGTCGCCCGAGCTTGCACACGGCCTTTTGCGAGCTCTTGCCATGAACGAGAGCCAGGCTGTCACGTACAAGACGCTCGTAAAGGACGCCTCGTACGGTGAGGCGGGCCCCGACGAGAGGACCATCGCTGCGTACTTGGACCTCTTCAACAGGCTCAAGCTGACCGAGGACCTGTGCGGATGGGAGCCGCCCATGCGCTCGAAGGCCCGCGTTCGCGTGCGCCCCAAGCGCTACTTCTGTGACCCGTCACTTGCGGCGGCGTTGCTGGGGGCTACCCCTGAGCGGCTGCTTGGCGATATGCAAACGCTGGGGATGCTCTTTGAGAATCTCGTCCTGCGCGACGTGCGCGTGTTCCTTTCCACCTACGGCGGTGTCGACAACAGTGTCCATTATTTCCGAGATGAGAAGGGCCTTGAGGTCGATCTGATCGTTGAGCACGACGGGCGCTGGGGAGCCATCGAGGTCAAGCTGAGTGATGCGAAAGCAGACGATGGAGCGAGAAATCTCAAGGCGCTGGAGAGGAAAGTGCTCTCCAATCCTGCCGCCCAGAATGCCACGCCGGCGTTTTTGGCGGTCGTGGTTGGAAAGGGGAGCATTGCCTACACACGCGACGACGGCGTGGCGGTGATTCCCATGGCGGCACTTGGGGCGTAGTGGTTTTGCGGGCGTGCCGTGCTTCCTTTACCGAAAATCCATTTGGTAAACCAGATGCTCGCGGATAGAATAAAGTTGACGGCAGCCCAAGGGTGATAGCTGGGCAGCGCCGTTGCTTGGTCAAGAGGTCAGTGCCTTAATGGCAGCGACTTGTTATGCTTCGAATGCTGCTTGAGTGCCTCGGAAAGTTCGATAAGCGCCGTGAAGAGCGAGACCAAAGCAACCAAGAGCTCTGTGAGCTCTGATGGGCCCGGGATGACCGCTGATTCAAGTCACCGGGCCTAAATCTTTTTCATGCATTTGAATAGAGCGGGCAACTCTCTTGGGGCCGTCTGCATGGCGTGTGCCTGGCGCATGGTATTGCGCCCAGCTTTCATGTCCGCGCGGCCACCTATCCTTACGGCAATGTAGCCGCTTATGTAACAAGCGGCAAGCAACGGAGAAAGGCCCTAACCGTGTCAGCTGAAAAGACGCCGTGTATCTCGGCTATCGATACGACGAACTTTGCGTGCCAGATTGTGCTGGACTTTGAGTTTGCGCCGGTGCCAAAGCAGCGCCAGCGCCGTGGGCTGCGCAACGAGATTATCGAGGTCGGCGCCGTCAAGCTCGACTATCACGGCAACGTTATGGGCGAGTTTTCGCAGTGTGTGCAGACGGAATTTACCGAAGGCGTTGCGTTCCCTGTCCGCGAGCTTACGGGGATATCGGCCGTGGACACCGCGATGGCCGATCCGCTCTACGTGGTGATCAAAAGGCTCTGCGATTGGATCGGTCGCTACTCCGCCCAGATAGTTTGCTGGAGCGGGGCGGATCGTCGACAGCTTTTGACCGAGTGCCAGGCAAAGCACATTGATCTTTCCGCATTTCCTACGGACTGGGCCGACCTGCAGGCGTTTTACACCTCGATCATGGACGTGGGCAGCCACGGGTGCGTCTCTTTGAGTGACGCGGCGACGTGGCTTGGCATCGAGTTCGACGAGCCGACGGGTCACGCCCACAGCGCCCTTGCCGATGCGCGCGTGACCGCCAAGCTGCTCAAGCAGGTGATGGACGGGGACTACCGCGTGAGCCCGCGCGCCCAGGAAGTCCGCCAGCGGTGGGGGATGGGCGAGCGAGCTCAGACGCGCCTTTCTAGCAAGTGCCCCGAGCTGGGCGACCTGCTGCTGAAGCTGAAGGCGGCGGGAAGGTAGGGGCGTTAGCTGTCTGCATGGCGCGTGCCTGTCGCGTATCGTTACTCTTCCTGCTGCTTGGTAGGCAAGATGTAGACGTTCTCGGCGTCCACGGCGATCTGCGCGGGGCGGTTGTAGAGGGTGTCGATCTCCTTTACGCTCTGCTTGAACGGCGTGACGTCGGGCGTCTTTGCCTGATGGAGCTTTTCGAGGAGTTTCTCGGATTGCTTGTCGTTGAACTTTCCGATGCTCTCTCCTGCGCCTTCGAGCGCCTCGTCGATGAGTGTATGGTCGCCCACGGGGGTCTTTGCGATGGCGTGACCGAGCAATTTGCCCGCGGACGCGATACCGCCCAGCAGTGCCGCATCGACGGTGTCGACAGCCCCCGCTTCGAGTGCGTTGTAGCAGTCGGTGTAGAGCTCGCGGTACGCGATCGAATCAGCCTCGATTTTCGCAGTGGCGTCCGCGAGCTTTGCGGGCTCGAAGTTCTGGGCGAGCATGGGTTCGAGGAACAGCGAGAACGCGTGGATGTAGGTGGCGAGCTGGCAGTCTTTGAGGTAGTCGAGCACCTTGTCGAGGCGTCTGCCCAAGCCGTCTCGCACCTCGATGAACCCTTTCTTTTTCAGATCCGCCTGTGCCTGCGAGCGGAAGAGTTCCATGTCCTGCGCGGACGACTGCTTGATGTCGAGCACCTTCATATGGGCGTTTGCCATGTAGGTGGCGTTGCCGTAGTTGAGGCCGTAACCGTTGAGGATGTCTGCGAGCGTCTTGAGGTTGCCACGCATGTTGGCCTTGTCGCGCTGACGCATGTACTCGAACATTTCGTCGACGGACTCCTGGATGGAGTCGAGCTTTTGGTTTATCTGCGCGATTGCGGCTGCCATGAATAGCGATGTTGGATCGTAAGGCACCTGCGTGACGCTCGTGGCGATGTCGCCCTCGACTACGTGGAAGCGCGCCTGCCCAAGGCCCTTGGCGGCGTCGCGGTAGCCCCCTGTGAGACCGCTGCCGTCCTTGAACGTGTTGAGTTTCGACGGATCGAGCGGGCTACCATATTTGTCAGTCGCCTGGAGCAGCGTGGGCACACTCACCGTGTTGGTGACGGTGCGAAACATCGAGCGGAGCGAGGCGAACGCCACGCCGAGTTGGGGAATTCGCTCGAGCGGTAGCTTGATGGCGCCGGAGACGTCCACCCGCTTCTGAGTGAGCGCGAGGTGGATTTTGGTCGATGCGAGCTGTTTTGCCACGAGCTCCTCTCGGCCGTCGTTCGCCGAGGGTTTGGTCTCGTTGTCTGCCATAGCGCGCTCCTTGCTTACGTTGATAGTCGTGGGCATTATCTCATCGCCTGGTGGCTTGCTAGAGCGGGGTAGAGGCCGAGCGTCTGGCGAAACTCGTTAACTGATTGCATTTCAGCGGATTGGGTTGATTATAAGAGAAGGACGGCTATCCATCTGCCCTTCCCAGTTGAGTTCGCTTTGAGCTACTGTTCGTGCCTATGCTGCTTGGGCTCAAGCCTTCTCGCTGCCGTGAAGCAGGCCGTGGCCGCCATGGCCAATGCGATGCTGGCCATCCAAGTGGAGTCGCCGGTTGCAGCGAGCTTTGGTTCATCGGCTGTCGTGCGTCCCGACTTTTTTGTAGCCGCCTCGTCGGCGTCCTTTTCAGGAGTGGCAGGATCACTTTTGTTGTCGCCGGGTGAATCTACGTCGGTCTTTCCGCCCGCCTGCTCCCCTTGGGCCTTCCCCTCCACGGTGAAGGACGCATCGGTCGCCGTCCCGTCCTTCCAGACGGCCGTGACGGTGTGTCCGCCGCCGGCGAGCGTGTCCAGGTAGGACGGCCTGAGCTCGATAATCGTGCTGCCCCTGGTTGCGGTGTAGTTCTCGGCGGAGACCTCAGTTCCGTCCACGAGGAGACGCGTGAACTCATCGAGAGGACCGCTGAAGCGGAAGGTCAGACCGGCCTCGCCGTCCTTTGCATACGCCTGCCCGTCGCCCTTGGTGGCGGCATACAGCGGAGCGGTCACGTCGAAGGTGACGTCCCCCGCGTCGTCGACATCAAAGGTCTGAACGCCGGTCTTGCCGTTACGCTCGGCGTAGGCGGAGCTGTAGACGAAGGTCTCGTGGCCCGTCTTGTCGAGGACCGCGAGGGCTTGGATTTCAAACGAGCCCATCGAGAGCGACGTGGGGAACTCGATTTCGATATAGCCCCTTGCCGCATCGTAGCTGCAGCTCAACGTTTTGCGGGTCTTTAAAGAGTTCGGGTCCTCGACATAGCCGGGGTCGCCGAGGATCGGGGAGACAGACCTTACGCCGTCCGCGTCGCCTACATTGCAATAGATACGGAGGATCCCGCCGACGGGGACCCTCTTCGCGGAGATGGAAACGTTCGAGACCGTGGGCGGGTTCCGGTCGATCGCGCTGCCGGTCACCTCGAAGCACAGCTCGCTCGGGTCGCCAACCGAGAAAGTCGCGCCCGAAATGCCGTTGGCCCTGGCGTAGGAACTCTCGTACACATCGGTCTCGAACCCTAGGCCATCGGTGACCGAAAGGCCGATCAGCCTGTGCCTTCCGATCCTATTGCTGTCGAATGTGAGGTCAAACCCGTCGATAGACGAGCCTCCGTGATAATAGGCTGACGAAACAGAGCAGCCGTCGTCCGAATTCTCCCAGCCCTGCCGCAGTATGGGGGAAACGGAGCGAACGCCGTCGGCATCGGAGACGGTCCAAGAGATGTGGAAGTCGGCACCGGTTGCGACCTCCCTGCTCGAGAGCGACACGGAGGACACGGTCGGCGGGTTTTGGTCCTCGGGTCCCTCGGTCACCTCATACTCGAGGGGGTCGGTGGTGAAGGTCGGACAGTCGAGCCCCTTCTCCTCGGCATACGTCGTGTCGTAGACATCGGTAACCCATCCAAGACTATCGGTCACGCCGAGGCCGATGATCCGGTACCTGCAGGGCCGGTCGCTCGGGGAGGTGGAGATATCGAAGCCCGCGGTCGTGTTGCCGGTCGACGAGAAGGCGAGACGGGAACTGATTCCATGGTCTCCGGTATCGTTTTCGACAAGGACTTCGACTATGGGCGTGACGGACCGTACCCCGTCAGGGTCATCGACGCTATAGCCGACATGCAGCGTGGAGCCGGCCGTGACTGTCGTCGCGGATATCGTCACGTTGGAGATGCTGGGCGGGTTCGGGTCCGACGCGGCTAGGGCGGTTGAGGGCAAAGCAAGCGCTACGGTGGCGGACAGCGAGGCGAGCAGGCTAAGCGCGAAGCGCCTGGAGAATTTCAAGGAGGTCATTGGTGGTGCCGATCTTCCATAATTGTTGCAGCGATACCAGTATATCTTTGGCCCATGCTAGCCAGATGTTCTTTCCGCGAACGGCTCGTTAGTTTAGAGACGGCATATGGACGCCTGTCTCGTCCACGTTTCTCGTAAGGGCGATTATAAGGACATGAAGAGACTTTCTCGGAACAATCAATTGGGGATATCAAAGAAATGCTGGACGCCTCCTGATCGCTCAATGCCTTTGAGGTGAAATGCGGCGCATCGGCTACGTTGTTGAGATCATTTATCGAGCGATACGTCATTCCAGCTGAGGCCACCGTCATGAGGCTTCTGTTCCTACACCCCCCCGCAATCCCGCGCGCGGCACCCAACAGCGCGTACTCCCTCTCGCTCCACTGGCACAGCTCGGCAGTCTCGACGGCGTCGCGACACAGGTCCAGAAACACCTCAGCTCCCTCGCAGAAGCACTCGCGGGCAAAGTCACCCGAACCGCTTGCGACGCACGTGCCGTCGGCAAACAGCTTCCAGCTAGACAGCTCGCGCGAGTCGTCTCCAAGCAGCTTGATCTGCAGTACGTGCGGGTCGCCGGCGGTGTAGAGCTCTTTCTCGAGCGCCTGCACGGTAAAGCGCATCTGGTGGGGGAGACTGCTCTTGACCATGGCCGAGGCATAGCCGTTCGGCTTGTCCAGAAGATGCATTCGTTTTGGCTTGGCGGCTAGGTTGTGGAAGTTGCGCTCACTGCGCACAGAGAAATTGTCCATACGGACTCCTTTCATCGATGTTGGCAGGGCCACCGTGCCTCTTGGCCGGTTGGCGTCGGGATCGTGGAGCCAACTCTCTACCCCGACTCTGGATAAAACGCGCCCGCTGCTTGCGGGCACGATGGAGTCTATCAGCACGCGCGGACAAAGATCAACCCCGTGCGGCAATGAGCGCACGGGGTTGATCTGGTCTACGACCCTCAATTTTTGGCATTTGTTATTCGTCGTCTCCGTCGTTGGGATCGCCCTTGAGGGTGTTGATGTCCAGGTACTGGTTATCGTCCTCTTTTTGCTGGGTCTCCGACTCCGCTTGGGTGGGGCCGCGGAACAGCTGGAATCCCTCAAACGCAATGACGCCGAGCAGGGCAATGATAATGGCGATAAAGGCAACCTTGACTGCCTGCGGAAATTCCGAGAAACGCAGCGCCTTTTCCTCGGCGTAATAATCGGCGAAGCGCTCTTCGCCCGTGCTTTTGGTATATGCCGGCGCGGACGCGGCCTCCGGGCCATATTCCGGTGCAGGCGTGGCAGCGTACTGATCGTTGAGATAATCGCTCGATGCGGTGCCATAATCCTCGGTCTCGATGCGACCGGTGCCAGCATAGCCATCGGAATAATCGGAATATGCCGCACCGCCCTCATAGTCCGCGGCGCTCGTGTTGGCGGCAAAAAGCGGGTTAACTGGAACATCGAGCGCCGGCATGCCGGTAGAGGTCTCATCCAGATCGGTTGCAGCCCAGGAATCATGGCCAACCTGATGGGCAACGGGCTCATCGAGCCGTGTGACCGGAGGCTTGCGTGCCGCAGGAACGGGCAACTGCTGGGCGCTGTACATAACGGTGCTGTCGGCCGATTTGCCCTGCGTCGCCGCAGCGAGAAATGCCGCCGTCTCGGACGGGTCGCTTGCGGGGCGGGGAGCGGTCGTGGGCGCCGAAGTGGGTGCGGGCGTAGGCGCGGGCGTCGAAACAGGCGACTGCGCAGGAGTCGGCGCAGATGCGGACTTAGGCGCAAGTGCGGGATTGGGGCTTGACGGGCGAGCCCCACCGCCCATGAGTTCGTCGGCGGTCCACGGGCGATCATCCATCACGTCGTCAAGGCTCAGTGAAAACAGGTCGTCTTCACTCTCATCGAACATGCGGTGCACATGTCCACCAATTGCCGGAATCAATCCGCGACCGGTGCATGATGCCTTGCTCAACGCCATTCTGTTCCATCCTTTCGAAATACCAATGACATCGATTATATGGAACTTCCCAAGCTGCTCGGTCTTGGATTCGTGCTTTCCAGAACTCGCGCCCAAAAGGGGAGGGGCAATCCAGGCGAGTGCCTACTTGTCGCCGGCCGCCGCCTTGGCCTCATTGAGGTAGCTATAGAAGCTGTACTTTGAGATGCCAAAGAACTCGCAGGCGCGCTCGCTCGACTTGGAAATGAGGAAGGCGCCGCGACGGTCGAGGTAGCCAATGGCACGAATGCGCTCGTCTTTGGTCATGAGTGCCGCGGGCTTGCCCACAAACTGCTCACACTCGTGCAGCAGGTCCTCGAGCAGGTCGCCGATGTTCTTGGTAATGGGCTCGGGCTCGGTATAGCCCGAGCCGCCGGTGCCGGTAAAGGCGTCGAGCGAACGCTCAAAAGCTTTCATGAGCGTAATGTCAAAGTTGATGCCCAAAATGCCGACGGGCTTGCCCTCGTCGTTGCGGATAAAGATGGTAGAGGACTTGAGCAGCTTGCCATCGGTGGTTTTGGTGAGGTATGGCTCGCGGTCGTGCACGTCGGTGGTGCCCTCGTGCATGGACTCAAACACGATATGGCTGGGGCCGTCACCCAGTTTGCGCCCGCTGACGTGGCCGTTTTCGATCACTACGATGGAGTGGTCCACGTCCTCGGTCTCCAGATCGTGGACGACGACTTCGCAGTTGGGGCCAAATTGGAGCGCCAGACCGTGTGCGAGGCGCTTGTAAAACTCAATCTGTGCGGGGGTCATGGGTACCTTCCTAAAAATTAGTTTGGGCTCACTGTGCCATAAACCACACCTGTTCGCAAATAACGAAAGCGTCGCTGCGTTGTGTGACCGTTCGGCGGCGAAAAAGTACCGATTACGGCAACAAACAATTCGTTAGGTATGCCAGTCAAAAAGTGTGATAGAACATTACTAACAAACTTTTTGTTTGGCATCCACATAAAAGTTCAGCCGTGTGAATGGGATCGGGCTGAAACGCGTATGCGGGGGCCGGCAAGAGAGGACTTAAGGAGTTCACCGTATGGCCGATAAGATCCAGTGGGCGGGCAACACGATGCCCAAGAGCGATGACAAGCACTTGGGAATCATGAGCCTCGACCACGTGAAGAAGGCCCGCGCCTTCCACCAGTCGTTCCCCCAGTACACCGTCACTCCGCTTGCCCGCCTGGACGGCCAGGCCGCGCGCCTGGGCCTGTCCAACCTGTGCGTTAAGGACGAGAGCTATCGCTTTGGCCTCAACGCCTTTAAGGTCCTGGGCGGCTCGTTTGCCATGGCCAACTACATTGCCGACGAGACCGGCAAGGACGTTGCCGAGTGCACCTTCGATTACCTGACCTCCGATCAGCTTGCCAAGGACTTTGGCCAGGCCACCTTCTTTACCGCCACCGACGGCAACCATGGCCGCGGCGTGGCATGGGCTGCCAACAAGCTCGGCCAGAAGGCCGTCGTGCACATGCCCAAGGGTTCCACCAAGCCCCGCTTCGATAACATCGCCGCCGAGGGCGCCACGGTGACCATCGAAGAGGTCAACTACGACGAGTGCGTGCGCATGGCCGCCGCCGAGGCCGACGCCTGCGAGCGCGGCGTCATCGTTCAGGACACCGCCTGGGAGGGCTACGAGAAGATCCCGTCCTGGATCATGGAGGGTTACGGCACCATGGCTTCTGAGGCTGCCGAGCAGCTGCGCGAGATGGCCATCAACCGCCCGACGCACGTGTTTGTCCAGGCTGGCGTGGGTTCGCTCGCCGGCGCCGTGGTGGGCTACTTCACCAATCTGTATCCCGATAACCCGCCCACCTTTGTCGTGGTCGAGTGCGCTCCTGCCGCCTGCCTGTACAAGGGCGCTGCCGCCGGCGACGGCGACCCGCGCATCGTGGACGGCGACATGCCCTCCATCATGGCCGGCCTGTGCTGCGGCGAGCCCAACATCCTGGGCTGGGATATCCTGCGCAACCACGTCACTGCCTTTGTGTCCTGCCCCGACTGGGTCACCGCTCGCGGCATGCGCACCCTGGGCGCTCCCGAGAAGGGCGACCCGCGCGTCATCTCCGGCGAGTCCGGCGCTGTGACCACCGGCCTGGTCGAGACTCTCATGCTCGATCCCGAGTACGCCGAGCTCAAGGAACTCATCGGCCTGGACAAGACGAGCTCTGTGCTCTGCTTCTCCACCGAGGGCGATACGGATCCCGACCAGTATCGCCGCATTGTTTGGGAAGGCGAATATCCCACTTGCTAATCGTTGGGGCGGAGTAAATAGGTATCGCTCCGCCACCTCACAGGTAGATTCCTTCGTTTGAAAGGTTATGAACAATGGCTAAAGAACTCGATTTCGACGCAATCAAGGCTGCTGCTGAGTCCCACCGTGCTGATATGACGCGTTTTCTTCGCGCAATGATTAGCCATCCCTCTGAGTCCTGCGAGGAGGGTGAGGTTGTCGCTTGCATCAAGGCCGAGATGGAGAGCCTTGGCTATGACGAGGTCAAGGTCGACGGCCTGGGCAACGTCATGGGCTTTATGGGCGAGGGCGACAAGATCATCGCCATCGACTCCCACATCGACACCGTCGGCATCGGCAACATCGAGAACTGGGATGCCGATCCCTACGAGGGCTACGAGACCGACGAGATCATCTACGGCCGCGGCGGCTCCGACCAGGAGGGTGGCATGGCTTCCGCTACCTACGCTGCCAAGATGATGAAGGACATGGGCCTCATCCCCGAGGGCTACAAGATCATGGTCGTCGGCACCGTCCAGGAAGAGGACTGCGACGGCATGTGCTGGCAGTACATCTACAACAAGGACGGCATTAAGCCCGAGTTCGTCATTTCCACCGAGCCCACCGACGGCGGCATCTATCGCGGTCACCGCGGCCGCATGGAGATCCGTGTCGACGTTCACGGCACCTCCTGCCACGGCTCCGCTCCCGACCGCGGCGACAACGCCATCTACAAGATGGCCGACATCATCGCCGACGTCCGCGCCCTCAACAACAACGGCTGCGACGAGTCGACCGACATCAAGGGTCTCGTCAAGATGCTCGACCCCAAGTACAACCCCGAGCACTTCGAGGATGCCCGCTTCCTGGGCCGCGGTACCTGCACCGTCAGCCAGATCTTCTACACCAGCCCCAGCCGTTGCGCTGTCGCTGACTCCTGCGCCATCTCCATCGACCGTCGTATGACCGCCGGTGAGACCTGGGAGTCCTGCCTGGACGAGATCCGCAACCTGCCGGCCGCCAAGAAGTACGGCGACGACGTGAAGGTCTCCATGTACATGTACGACCGTCCGTCCTGGACCGGCGAGGTCTACGAGACCGAGGCTTACTTCCCCACGTGGATCAACAAGGAGACCGCTCCGCACGTCAAGGCCCTCGTCGACGCCCACAAGGCCATGTTCGGTGACGAGCGCATCGGCTGCGAGCCCAGCATGGACAAGCGCACCGGTCGCCCGCTGTGCGACAAGTGGACCTTCTCCACGAACTGCGTTTCCATCCAGGGCCGCTACGGCATCCCCTGCGTGGGCTTTGGCCCGGGTGCCGAGTCTCAGGCTCATGCTCCCAACGAGGTCACCTACAAGGACGACCTGGTCACCGCCGCCGCTATGTATGTGGCTGCCCTGAACCTCTACGATCCGAGCCAGGCCGATGGCGACGCCACCGTGTTCCGCGCCGGTCTGACCAACAACAAGATCGACTAGTCCCATTCCTCGATTTTGTTGAGCCGGGGACAGTTTATGCCCCCGGCGCCTCCTGTTGACTTGGGGCCCGCGGTCGTTATCTCCCATGCTTCCTCAACGGTGGCGGGTCCTCGTCATGGTGCTCTGCATGTTCTAGCCACACGCGCATGCCGGAGCACATCTACTCATTGCGATCGTTTCATCTTTAGAAAGGACATTTCCATGGACGCTAAGTTTACCGAGCTCGTCGAGCAGCTGAACGGCCTCGATTTTAAGGGTATGTACGGCAGCGACTTCCTGCACACCTGGGACAAGACCACCGATGAGCTCAAGGCTCTCTACATCGTTGCCGACGCCCTGCGCGAGCTGCGCGAGAACAACGTCTCGTCCAAGATCTTCGACTCGGGTCTGGCCGTCTCCCTGTTCCGCGACAACTCCACCCGTACGCGTTTCTCCTTCTCTAAGGCCGCCAACCTGCTCGGCCTTGAGCTGCAGGACCTGGACGAGAAGAAGTCCCAGATCGCTCACGGCGAGACCGTCCGCGAGACCGCTACCATGATCTCCTTCATGGCCGACGTCATCGGCATCCGCGACGACATGTACATCGGCAAGGGCGACGCCTACATGGCCGAGGTCTCCGAGTCCGTGCAGCAGGCTTACGAGGACGGCGTTCTGGATCACCGTCCCACGCTCATCTCCCTGCAGTCCGATTCCGACCACCCCACGCAGTCCTCTGCCGACATGCTCTACCTCATCAACGAGTTTGGTGGCCTCGAGAACCTCAAGGGCAAGAAGGTTGCCGTCACCTGGGCCTATTCGCCCTCTTACGGCAAGCCGCTGTCCTGCCCGCAGTCGCTGATCAGCCTGCTGCCCCGCTTTGGCATGGACGTCACCCTGGCTCACCCCGAGGGCTACGACCTCATGCCCGAGGTCGTCGAGCGCGCCAAGGGCTATGCCGCCGAGTCCGGCACCACCTTTAAGCAGGTCAACACCATGGCCGAGGCCTTCGAGGGCGCCGACATCGTGATCCCCAAGAGCTGGGCTCCGTTTGCCGCCATGGAGAAGCGTACCAATCTGTACGCCGAGGGCGACGACGCCGGCATCGCTGCGCTCGAGAAGGAGCTGCTCGCCCAGAACGCCACCCACCAGGACTGGTGCTCCACGACCGAGCTCATGGAGAAGACTGCCAACGGCCAGGACACCATCTTTATGCACCCGCTGCCCGCCGACATCTCCGGTGTCTCCTGCGAGCACGGCGAGGTTAACGCCGACGTCTTCGACATGCACCGCGTGGGCATGTACAAGGAGGCCAGCTACAAGCCGTACGCCATCGCTGCCATGATGTTCCTGCAGAAGGTTGCCGATCCCGCCGCTACCCTCAAGGCCCTCGACGAGCGCAACACCGCCCGTTGGCTCCAGGCCTAAAGCCGGGCTGAGGTAAGCTATGTAAAGGGGGCGCTCTGCCAACCGGCGGGGTGCCCCCTTTTTGCATCGCGGGCGTGCGGGATAAGCGCTTTCGATGTGGATGCCCGCGGCGCGAGTTATGGGTACGATGGTTTCAGGGGAGGTATCACCATGAAACTTGGATGCGTCATTATGGCTTCGGGCGAGGGCAAGCGGTTTGGCTCTAACAAGATGCTTGCCGATATCTATGGCGAGCCGCTGATTGCCCGGACCATCGATTCGGTTCCCCGGGGCTTTGACGTCGTGGTTTCGACGCGTTGGCCCGAGGTCGCCCAGATTTGCGAGGACAAGCATTGCCCGTGCGTGCTGCACGATGGCGAGCTGCGCAGCGAAAGCGTCCGTGCGGGCCTTTCATGGGGAGTCGAACGCAACTGGAAAGGTTGCCTCTTTTTGCCGGGCGACCAGCCGCTCGTGAGTTCGGATTCTTTTGAGGCCATGGTTCGCACGTTTGATGAGCGTGGCCGCAAGCATCCGGTACGTCTTGCGTGCAACGGTGAGCCTTCGAGTCCGGTGCTCTTTCCGGCGGAACTGTTCGATGCGCTCATACGTCTTGAGGGCAAGGACGGCGGGGGCTCGATCCTCAAGGACCGTACCGACGTGGTGCTGGTCGAGGCGCGTGCCTACGAGCTGTGGGACGTCGATACCGTCAAGGGACAGCGCTGCATAACAGAGCATATTGCCGCCTGCTCGTATTTTGATCGCGTGGCCAACTGCATCAATCAATAAGGAGCAATTATGATCATCATCAAAAACGGCGCGCTCGTGACGCCCCAGGGGCTTCGCCGCGCCGACCTTGCCATGGAGGGCGACAAGATCGTGCGGATCGCCGCAGCGATTGAGCCGGCCGAGGGCGATACCGTCGAGGATGCCGCGGGCTGCTGGGTGTTCCCCGGCTTTATCGACGGCCACACGCACATGCAGTGCTGGACCGGCATGGATTGGACAGCCGATAGCTTTGAGACCGGCACGCGCGCGGCTGCCTGCGGCGGTACGACGACCATCGTGGACTACGCGACGGCCGATCGCGGCGTGACCATGCCCGATGCCTTGGCCGAGTGGCATCATCGCGCCGACGGCACCTGCACCGCCAACTACGCCTTTCATATGGCACTCGCCGAGTGGAATGAGCGCAACCGCGCCGATCTTTCGGCCATGCGCGAGGCGGGCGTGTCGTCGTTTAAGACCTACTTTGCCTATGACCACCTGCGCTTGGATGATGCCGAGAC
Organism: Collinsella sp.; assembly: GCA_018376905.1. Taxonomy (GTDB): domain Bacteria; phylum Actinomycetota; class Coriobacteriia; order Coriobacteriales; family Coriobacteriaceae; genus Collinsella. The sequence continues at coordinate 34,060 of JAHAAK010000005.1, read as the reverse complement.
GCTCGAGGTGCTGGAGGAGCTCAAGCGCGTGGGCGGTATCCTGTGCGTGCATTGCGAGAACGGCACGCTCGTGAACGAGCTGCAGAAGCGCGTGTACGAGCAGGGGATTCATGGGCCCGAGGGACATGCGCTCAGCCGTCCGGATGTGTGCGAGGGTGAGGCCGTGAGCCGCCTGCTGTATCTGGCGCACTTGGCCGGCGACGCCCCGGTCAACGTGGTGCACCTTTCGACCAAGCTGGGGCTCGAGGCCATTCGCGCTGCCAAAGCGCGCGGGCAGAAGAACATCTATGTCGAGACATGCCCTCAGTATCTGATACTCGACGACACCTGCTATCTGGAGCAGGGCGAGGACGGCTTTGCGGGCGCCAAGTACGTGATGAGCCCGCCGCTGCGCCATGCCGGTGACCGTGCCGCGTTGCGCGAGGCGCTTGTGGCCGGCGAGATCGATACGATTGCAACCGACCACTGCAGCTTTAACCTGCACGGGCAAAAGGACCGCGGGCGCGACGATTTCCGCGCGATTCCCAACGGCGGGCCCGGTGTGGAGCATCGCCCCGTCGCGATCGCTACGAGCTTTGAGGGACAGCTGGGCCCCGAGGATCTGTGCCGCTTGATGAGTGAGAACCCGGCGCGCGTCTTTGGCATGTATCCGCGCAAGGGCTGTCTTGCCGAGGGTGCCGATGCCGACGTGTGCGTGTGGGATCCAAAGGCGCGCTGGACCATTAGCGCGGCGACGCAGCATCAGGCCGTGGACTACACGCCGCTCGAGGGCTTTAAGGCGCATGGTCGCGCCAAGGCTGTGTTTGTGAACGGCGTGCTGGTGGCGCGCAACGGCGAGCCCACCGGAGCCCAACCCGGCCGCTACGTGTCCCGCTAACGGGGGGAGTGCCGGGGTAGCTAATTTGGGACGGGGCTCTTTTAGCTACCCCTGGAGGCTGGTGGCGACGATGGGGCTGCCGAGGGCAGCCTCAAAGCGGTCGGCCATAGCCGGGTCGCTGAGCTTGTCGACTTGGTTGAGCATGACGCGGACATTGTCGAGGTCCAGCATCCGCAGCTCGGCATTGAGCACCATGGCGACGTGCTCTGAGGTGGCAGCGTCGGTGGGCTCGCAGCCGCAGCGCTCGCAGAAGAGCTCGGGGCGGTGGACAACCTCGGCGACGGGCTTGCCCAGCCCCGAGGCGCCGACGACCCAGACAACGTTTGCCGCGGCGGCGGGAATTACCGGCTCCCAGGCGGCATGCGCCTTGAGCGGGAGTCGCTTGCTGCCATCTGCCTCGGCCAACACATAGTCAAAGCGCTGCGCCAGCTCGTTGAGCGGCTCGGCGGGGGCGGAGAGCTTACCCGTCTCGGGGTCCAAAACACCCGCCTGGCAGATACTTCCGCGGCTCATGCCAGCGCATGCCTCGCAGGTACAGCCGGGAACATGCAGGGCCCCCGGCTTCCAAGGCGCGGCGTCCAGGTGACGGCTCGACCCGTCCCATGGCACGCCGGCGACGGGAAACATATGCGTGGTGGTGCAGAGGAGCACGCGGCCGCCAGCGCGCATGAGCTCAAGACCCAGCGTTTTGAGCAACGTCGACTTGCCGCCGCTGCCGATAATCGCGGTAATGCCCGGCTCGATCCTGAGCGCCGAGGCAAGATTGCCGCTAACCGTTTCCATCTGTTCACCGCCGTATAATACTGTGATAATAAATAATCATCAGAGTAGCGGTCGAACCGCTTTTGCTCTGCTCAAACCGTAGCACAGGGAGGTGCCCCGGGAATGCTCGTTTATGTTCGCGGCGCCGGCGATATCGCCACGGGTGTCGCCGCTCGCTTGGTGCGCGCCGGCGTGTCGGTCGTTATGGCCGATATCGCGGTTCCCACGTGCATCCGCCGCACAGTCAGTTTTTGCGAGGCTATTCGCCTGGGCGAGGTCCAGGTCGAGGGCATTCGCGCTCGCTTGGCGCAGACGCCGGCAGAGGCGCTCGAGATTACCCAAGCGGGGGATGTTGCCGTCGTGGTGGACCCTCAGGCCAAGATGCTCGATGAGCTTAAACCCGCGGCTGTGGTCGACGCGATTCTGGCCAAGCGCAACCTGGGCACCACGCGCGACATGGCGCCTACCGTCATCGCCGTGGGGCCGGGCTTTACCGCGCCGGTCGATTGCGACGCCGTGGTCGAGACCATGCGCGGGCATTTCCTGGGCCGTGTCATTACCCAGGGTTCGCCCCAACCCAACACGGGCGTGCCGGGCATTATCGCTGGCTATGGCAGAGAGCGCGTTATCCACAGCCCCGCCGCCGGCGTGTTTCGGTCCGACCGCGCGATCGGCGACATCGTGAGCGCCGGAGACGTGATTGGCTACGCGGGCGATTCGCCCATGTGCACGCAGATCGATGGCTGTCTGCGCGGGCTTTTGGCGAACGGCGTGCAGGTGACTGAGGGCTTTAAATGCGCCGATGTCGATCCGCGCGGCGATGCCAGCTATATCAACTACATTTCGGACAAGGCGACGTCGGTCGGCGGCGGCGTGCTCGAGGCACTCGCTATGCTTACCGATATCTTTAGAGGATAGAAGGCGGCAATGGAAAAGCTCGATGCTGTGAATGCGGCGCTTGTCGCCCTGCGTGCTGGCGAGACGTGCGAGCTCGTGGTCGTGGCCGGCACGGCGGGGTCGTCGCCGCGCGGCGTGGGCGCCTGGATGGCCGTCTTTGCCGACGGTAGCCAGGCGGGCACCATCGGCGGCGGCAAGATCGAGCTTTTTGCGCTGGACGAGGCGCGAGAGCTGCTGGCCGCGGGGCAATCGCGTCTGGTCCGCTACACCATGGGCGGCGAGAACTCCGATACCGGTATGATCTGCGGCGGAGCCATCTGCCTGTGCTATCTGCATCTGGATGCGATCCAGGCACCGTTGTTCCAGGAAATTGCCGACGTCTTGACGTATCGACGTATCGGCGACTTCGTCATCGACTTTGAACCGTTTGTCATTCAGGCCCTGGAGGGCGATGTGGTCGAGTACCATGGCGAGGCATCGCGCCATACCATTGCCGGCTGCCCCGAGCTTTCGCTGGTGGAGGAGGGGAGTAAGGTCACCTACACCAACGCCGCCTCCGAAATTCCCGCGGCGCACATCGAGACGCTCTGCCCCGAGGGCCTGACCTATATCTTTGGCTGCGGCCACGTGGGCGCCGCGACGGCGCGGGTGCTCACGGCGGCGGGCTTTGCCGTCGTGGCGTGCGACGACCGCCCCGGCACGCTGACCCCCGATTGGGTGCCCGGTGTCTACGATCGTCGCTTGGTCGATTACAAGAACCTGAGCGAGCTGTGCCCCATCGGTCCGCGCGACCTGGTGGTCGTCGCCACGGCGGGTCACAAGTCCGATATCGACGTGGTGATTCAGGCCATGCGCGCCAAGCCTGCCTACCTGGGCTGTCTGGGCTCGCGCCGCAAGACGGCCTTTGTGCGTGCCCGCCTGGAGCAGGAAGGCTTTACGCAGGACCAGATCGGCGAGCTGCACCTTCCGATCGGCGTTGCCATCGAGGCCGAGGACCCCGAGGAGATCGCCATCTCCATCGCCGCCGAGATGATCCACCTGCGCCGCACCAAGCTCGTCCCCCGCAAGCGCTAATCGCATCCCCACCAATAAGTTGCGGTGAAATACGGATTGTTTAAGCCTGTTAGGCCGCCCAACAGTCCCTATTTCACCGCAACTGCTTGTTGGGACCCATTTGTGCGGGGGAGTTGTGGAGTTGTGCAGGCAGACGAGGTTTTTCTGGAAATACGCTCACGATGCGCGTATAGTACCGATTGTTTTGTCGGCTCCTGCTGCGTCGAGTCCAAACCGCAAAATGCCATGAGCGGCGCGGATGCAGCCAGGAGGCACGAGGACAACCCATCGTGGCCACGCCCCGTGCTTAAAACCCCAAGAAGGAGTGAACAATGGCAGAAGAGAAGTATGTGCCGCGTCTGAAGACCAAGTACAACAACGAGGTCAAGCAGCAGCTTCAGGACAAGTTCCAGTACGAGAACGTCATGATGATCCCCAAGTTTGAGAAGATCGTCGTGAACATGGGTGTCGGCGAGGCCGCTACCGATTCCAAGGCCATCGACGGTGCCGTGCGCGACCTGCGCGCCATCACCGGACAGCAGCCGATGATCACCCGTGCCCGTAAGTCCATCGCTACCTTCCGCCTGCGCGCTGGTATGCCGATCGGCTGCAAGGTTACCCTGCGTGGCGACCGTATGTGGGAGTTCTTCGATCGTCTGACCTCCGTCGCGATCCCCCGTATCCGCGACTTCCGCGGCATTTCCGCCAAGAGCTTCGACGGCCGTGGTAACTTCTCCATGGGCGTCACCGAGCAGCTCATCTTCCCCGAGATCGACTTCGATTCCGTCGATCACCAGCGTGGTATGGACATCACTTTCGTGACCACCGCCAACACCGATGAGGAGGCCAAGGCCCTTCTGGACGCCTTCGGTTTCCCGTTCAAGAAATAGGTTCACCTGCCCTATAAGCGCCGTTCCCACAAGGGGGCGGCGCTTGGGGCGAACAATACTCTATGTGAGGAGGATATAAGTGGCTAAGACATCGATGATCGTCAAGTGCAATCGCAAGCAGAAGTTCTCTACTCGTGAGTACACGCGCTGCCAGCGCTGCGGCCGTCCGCACTCTGTGTACCGCAAGTTCGGCCTGTGCCGCGTCTGCTTCCGCGAGCTTGCACTCAAGGGCGAGCTTCCCGGCGTTAAGAAGGCCAGCTGGTAAGTCACTACCAGCGTTTCAAGCATCAGTTTGGAACAGGGAAAACGCGCTAAAAAGGCTTTGCCGTTAAGGGCGGCGAAGAACCAAGAGCACGTGTTCATCAAGAACGAAGGAGAATCTGTATGAACCTTACAGACCCGATCGCAGATATGCTTACGCGCATCCGTAACGCTAACTCTGTGAACAAGGCCACGGTCTCCATGCCGAGCAGCAAGAAGCTCGTCGAGATCGCTCGTGTTCTGCACGAGGAGGGCTACATCGAGGGCTACGATGTCGAGGACACCGTTCCCCAGAAGACTCTGCACATCACGCTTAAGTATGGTCCCAAGAAGGCTAAGGTCATCAACGGCATCCGCCGCATTTCCAAGCCGGGCCTGCGTAAGTACACCGGCGTTGCCGACATGCCCCGCGTCCGCGGTGGCCTTGGTACCGCCATTATTTCCACCAGCCATGGCGTCATGACCGACCGCGATGCTCGCAAGCACAACGTCGGCGGCGAGATCATCGCTTACGTCTGGTAATTCGCTCGGTAGGTAGAAGGAAAGGAGATCACCGTGTCTCGTATCGGTAATAAGCCTGTCCAGATTCCCGCCGGAGTCGAAGTGGCAGTCAACGGCAACAACGTTGTCGTCAAGGGCCCCAAGGGCCAGCTCGAGCTCGATGTCTTTGAGAAGCTCGCTATCAACGTCGAGGACAACGTCCTCACCGTTTCCCGTCCCGACGACGAGCGTGAGACCCGTGCCCGCCACGGCCTCACCCGCGCCCTCATCCACAACATGGTTGTTGGCGTTTCCGAGGGCTTCGAGAAGAAGCTCGAGCTCGCCGGCGTCGGTTACCGCGTGCAGCAGAAGGGCAAGAACCTCGAGTTCTCCCTGGGCTTCTCGCACCCCGTGATCGTCGAGGCTCCCGAGGGCATCACCTTCGAGGTTCCCGACAACACCCACGTGAACGTCAAGGGTATCAACAAGCAGCAGGTCGGTCAGATTGCCGCTGAGATCCGCGGCCATCGTCCTCCCGAGCCTTACAAGGGCAAGGGTATCCACTACGTTGGCGAGCACATCCGCCGCAAGCTGGGTAAGGCCGCCAAGTAGTCGTAACCGACTCACTCGCATAAGACCAGCACCCCGTCAGGTGCTGGCAAGATCAACCTTTTTAGGAGTTTACGTATGAACAAGCATAAGGCGAAGCTGGAAGGCCTCAAGCGTCGTCAGCGTCGTGTTCGCGGCAAGGTCTCGGGTACCTCCGAGCGTCCGCGTCTTCGCGTGACCCGTACTAACGCCAACATCTATGCCCAGATCATCGACGACAGCAAGGGCTCCAGCCTGACGCTCGTCTCTGCCTCGACCCTCGAGGCCGAGTTCAAGGGCACCCACACCTCGAACAAGGAGGCTGCGGAGAAGGTCGGTCAGCTCGTTGGCAAGCGCGCCATCGAGGCCGGCATCACCAAGGTCGCCTTCGATCGCGGTGGCCGTATCTACCATGGCCGCGTCAAGGCCCTCGCCGACGGTGCTCGTGCCGCCGGTCTCGAGTTCTAGGAGGTATGTAGCACATGGCTCGTAATCAGAAGCAGCAGCGCGAGGCCTCCGAGTTCGAGGAGCGCGTCGTTTACATCAACCGCGTGTCGAAGACCGTCAAGGGTGGTCGTCGCATGAGCCTCGTCGCTCTCGTCGTCGTTGGCGACGGTAAGGGCAACGTCGGCGTTGGCATGGGCAAGTCCGCTGAGGTGCCCATGGCCATCTCCAAGGCATCTCTCGATGCCAAGAAGAACATGTTCCACGTGCCGGTGACCGAGCAGGGCACCATCCCGCACGAGGTTCTCGGCCACTTTGGTGCCGGCCGCATCATCATCAAGCCCGCTGTCGAGGGTACCGGCGTTATCGCCGGCGGCGCTGTGCGTCCCCTCTTTGAGCTTGCTGGCATCAAGAACGTCCTGTCCAAGTCCCTCGGTACCGACAACGGCCTCAACATCATCAAGGCTGCCGTCGAGGGCCTCAAGGAGCTCTCCAGCCCTGAGGACGTCGCGGCTCGCCGTGGCCTGACGGTCTCCGAGATGTTCGTCGGTAAGGAGAACTAAGCATGGCTGACACCATCAAGATCAAGCAGGTCCGCAGCACCAACGGTTGCAAGCAGGACCAGGTCCGTACTGTCCGTGCCCTCGGTCTCCACAGGATCCGCGAGGTTCGCGAGATTGCTGACAACGAGTCCGTCCGCGGCATGATCTTCAAGGTCAAGCACCTTGTCGAGATTGTAGAGGAGTAGCAAATGCAGCTTCACGATCTTACTCCCGCGCCCGGTTCCACCAAGAACCGCAAGCGCGTCGGCCGTGGCAATTCTTCGGGTCACGGCACCACTTCTGGCCGCGGTCAGAAGGGCCAGGGTTCCCGCTCTGGCGGCACCAAGGGTGCCGGCTTCGAGGGTGGCCAGACTCCGCTGGCTATGCGCCTGCCCAAGCTTCCGGGCTTCCGTAACCCCCGTCGTATCGAGTACACCGCTGTTAACGTTGAGCGTCTCGAGCGTAAGTTCGAGGACGGCGCTGTGATCGACGGTGCCGCTCTTAAGGCCGCTCGCATCACCAAGAGCGAGTTCGAGCCCGTCAAGGTGCTCGGCAATGGTGAGCTCACCAAGAAGTTCACGGTCAAGGTCGACAAGGTCAGCGCTTCTGCGCAGGCCAAGATCGAGGCCGCCGGCGGAAAGGTCGAGCTGCCGTGCTAAATGGTCTTAAGAATGCTTTCCGCATCAAAGAATTGCGCGAAAAGATTCTTTTTACCATAGCTATGCTCGTCGTGTACCGCATTGGTGCGCACGTTCCTGTGCCCGGCATTCCCTTCCAGGGGATGCTGGGCCTTTTCTCGACCGATAACAATTCGGTCGCCGCAGGTGCTATGGCCCTCCTGAATCTTTTCTCTGGCGGCGCGTTGAGCTATGTGTCGGTGTTTTCGCTGGGCATCATGCCTTACATCACCAGCTCGATCATCCTCCAGATGCTCCAGGCCGTTGTGCCTTCCCTGCATGAGCTTGCCCGCGAGGGCGAGGTCGGTCAGACCAAGATTACGCAGTATTCGCGTTACCTCACCCTGGCTCTGGCAATCCTCAACTCCGTGGGTTACCTCTTCCTCTTTAAGAGCTTCGGCATCAGCTTTAATGGTGCCGGCGCTCCCGAGATCATCTTCGACCTCATGATCGTCGGCACGCTCACCGCGGGCGCCATGCTGATCATGTGGATTGGTGAGCTCATCACCCAGCGCGGTATCGGCAATGGCATGTCGCTGATCATCTTTGCGAACATCATGGCCGGTCTGCCGCAGGCTATCTTCTCCAGCACCGAGGGCAATGCCGGTGGCATCATCACCATGGTGATCATCTGCGCCATCATCCTGCTGGTTATCCCGCTGATTGTTTTCCTTGAGCGCGGCCAGCGCCGCATCCCGGTCTCCTACGCTAAGCGCGTCGTGGGCCGTCGCATGATGGGTGGCCAGACCACCTACCTGCCCATCAAGGTCAACACCGCGGGCGTCGTGCCGATCATCTTCGCTTCGGCGCTGCTGTACTTCCCGGCCCAGATTGCCGTGTTCTTCCCCGGCATCGGCTGGATCCAGGCAGTTGCCTCTGCGCTTTCGCGCGGCTGGCTCAACTGGGTGCTTAACGTTGTCCTCATCGTGTTTTTCGCGTACTTCTACACCTCCATGGTGTTCAACCCCGATGACACGGCCGACAACCTTAAGAAGCAGGGCGGCTTTATTCCGGGCGTCCGTCCGGGCAGGGCTACCGCGGCCTACATCAAGAACGCGCTCAACAAGATTACGCTTCCCAGCGCTGTCTTTTTGGCGCTCATCGCCATCGTGCCTTCGATCATCTTCTCTTTCACGGGTAACCATCTGATCCAGGCATTTGGCGGCACGTCCATCCTCATCATGGTCGGCGTCGTGCTCGACACGGTCGATAAGCTCGAAGGCCAGATCAAGATGTATGATTACGATGGATTCTTTAAATAGGCTAGAGGAGGATTGCTCATGAACCTCGTATTGCTCGGAGCTCCGGGTGCCGGTAAGGGCACCGTCGCACAGGAGCTCGTCGCCGAGTTTGGCGTCGCCCACATTTCCACGGGCGACCTGCTGCGTGCTGCCGTCAAGGGTGGCACCGAGCTTGGTATTCAGGCTAAGAAGTACATGGACGCCGGCGAGCTCGTTCCCGACCAGCTCGTGATCGACCTTGTCAAGGAGCGCCTTGCCGCCGATGACGCCCAGCAGGGCTTCATTCTCGATGGCTTCCCGCGCAACACCGCTCAGGCTGTGACGCTCGATTCCGAGCTCTCCGCCATGGGTCGCGAGATTGACTGCGCCCTTCTGGTCGACGTGGCCCCCGAGGTCATCATCGACCGTCTGTCTTCGCGTCGCACCTGCCGCGCCTGCGGTTACACCGGCACCGCTGCCGATGCTACCTGCCCCAAGTGTGGTGGCGAGATGTATCAGCGCGACGACGACAAGCCCGAGACCATTAAGAACCGTCTCGACGTCTACGAGAAGTCCACGAGCCCGCTCGTCGACTACTATCGTGGCCAGGGTCTGCTCAAGTCGGTCAACGGTGACCAGGCTCGCGAGACCGTGTACGGGGATGTCAAAGAGGCTCTCGGTCTATGATCAAGATTAAGTCTGCAACGCAAATCGAGCAGATGAAGAAGGCAGGAGCGCTATCTAAGATGGCGCTCCGCCACGTTGGAGCCATGGTGCGTCCCGGCGTTTCGACTTTTGAGCTCGATCAGCTCGCGGAGCAGATTATCCGCATGCATGGCGGCACCCCGGCCTTTAAGGGTTACGGCGGGTTCCCGGGGACCATTTGCGCATCGATCAACGATGCCGTGGTCCACGGTATTCCCAACCCCGACATGATCCTGCGCGATGGCGATATCATCTCCATCGATACGGGAGCCGTTGTCGACGGTTGGGTCGGCGATAACGCTTGGACGTTTTTCGTCGGCACCCCCACGCCCGAAGCCAAGGCTTTGTGCGAGGTCACGCGTGATTGCCTTAAGGCTGCCATCGAGCAGGCTGTTCCCGGTAACCATATCGGGGACGTCGGTTATGCCGTTCAGTCCCTCGCCGAGTCTCACGGTTACGGCGTGCTTCGTGATTATGTGGGCCATGGCATTGGCCGCGTGATGCACGAGGACCCCAACGTTCCTAACTATGGAAAGAAGGGGAGGGGCGTTCGCCTCCAGGCCGGCATGGTCATTGCCATCGAGCCGATGGTCACGATGGGTTCCAACCATGTGAGCACGGGCTCCGACGGTTGGATTGTTACGACCAACGACCACCTGCCCGCCGCGCACTACGAGAACACCGTCGCCATTACCAATGACGGGCCGGTGATTCTCACCACGGATGCCCAAGGTGCTTGGTGTTCGCTCCAAGGCGGAGAAATGTAACAAGTTCCACTTAGTTGTGGAGCCATTACGAAGTTATTACGATGCGTGCATACGTGTTGTAGAATACTCAATCGCTGTCGTTTTCTAGAGAAAGATGATTGCTTGTGAAGAAGGAAGACGCAATTGAGCTCGAGGGTACGGTAAAGGAACCGCTGCCCAACGCCATGTTTAAGGTCGAGCTCGAGAACGGTCATTCGGTTCTGTGCAACATTTCTGGCAAGATCCGAATGAATTACATCCGTATTCTCCCCGGTGACAGGGTTGTCGTGGAGCTTTCCCCGTACGACCTGACCCGCGGCCGCATCACCTATCGCTACAAATAGCGGCACGCATACACGCACTCCATTTCCGACTGCAGGCTTAGCTCAACCTACGGTCGGATTGTGTGTGAAGACCAGCCATAGTTTTAAACGCCTGCGGCTGGGCGAGTAGATAGTAGGGAAGTAGTTTGAGCGCTACCGAAAGGAAGAACGATGAAGGTACGTCCTTCGGTCAAGAAGATGTGCGATAAGTGCAAAATCATTAGGCGCCATGGCAAGGTCCTCGTCATTTGCGAGAACCCCCGTCATAAGCAGCGTCAGGGTTAAGAGAGGAGACTACGTTGGCCCGTATTAATGGTGTCGACCTCCCGCGTGAGAAGCGCGTTGAGATCGGTCTGACCTACATTTACGGCATCGGCCGCACCACTGCGACGAAGATTTGCGTCGAGTGCAACGTTAACGTGGATACGCGCGTTAAGGACCTCACCGAGGATGAGGTTAACGCCATCCGCGATTATATCGATAAGAACCAGATCATGGTTGAGGGCGACCTCCGCCGTGAGCGCAACCAGAACGTCAAGCGCCTTATGGACATCGGCTGCAACCGCGGCCTTCGTCACCGCAAGGGCCTCCCGGTCCGCGGCCAGCGCACCCACACTAACGCTCGTACCCGCAAGGGCCCGAAGCGTCAGATCGGTGCTAAGAAGAAGAAATAAGGAGCGCTAGATAGATGGCTACTGCTAAGAAGAACGTTCGCGCTGCCCGTCTGAAGCGCGCGGACCGTAAGAACATTTCCGTGGGCCAGGCTCACATTCGTTCTACGTTCAACAACACGATCGTTTCGATCACCGATCCCCAGGGCAACGTCATTTCCTGGAAGTCGGCTGGCCAGGTGGGCTTCAAGGGCTCCCGTAAGTCCACGCCGTTCGCTGCCCAGATGGCTGCCGAGGCTGCTGCCAAGCAGGCCATGGAGCACGGTATGAAGAAGGTTTCCGTCTTCGTCAAGGGCCCCGGCTCCGGTCGTGAGACCGCCATCCGCTCCCTCCAGGCTGCTGGCCTCGAGGTCTCGAGCATCCAGGACAAGACCCCCATTCCGCACAACGGCTGCCGCCCCAAGAAGCGTCGCCGCGTGTAACTGAAAGGATCGTATCAATATGGCAATCGACAGGACTCCTGTTCTTAAGCGCTGCCGTCAGCTCGGGATCGATCCCGCTGAGCTCGGTTACAGCAGCAAGAAGGAATCTATCCGTCAGCCCAAGCGCCGTCGCAAGGAATCTGAGTACGGCATGCAGCTGCGCGAGAAGCAGAAGGTCAAGTTCATCTATGGCGTTCTGGAGAAGCAGTTCCACGGCTACTTCAACAAGGCCCGCAAGATGAACGGCGTCACCGGTGAGAACCTCATGATCATCCTTGAGTCTCGCCTCGACAACGTCGTCTTCCGTCTTGGCTTCGCCCGCACCCGCAAAGAGGCTCGTCAGTCCGTCCGTCATGGTCACTTCACCGTGAACGGCAAGCGCGTGGACATCCCGTCCTACCGCGTCAAGGCCGGCGACGTCGTCGCTGTCGGCGAGAAGTTCCGTGACCTCCTCCCCATCAAGGAGGCCCTGATTTCCTCCGAGCGCTTTGAGGTTCCTGGCTGGCTCGAGGTCGATATCGAGAAGCTGTCTGGTAACGTGCTCGCTCTGCCGACGCGTGAGCAGATCAGCGGTGATATCAACGAGCAGCTCATCGTCGAGCTCTACTCTAAGTAGTCCATCCGGGCTGCTGAGGCTGGAGGTAATACATGTCAGAATTCATTAGGCCTCAGGTTCAGGTCGAAGAGATCAACGAGACGTCTGCTCGTGTCTCCGTCGAGCCGCTCGAGCGTGGCTACGGCGATACGCTGGGTAACTCCCTTCGTCGCGTTCTTCTGTCCTCGCTCGAGGGTGCCGCCGTCGAGGCTATTCAGATCGATGGCGCGCAGCACGAGTTCATGACCATCCCTAACATGGTCGAGGATGTCACCGACATCGTCCTGAATGTCAAGGGTCTTGTCTTCAGGGCTCTCGGCACGACCGACGAGGCGACCGCCACCATTTCGGTTGACGGCCCCTGCGAGGTCACCGGTGCGGACTTCTTTATTCCGTCCGAGTTTGAGCTGGTCAACCCCGAGCAGCACATCGCTACGCTCACCGAGGGTGGCCATCTCACCATGAGCATGCGCATCGGCTATGGCCGCGGCTATGTTTCTGGCGAGGCCAACAAACGCGACAACGATCCCATCGGTGTGATCCACGTCGACTCGCTGTACTCGCCGGTTTCCCGTTGCGCCAAGCTCGTTGAGGCTTGCCGTGTCGGTCAGCACACCGACTACGACCGCCTTGTCCTCGAGATCGAGACCAACGGCTCCATCGCCCCGCGCGACGCCGTGGTCCAGGCTGCCAATATCATTAACCAGCATATGGCTGCCTTTATGAACCTTGCCGAGACCCCCGAGGTCGAGGAGGAGGCTTCGATCTTCGCTCCCGAGGTCACCAACGACAACGCTGAGCTGGACAAGCAGATCGAAGATCTGGACCTTTCCGTCCGTTCTTACAACTGCCTTAAGCGCGCCAGCATTCACTCGGTCCGTCAGCTCGTTGAGTTCTCGGAGAACGATCTGCTCAACATCCGTAACTTCGGTGTTAAGTCGATCGAGGAAGTGAAGGACAAGCTTGAGTCCATGGGCCTGAGCCTGAAGGCTTAATGCTTCGCATATTTGAGGAGAAACTAGACCATGCGTCATAACGTTAAGAAGGGCCTGAAGCTCGGCACCGATGCGAGCCACACCAAGGCCATGAAGAAGAGCCTTGCTAAGGCCCTCTTCGAGAACGACCGCATCAAGACCACCGAGACCCGCGCTAAGGCGCTGCGTTCGGTCGTCGATCCGATCATCACCTGGGCCAAGAAGGGCGACCTGCACTCTCGTCGTCTGGCTATCGCCAAGCTCGGCGATAAGCAGCTCGTTGCCGAGATCTTCGACAAGGCTGCTCAGGGCATGTGGCAGGACCGCAACGGCGGTTACACCCGCATCATGAAGCTCGGTAACCGCAAGGGCGACAACGCTCCCATCGTTATCATGGAGCTCGTCACCGAGCCTTGCACGCCTAAGGCTAAGAAGGCTGCTCCGGCCCCCAAGAAGGCCGCTGCTCCCAAGAAGGTCGAGGCTGCCGAGGAGGCTTCTGCTGAGGAGACCGCTGAGTAGACAATCCGTCTGCATAGGCTATATTCGAGGGGTACGTTCGCGTACCCCTCTTTTTTTGTCGCGATACCGTTGCTTGTTTGTTGGGAGCGCCCATGACTGCGCCGTCTGATTTCAATTCGATTTCCGAGCTTGACGCCACGCTCGTATTTCGCGTGGCCTATGATGGCTCGTCGTATAGCGGATTTGCCGAGCAGCCGGGAGAGACGACGGTTGCGGGTGAGCTACGTCGAGCTATTGAGACGCTCCTGCGCCGTCCGATCGACCTGACGTGTGCGGGACGTACCGATGCCGGCGTGCATGCGGTGGCACAGTTTATCAGCGTGCCCGTAACGGACGCTGAGTTGGCTTTGACGCGCCGTAGGTGGCTGAGGGCTATGGATGCCCTCCTGCCCAAAGATATCGCCATCAACGAGGTCTACAAGGCCCGTAAAGGCTTTTCTGCACGTTTTGACGCGCGTTCCCGTACGTATACGTACCGTATTGCCGATCGAGATGCGCGCCCCGTGCTGTCCCGCGGTGCGGTGTGGTGGCATCGCTATCCCTTGGATGTTGAGGCTATGTCTGCTGCCTGCCCCGCGCTGCTGGGCGAGCAGGACTTTAAAAGCTTTTGCAAGGTTGCTTCTGCCGTGGGCAAACCTACGCACCGCTGCGTAATGCGCGCCGAGTTTGGCCATGAGGTTGCGTTTGGCGAGGACATCCTGACGTTTACCATCGAGGGCAATGCGTTTCTGCATTCGATGGTCCGTACGATCGTTGGCACGCTTGTCGCGATTGGCATGCATCGCCGTGAACCCGAGTGGATACGCGAGGTCATCGATGCTTGCGACCGTACCGCTGCGGGCCCCACGGCTCCTGCCTGCGGCCTTACGTTTATGGGCGTGGATTACGATCCCGCCGAGCTTGTCGTGCTCGACTAGGGGAGGGCTCGGCGCGTCGTGCGTCGGCACCTGTCATCTGTGGGCTGCGCGTGTGCAACATCTGTTCTTGGCGTGCAATACAACCGGTGTCTCATTGCTTTTATTGCCGGGGTGTACCATGAACGACAGTTTGATTCACTGCTGTCGAGAGGACGGATAACTTGGTTCGACGTGGCTCGCATCCGCGACTTTCGGTGATCCTTGTGGTAGAAGGTTCGCCCAGCTATGCGATGCGTGCGCTCGAGAGTATCCAGAACCAAGACCTCTACGATTTGCAGATTGTCGTTGTCTGTCGCGATGCTGCGCCCGGTGTGCGCCATTCGCTTCAAGTTGCTGCCGACAGGGACATTCATATTGATTTGATTGACGTCGAGGACGCGAAGCGCGGCGCTTGTCTTCGTGCCGGTTTTGCTGCCTCGCGCGGCTCTCAAATCATCGCTATGAACGCCGATGAGTGGTTTGCTCCGCAGTCCCTTTCCAAGATGGTCAATATCGCGTGCGATTCTACGGCAGACATAGTGCTCCCCACGGTGTCGCTCGACCGCTATGATGCACATCGAGAGCGCCATTCGCGCGTCTTGGATGCTGCTCATATTTCCATTGATAGCAACTCTTCGATGGTGGCCGGGCTGCCTCAGTTGATTTTAGGCGGCCTAGTCGTTCAGACCTCTGGTGTGATGTACAGCCGCTCGCTGTTTGAGGCATGCCTTTTGTGCGACAAGGTGTTTCGCACAGTTGGGTTTATGGCATGCGCGCTTTCGCAGACACGATGCGTGTCCGGCTGCGGCGATGCTTGTTTCCACACGGCGGCACCTAAACTTACAGATGCCTTTGATCCCACCATGTATGCCAAGGTATCCGATGACACTCGAGCGCTCGACGAGCTTGCGGACTCACTCTCGGAAGCAGACAGCGGTGGTCGGCTCAAGCTGGCAAGCCAAAAGTTCTACTTTGCCGGACTGGTCGCCTGCATCGAGAATTTGTGTCTGAGCCCGCATGGGGTGTCGTCAATCGAGCGTTCCGCCCGCATGCGTGATATGCTCGATGCGCCTCGAACCCGTCAGATGGTCGCCGCGCTCAAGGATAACCATCGGGGACTCGGTTTGTTGTTTGGGCCGATCGCCAGCGCCAAGCCCGCGCGCTGCGTGATGTGTACGCATCTGGCAGCTTTTCTTAACCGGACGGGCGCAAAAACCGCCTAAACGGCTCATTTCGAAACAAATTTGCATAGAATTGTTTCGAAATGCGTTCTTATACACAAAAGCCTTCAAATAGCGTTAAACTATTCAGTCACTGATTGATTGTCTCCGCCATCTTTTGGAGAGAGGGTTTGTATGGCTAAAAAACGCAATGGGCGCCAGGATGCCATTAGAGATATTGTGCGCAATAAGGACGTCCGCACGCAGCGCGTGCTGGTCGATGAGCTCCGCGCTATGGGCTTTGATTGCACGCAGGCGACTGTCTCTCGCGATATTGCCGATATGGGGCTGCGTAAGCTCCCCGAGGGTATCTATGTTCTGGCAGAGGACCTGCACCTGCAGCGTATGGTTTCCGAGCTCGTAACGGGCGTTCTGCGCACCGATAATCTGGTTATGATCAAGGCTCAGCCTGGTACGGCTTCCGGCATCGCCGCCGCCGTTGATGCGGCAGAGTTGCCCGATGTGCTTGGCTCGCTTGCCGGCAACGATACGATTTTGGTTATTGCCCAGACGGCCGAGGACGGCGAGCGTCTCGAGGCGCTGATCAATAAGCTGAGCAATTCTCGCAAGTAGGCGTGCGGGTCGTGCGCTCGGCACTGTGTGCGTGACATGGTGGCTTGTAAGGGGGTATCGACGTTGGTCGGTACCCCCTATATTGTTTGCCGGTATAAAGGCCGTCCACCAGGTCGCTTTAAACTAAAAGGCCCCCGAGCACTTTAATAAGCTGCTCGGGGGCCTTGTTGCTAATGGCCGGATGAATTTCTAGCCAACCGTATCGTCAGGCGTGGGCGAGGGGTCGGGAGTGGGTGTAGGCGTAGGCGTAGGCGTGCCGCCATCGCCGCCGGTCGAACCACCAGTGGAGCCGCCCGTCGAGCCACCGGTCGTACCGGTGCCGCCGGTGGTGTCGCCGCCTGTGGTCTCGGTGGTCGTGGTCGTCGTTGTCGTCGTTGTGGTTTCCTCTTCGTCCTCGTTCTCGTCCTTGTCGTCGTTCTCCGTCTTCTTGGTGTTGTTGGTGCCGTAGAACTTCCAGACGCTGTTGTTCTTGTAGGTGGGCGCCGTTCCGGTCGCAAACTCCTCGCGCTCGGTACCGGTCAGAACGGTGTTCATAAACCGCTTAAAGACAGGCAGGTTGGTGCTGTCGCCCAGCAGGTCTGTGCCGTATTTTTGGATAGGGATCTCGCCCGCGGAATAGCCGGTCCACAGAGCGCACGCCAGCTGCGGGGTATAGCCGCAGAACCACAGGTTGGTGGTGTTGTCGGTGGTGCCCGTCTTGCCGGCATAGGGCTGGTTGACGCTCAGGGCACCGGCAGCACCCGTACCGCCGCCCTGCATGACGCCGGACAGAACATCGGTGACCGCGGCGGCCTCGCCCTCGGTAAGCACCTGTGAGGGATTGTCGGTGTGCTGGTACAGCACCGAACCGGTACGAGAGTCAATCTCGGTGATGGCGATCGGCTGGCGATAGTAGCCGCCGTTGGCAAACGTCGCGTAGGCGGCGGCCATCTCGAGCGGCGAGATCGAGCCGGTGCCGAGCGTCATGACGGGAACGTCCTCGATGTTGTCCTTGGCGGGATCGATGCCGAGCTTTTTGACGAGCGAGATGATCTTGCTGTTGCCGACGGCTTCCGCCACCTGGATGTAGCCGGTGTTGGAGGAGTATGCCGTCGCCTGCTTAAGCGTGATGTTGCCATAGCTATGGTTGGCGTAGTTTTGGACCTCGGTCGTGGTGCCCTTGGCCTTGAGCGGCGAGTTGCAGTTGAGGGTGACGTTGGGGTTCATGCCGTTTTGGATGGCAGTTGCCAGTGTAAAGGCCTTGAAGGTGGAGCCGACGGGACGCTTGGCCGTGGCATGGTTTACGTGGTTCTCGTCGGCGTTGTAGTCGTAGCCGCCCACCATGCACTTGATGTAGCCGGTCTTGGGGTCGACGACGACCATGCCCATGTCCAGGCCGTCGAGTGAGAGCGTGTCGAGCTGCTCGCGGACGGCATTCTCTGCCACCTGCTGCATCGTGGGGTCGATGGTGGTCTTGACGGTCAGGCCGCCCTTAAAGAGCACGTCGGTCGAGAACTCCTGCTCCAGCAGCTGCTTAACATAGGCGACAAAGTAGGGCTGCGAGTATACGTCGACGCCGCTGCCCGAAATCTCGGTCACGTTGAGGGTGATGGGCTCGGCCTGTGCGGCATCGTGCTCCTCCTGGGTGATGTGGCCCAGGCGCAGCATGTTGTCGAGGACCTTGTTGCGGCGAGACAGTGCCAGGTCGGGATTGACCGTGGGGTCGTACTGCGAAGGCGAGTTGGGAAGGCCGATGAGCAGCGCGGCTTCGCTCAGGGTGAGGTCGGCGGCGCTCTTGGATAGGTAGGTCTCGGCGGCGGCCTCGATACCGTAGGCGCCGTGGCCGTAATAGATGGTGTTGAGGTACATCATGAGGATCTCGTCTTTGGAGTACATGTCCTCCATCTTTACGGCGATGTAGGCCTCGCGCACCTTACGCTCGATGGTCGAGTCGAACTGCTCCTCCTGCAGGATGGTGTTGCGCACCAGCTGCTGGGTGATAGTCGAGGCGCCTTCGTGCCCGCCGCCGAGGGTTGCCACCGCAGCACGCGCGATACCCCACAGGTCGATACCGCCGTGCTCGTAGAAGCGCTCGTCCTCGACGTCAACGGTGCCCTGCAGCACGTAGGGGGAGACCTCGTCCTTGGTGATGGACTTGCGGTTTTGCGTGTAGAAGCTTGCGATCTTGTTGCCGTTGCAGTCGACGATCTCGGTGGGCTCGCTCACCAGATACGCGTTGGCGTCGGTGTAGTCGGGCAGATCGGACAGCCAGCGGTTGACGTTGCCGACCATGCCGATGCCAAACGCCACGCCCGCGATAAGCAAAAAGCCCAAAAACGAGAGCAGGATTATGGGCAGGGCATGCGTCTTTGAACGGCTGCGTCCCTGTCGTTGGCGAGGACCCATATATTGACCTCCAGGTATGTCGTGCCGGACGGCGGATGTGCCGTCGGGGCAGGATGGACATAAGTTATTACACGATAAACCAAACGGGGCGCGCGAGGCCTCGTGTATGCTGGAAGACGGCATTTTTCAGAGTGAATGCATACCTTGGTAAGGAGTTTGCCGATGGCGATTCGGGCGATGGGGCCGAGCGGACAATACGAGACTGGATTGGATGCTGCCGGTGTGGCGCTGCCCGAGCTGCTGGCGCCGGCGGGCGGGCTCGACCAGATGCTTGCGGCCATCGCCGCGGGTGCCGATGCCATCTATGCGGGGTTGGGCGGCTTTAACGCCCGCGTGAGCGCGCATGGCTTTACGGATGACGAGTTTGCGCGCGGCTGCGCCGTGGCGCATGCCCATGGCGTGCGCGTGTACGTGACGCTCAACGTGTTCGTGTTTGACGATGAGTTGTCCGACGCGGTGGCACTGGGAGCTCATGCACTGGAGTTGGGCGCCGATGCTCTGATTGTCGCCGATGCCGGGTTGGCCTGCGCGCTGCGCGCGGCGATTCCCGGGGTCGAGATTCACCTGTCCACGCAGGCGGGCGCTCATAGCGAAGGCGCCGTGCGGCTTGCCGCCGATGAGCTGGGGGTCGAGCGCGTGACGACGGCACGCGAGCTGACGGTCGACGAGATTGCGGCGCTATGTGCCACGGGCGTGCCCATCGAGGTATTCTGCCACGGTGCGATTTGCATCGGCTATTCGGGGGCGTGCGAGTTCTCGGCCCTGCGGCGTGGGCGCTCGGCGATGCGCGGCGACTGCACGCAGCCGTGCCGTCTGGCGTACGACCTAGTGGACGAGGCGGGACAGAGCGTTGTTGCCGTCGAGGGAGATCGCCTGCTGTGCCCGCGCGACTATCTGGGTATTGCACATCTGCCTGAGCTTGTAGATGCCGGCGTGGCGTCGCTCAAGATCGAGGGGCGCATGAAGAACCCCGATTACGTATTCAACGTGGTACGGGTGTGGCGCCGGGCGCTCGATATGCTGCGCGACGGCGCGTGGGACTCCGGTGCCGTGGAAGAGCTTGAGCGCGAGCTGGGAAGGTCGTTTAACCGTGGGTTTACCGATGCGTACCTGCGAGGGCGTTCGGGTGCCGGGCTGATGAGCTTTGAGCGCGCAATTAACCAGGGCGTGCGCGTGGGGCGCTTGGTCGCTGTGGGCCACGAAGAGGTGACCGTTGAGCTCGACGCCGCTGTGGCGGCGGGTGACACGCTCGAGATTCGGTTCTATCCGGGTGTCGACACGCGTCCCGATGTGCCCAAGCGCTGGCCGCAGGTGCCCTGCCCGGTGGATGCCGCAGCGGGGAAGCGCGTCGTCGTGCATTGCAAGCGTAAGGTGGACGCGGGCTGCGAGGTATACCTGATTCGCAGCGCCGGCGTGTTGGATCAGACGGCGGCGGTGTTGGAGCGCATGCGGGCCGAGGCGGATGCGATTGCGCCCGTTGCGCGTGCCGTTGAGGTGCTGCCCTTTGAGGGCGTTGCGGTGGATGGTGGTGCGTCGACGGAGTTGGTGGAGTGCGCGGTTCCCGCTCGCATGGTTTTTGCTTGGCAGCTGATGGATGCCGACCCGCGCGGAGAACTCGATTTGTCCGACGCCGTTGTGGTGCTTGACGAAGTGTGCCGCACGGGTGACGCTGACCGGACCCGCTCACTGATGCAGCGTGCCGGGTGCGTCGTCTGCCGCAACCTGGGACAGGTGGTGATCGCTCGCGAGCTGGGCGTGACATTTGACGTGGCGGCGCCGGTGTTCTGCGCGAATCGGGCCACGCTTACCTGGCTGCGCGGACTCGGTGCGGGGCGGGTGTACTTGCCGGCCGAGTTGCTCGGCAATGATGCGGAGCGTATTGCCGAACTGGCTGCTGAACCCGGCGTCTTTGGTCCGGTCGACGCCGACCGTCCCGAGCTTATGGTGTGCGAGCACTGCCTGCTGACCGCCGAGGGCGTCTGCGCCACCGATGCGACGGGACAGGTCCGTTGCCGCGACTGCTTGCGTCGTCGGCAGGTGCGCTATCTGGTTGAGCGTGACGGTACACGTCTGCCAGTTGCCATTGACGCATGCGGCAGGACGAGGATTTTCCTGTCGTAGGTGCCGCGTCGCGTCAGTTTGTTATCATAAGAGAGTTTATGGACTTCCAGCACCGCCGTTTTCGGCGAGGGTGCTATAGCAAAAGGAGGATACCCAATGCTGTCTGTTGACGAGCAAATGCGTATCATCACCTCGGGCGCCGCGCAGATCGTTCCCGAGGCCGACCTTCGCAAGAAGCTTGAGAAGGGCGAGCCCCTCAACATCAAGCTCGGCGTCGACCCCACCAGCCCCGACCTGCACCTGGGCCATGCCGTGCCGCTGCGCAAGATGCGCCAGTTCCAGGACCTGGGCCACAACGTCACCCTCATCATCGGCAACGGTACCGCGTTGATTGGTGACCCCTCGGGCAAGAACTCCACGCGTCCGCAGCTTTCGCAGGAGCAGATCGAGGCCAACGCCGAGACCTACGTGAGCCAGGCCATGAAGATCCTGGACCCCGAGAAGACCACCATCGTGCACAACGGCGATTGGATCCTTTCGATGGATCTGGCCGGCCTGCTGCAGGTGTGCTCCAAGTTCACCGTTGCCCGCATTCTTGAGCGCGATGACTTTACCAAGCGCTACCAGTCCCAGACGCCGATCGCCCTGCACGAGTTCCTGTATCCCGTGATGCAGGCATACGATTCGGTCATGATTAAGGCTGACGTGGAGATGGGCGGCACCGACCAGCTTTTCAACCTGCTCGCCGGCCGTGAGCTCATGGAGAAGATGGGCATGGAGCCCCAGATCGCGCTCACCATGCCGCTGCTCGAGGGCACCGATGGCGTTCGTAAGATGTCCAAGTCCTACGGTAACTACATCGGCCTGACCGACGCGCCCAAGGACATGTTCGGCAAGACCATGTCCATCCCCGACGAGATGATCGGCAAGTACTACCGCCTGGCGAGCTCGCTCACCCCGGCCGAGGTCGACAAGATCGACGCTGCCCTGGCCGATGGTTCTGCCGACCCCTACGAGCTCAAGCGCGCTCTGGGCCGCGACCTGTGCGACACCTACCACGGCGTCGGTGCCGGCGACGAGGCTCAGGCCGAGTTCGACCGCGTGTTCAAGGAGGGCCAGCTCGCCGACTTCCCCGAGAAGCATGTCGAGCTGACCGTTAACGACGAGGGCCAGATCTACCTCGCCGGCTTGCTCAAGGACCTGGGTCTTTCGGCGAGCGCCGGCCAGGCTCGTCGCGATATCGACGGCGGCGGCGTCAAGATCAACGGCAAGGCCGTGGCTCCCAAGAGCTATAACATCGATCCCAGCGCCCTCAAGCTGGGCGACACCCTCTCCGTAGGCAAGCGCAAGGGCTTCAAGCTGATCTAACGAGCGAGTTGACCTCACAAGTGCAACAAGGCCGCAGCCGGGATTCCCGACTGCGGCCTTTTTTGGTTACGACGATCCCTTGGGGACGGAGGGATCATTTGGCGGTGCCGTTAAGCGGAAGGGGTGTTAGCGGGGCTTCCTTTTGGGCATACAATGGCTATTGGTTTGCTGCGGTGAAGGTCTGTCCGCTCCGCAGCTTTTTTCTACGGTTAAAGGAGTATGTATGTCCGTTGAGGTCATGAGGTCTGTGATCGATGCTGCCGAGGGGCGCGTGCCCGTCGACACGCTGTTTACCAATGCGCAGATCGTCGACGTGTATGGCCAGCGTGTGGCGCCCGGTAGCGTTGCCGTCAAGGACGGTGTGATCGTCGGCGTGCTCTACGATGGTCGCGACGATGCCGCTGGCACCTACGAGGCAACTGAGGTCATCGACTGCCAGGGTCGCTATCTCGCTCCCGGTTTTATTGACGGGCATCTGCATATCGAGTCTTCGAACATCCGTCCCGCCGAGTATGCTCGCATGGCCGCGACGCGCGGTACTACCACCGCCATTGCCGACAGCCACGAGATTGCCAATGTTGCCGGTCTCGACGGCTTGCGCTTTATGATCGAGGACGGCCGCCGCGCACCCATCTCCATCAAGTACATGATGCCTTCGTGCGTGCCCGCGCTGCCCGACGAGCAGGCCGGTGCCGTTATTTCGGCTGCCGATATGCAGGCGTTTTTTGCCGAGCATCCAGGCGATGTCTTTGGTCTGGGCGAAATGATGAACCTGCCGGGCGTCTTTATGGCCGACCCCGAGACCTGTGCTCGCATCGATGCTGCCAACCAGACGCCGTCCAAGCAGGTTGACGGCCACGCGCCGCTCGTTGCTGGTAAGGACCTCAACGCCTATGCCGCAGCAGGTATTATCGCCGACCACGAGTCGACGATTCCCGAGGAGGCGCTCGACAAGCTGTCTCGCGGTATGTACGTGATGCTGCGCGAAGGCACGTGCAGCCATGACCTGACCAACCTGTCTCCGATGCTGCTGGAGAATCCTGCCCGTGCCCGCCGCTGCTGCTTTGCGACCGACGACCGCGCTCCCTCCGACGCGCTTTCGACCGGTATGATTGACAATGCCTGCCGCGTGGCTGTCGAGGCCGGTATCGACCCCGTGGTTGCCATCTCTATGGCGTCCCTGTCCACGGCCGAGGCGTTTGGCCTGGACCACGGTTGCCGCGACCCGCACGAACTGCGTGGCGCCATCGCCCCGGGCAAGCGTGCCGACCTGCTGGTACTCAACGACCTGACGTTTGCCACGGCTCCGCATCGCGTATATGCCTCCGGTGCTCTGGTGGCGCAGGACGGCACCTTTGTGGGCGAGATTGCACCCGAGATGGCCGAGGTTGCGGCCCTTGCCGATGAGCTGCGCGCTTCCGTTAAACTGCCGAAGCTATCGCTCGACGTGTTCGACTATGCCTTTAAGCCGGGCGAGGCCGTGATCGACGTGGTGCCGGGTAAGGCCATCACGGGTATGGCTCGCCCCGAGAGTGCCGAGGGCCTGCGCCGCATTATGCTGATCGAGCGCCACGGCCGCGGCGTGTCGCTGCAGGCCGAGGGCGCCGATGGCGACGGCCCCGCTGGCCTGGGCCTGGTCGGCAAGCATATCGGTCGCGGCTGGGTGCGCGGCTTTACCATCACGGGCGGTGCCATCGCCTCGACGATCGGCCACGACTCGCACAACGTGTGCGTGGTGGGCGACAGCGCGGCTGATATGATGGCTGCCGTCGAGGCCGTGGGCCAGGGCGGCCACGTGCTGGTGCGCAACGGCAAGGTCGTGGCGCGTATTCCGCTGGCGCTCGGTGGCCTTATGAGCGAAGGCGCGGCCGAGGACGTTGCTGCGCAGCACGACGACTTTATGGTCAAGGCGCGCGCCATGGGTATTGAGCCGCCGCTCGACCCCATCATGGGCATCATCTTCCTGCCCCTGCCGGTCATCCCGACGCTCCGCATCCGCCCCGAGGGCATGTTCGACGTTACAACCTTCACCTATGCCGACTAGTCATCGGGGACGTTCTTAAACGACTAATCGTCGGGGACACTCTTTGGCGGGCTGCCTGACGTCGCGACCGTGGGGCCTCTGGTGCGCGTGAGCTATTTGCTAGGTCCTTGTAGCGTTTGCGCCCGCGGAGTCTTATCTGAGCTCCCTTTGGGTACGTTGGAATCGGATATACGTCCGATTCCAACAAGCCCGAAGGGAGCTTTTCTATGTTTAAACTGATTGCATCCGATATGGACGGCACGTTGCTTGACGAAAACGGCCAGGTGCCTCCCGAGACCTACGAACTGATTCTGGCGCTACACGAGCATGGCGTGCATTTCGCCGCATCGTCAGGTCGTCGCTACGATCGCCTGTGCGAGTTCTTTGCGCCCGTTCGCGACAAGATGGACTTTGTCGCCGCCAACGGCGCCCAGGTCTTCGCCGACGGCAAAATGGTAGACCGTGAGGTGTATTCACACCTGGCGATTCGAAGGCTCGCCCAGGCTGTCGCGACGTTTCCCAATCTGCATCTTGCGCTCTTTGACCGAACCAAGTCCTTCCTGCTCGATGACGAGTGCAAGTTCGTGCGCGAGGTCGATAAGGACCTTCCCAATGCCGAGCGCATTTGGGAGCTGCCCGATCCCAGCGTAAATATCATCAAGGCGAGTATCTTTTGCGATGACTGTGCCGTTATGGACAGTGCCTACGTACTGCAGCGCGAGCTTGGCCAGCTCTTTACCTTTGCGCCTTCTGGAAACGCATGGATCGATGCCATGCAGCCCGGTGTGTCGAAAGCCTCGGGAATCGAGCAGCTCATGGAGCACTATGGCGTCGAACGCGACGAGGTCATGGCGTTTGGCGACTCGATGAACGACTACGAGATCATTCGCTTTGTCGGCACGGGCTGCGCGATGGAAAACGCGCGTCCCGCGCTCAAAGCGGTGGCCGATCGCGTGGTGGGTTGTAATCGCGACCACGCCGTCCAGCAGGAGCTCCGTCGCGTGCTGGAGAGTCTCGCTTAATCCGGCAGATGGGGACGTTCCTTTTCTGCCGGCAGTGGGGGACAGTCCTTGCAGCTTTTTCGCGAAGACTGTCCCCAACGACTAGTCGTTTAAGAACGTCCCCAATGACTACCCAACGACTAAGCGAGGGCGGCCATGATGGTGCGGGCGACGCCGTCGTGGTCGTTGTCGTATTCGGTGATGGCGTCGGCGGCCTCGCGGTCTTCGGACTCGGCGTTGATCATGGCCATGCCGTGGCCCGCTGCCTGTAGCATGGGGATGTCGTTGATGTTGTCGCCGAACGCCCAGGCGTCGGCGAGACGCTCGCCCAGGTGCTCGCATAACCACGTGAGGGCCGTCCCCTTGGTGGCGCCCTCACCCATGACCTCGATATTCATGGCGTACGAACGCGTGACCTCAATGCCTCCGAGCGTGTCGAGCTCTGCTGCGATGGCGTCGCGATCGGCCGGGTCGTGCCAGTACATGGCGATGCGTTCGAGCGTCTCGACCTCGTCGATCTTGCTGTCGATATCCATGTCGATCGGTGTTCGTGTGCGCTTGAGCGAAGCCGCGATGTGGGGGTCGCCGCCACAGAACTCATCCAGACGCCCGTATAGCGAGCGGGGGAGGAAGCACTGCCCATCCGCGAAGATATCGAAGGTCACATCGTGGCCGGCGGCAATGCGATGGATGCGGTGGGCAATGCCACGGTCGAGCGGACGGCTCAAGATGCACGTGGCGCGCGAGGCGTCGGTGGGCGTATCCTCGTCGAGCTGCCAGACGCTGGCGCCGTTGGCACAGACCGCGTAGTGTACGGCGGGGTGGGCGAGGATGGGCTCAAAGATGCCCGACAGCGGACGCCCCGTGCAGGGCACAAACTCAATCCCACGTCGAGCGAGTTCGTCGAGCATTGCCCAGGTGGCGTCGCTCATCTGCTTATCACTCGTCAGCAGCGTTCCATCCATATCGGAAAACACAATCATTCGCTGTAATCCTTTCTACTGGCATAAAAAGCGTGGCCGAGGGCTTGGGTCCCTGGCCACGCTCGAGTTCTATAACGGTCCGCGTCCTAGCGGTCGGCGAGCGGCTTGTACTCCAGCGGCTCGATCACCGGACGATAGGCGGGGCGGATGATACGGTGCGCGCAGAAGAGCTCTTCCATGCGGTGCGCCGACCAGCCGGCCATGCGGGCGACGGCGAATAGCGGCGTAAGGAGCGTCTCGGGCACGCCGAGCATCTTGTAGATAAAGCCCGTGTACAGGTCGATGTTGGCGCAGATGGGCTTGGTCATGCCGTGGTCGCGCATGACCTGGGGTGCCAGGCGCTCGATACGCTCGATGAGTGCGAACTCTTCGCCCAAGTCCTTCTTGGCTGCCAGTGAGCGCGCGTAACGGCGGCAGACCTCGGCGCGCGGGTCGCTGAGCGTATAGACGGCGTGGCCCATGCCGTAGATGAGGCCCGTGCCGTCGAAGGCCTGCTTGTCGAGGATCTTGCCCAGGTAGGCCGTGACCTCGTCCTCGTCCTCCCAGTTGGAGACATGCGCGCGGATGTCCTCGTGCATAGACACGACCTTGGCATTGGCGCCGCCGTGGCGCGGGCCCTTGAGCGAGCCGATAGCCGCGGCGTAGGCGGAATACGGGTCGGTGGCCGAGGAGGACAGCACACGGCAGGCGAACGTGGAGTTGTTGCCGCCGCCGTGCTCGGCATGCAGCATGAGCATCACGTCGAGCAGCATGGCTTCGTCGCGGGTGAATGCCATGCCGCCGCGCAACACCTGCAGGATGGTCTCGGCGGTGGAGAGGCCGGGTGTGGGGTGCGGTACATGAACCTCGGAGCCGCGGCGCTTGGCGACCGAGGCCATATGCGCGAAGGCGGCGATACGGGGGAGACGGGCGAGCATGGAGATGGCGACGTCGATTTCGTGCTCGGGTGTAATGGCGTCGGGCTCGGCGTCGAAGGCGTAGAGCAGCAGCACGGCGCGCTGAAGCACATTCATGATGCTCGACGACACCGTGGTCATGGGGAACTCGCGGACGTACTCGTCGCTCAGGTGCCTAAAAGCGCCCAGACGTTCGCAAAAACCGTCAAGCTCTTCCTTGGTGGGCAGAGAGCCCGTGATGAGCAGGTAGGCGACCTCTTCGTAGCCATAGCGATCCTCGGCCTGGGCGTTGTTGACCAGGTCCTCGATGCTATAGCCGCGCAGCGTAAGCTTGCCCTGGTCGGGCACGACTTTGCCGTCGACCTTGTTGTAGCCGTGCACGTCCGAGATGCGGGTAAGGCCCGCGACCACGCCCGAGCCGTCGGCATTGCGCAGGCCGCGCTTGACGTTGTGCTCTACGAACAGGCCCTCGTCGTATGGGGCGGTCGGCAGGCCGTGGTAGAGGTTTTCGCTTTCGGGCGAAATCTGACGGCTCGCCTCGTAATCCAGAACCAGGCGGCTCAGGTGGTCGTCGAAGCGATAGTAGATTTTCTTGGCGTCGTAGGCCATGCGCGCTCCTCTCCGGTTCGCTTTGGGGCCGCGCGCTTGGACGATATGACGTCAAGCTGCCCCGAGCGGCCTGTTCGCTACAGGCGATACATAAAGTTAAAGACGTCCTCGCGCTGGATGGACACGTTGACGCCCGAAAGCTCGCCGGCCTCGGCCAGCGCCTTCTGCAGCTCGGCGAAGTCGAGCTTGGACTCGGCGGTATCGGCCAGCATGGTCATGGTGAAGATGTCCTCGATAATGGACTGCGTGATGTCGCGGATGTCGACGTTGGCCTCGCCTAGGACACGGGTGACGCCGGCGACGATGCCGGGGCGGTTCTTGCCAAGGACGGTGATGACGATACGGGAGGACGAGATCTCGGCCATGGGAAACCCTTTCGCGTGATTGCGGCGCGCGCGGGGCGCTCCGCTACGGTACAGTGTTCATCATTGTACCTGTCTGGCGCAAAAAAGGCGCGCTCGCTGCGGCGTTACATGCCTGCAACATGAGCGTAAGGGGGAAGGCCGTACGGGGAAGAGCCGTCTGGCGCGTGTCCGGCTCGTGTTGGGTTGATTTCCGATCTCAGCCGAACACATTGAGCGGACAGGCCGTTCCCGCAGTCAGCCGAACGCCTCCGACGGCTGATTCCGAACTGGAAGCGGAGGGCATCCCCGCCCTTCGGTAGGGGATACCGCTCCGCGGCGCATGCCGCGGGCGGCGCCCCTATCGGACCACCGTGACCTCAGTTGGGATGGGCCCAGCACTGCCGCGTACTCGGTGAGCTAGAGCCAACTGTTCGTCTTCACGTCGCGTATGGCGATATTTCGGTCGTCCGGCTCGGTGATGCCGTAGCCGAACGCCTGGAGCGTCTCGATGGACTCCTGGATCCTCTGTTGGAACATGGGACCCGGATCGACCCTCGGCCCGAGGTGCCCGCGCCAAAGGCACGGCGTGGCGCGCAGCATGTTATGGATTTTGGAGATGGGCTCGATGTCGGCGTAGACGTTGAGCGTCGCCATGGCGTCCTTGTGGCCGAGGATCGATTGGAGCGCCTTGATATCGCCGCCTTGGCGGATCCACTGCGTTGCGAACGTGTGGCGAAGGCCGTGGAACGTGATCAGCTCGTCGTTGGTGCCCATGAGGCCGTTGGTCTCCGAGAACGTCTTGAACGCCCTGCGGATATAGCTTGTCGTCGCGAAGGTCGCGCCCGGCTCCGACAGGATGTAGCAGTCCCCGATCTCGACCGCCCCGGTAAGGCCGCGCAAGCGCAGCTTTCCGCAGTCGATCTCGTGGGTCTCCTTCAGGAAGGGGAGTAGGCCGACCGGGTCGATGGGGATACCCCTGGCGTCATGGGTCTTGGTGTCCTTGATGAACGAACCCATTCCCTTCGCGTACGCCACCGAGTGTCTGATCGAGATCAGGCCCGTCTCGAAATCCACATCGCACCACCGAAGGCCGCAGACCTCGCCGATTCGCATCCCCGTGTGCAGGGCGAGTACGACCGCCCTCTAATCCTCGGCGGACCAATCGAGTCCGAACTCCTTTCGGGCATCCTCTTCGCTCATGACTTCGAGAAGGTCTCCGGGTTGGCAACGAAGGGCGAGGCATAGCTGCTCGAGTGTGTTGAAGCGAATGCCGCGAATATGCCCTTTTTTAATACGGGACAGGTTCACGGGCGTGGTTCCAATCCTTTCGGCAAGTTCGTTCGAGGAAATCTTTCGCTCGGCCATGATCTTGTCGAGGCGAACAATTACGGGCATGGCGTTTCCTTACGCAATCTCGTCGGAGTCGAGGTACAGCTCTCGGGCGTACAAGAAGAGCTGGGAAAGCATGAACAGGACGATGCCGAGAACCAGAGAGGTCCAATCGAATGATGAAGCGATCTCTTGGGCGCCGACGGCCCCCTCGCCGCCAAACATCGAAACGGAGGTTTTGAGTGAGCCGGCGTAGAGGCTGGTGGCAGCTTGAACAACGAAGAGAATGCCGAGCACCTTCAAGCATGTCGCAGACCCTTTTTTGAAGGGGTCTCCGCTCTTGATTGTCCACACGAGAACGGCGCTGAGGATGGTCGTAGCGATACCGATGACGGCAGGGACCAATGTCGAGATCGCAAGGGCTGGATACGCGGGGGAGTCTGCAATTACAGGGTTGTCGAGCACTTCGATTGCTGGCTTTAAGGAGAACGCCACTTGTGCGATGGCGGTGGCGCAAAGGGTCGCAGAGGCTATCGCACATGCGATGCGGAAGGAATGAAGCCGGGGAGTGCGATTGTCGGAACTCATAATAACCTCCGAAGAATTTAAAAAACTCAGGTTACTTTTTAACAGTTTATGTTAAATTGACTTTGCCGGCAAGTAATCACAGCATGCTGCAACCGAAACCCCTCTAGATTGGAGAGGATTATGTTCAGTACTGTTAAGTCGTGTAAGCTCTTGGTTTTCCTCGGCCTCGCTCTTTGTCTGTTGCTGCCGGGAGCCCCCGCTTTTGCGGATACCCCGATGCCTCCTTCCCAGGAGAGCAGCCAGTGTGCCCTCGTTGAGCCCCTCGGGTATACGGACGACGTCGTCGATACCTACTGGAGCTACAGCTGTCCTCGCGGCGTAAGCGGGCACAGCATCTCGATGTTCAACATCTCTTACAAGACGATCTCCTACCGAAATGGCTATCGCCGATCCGCGCATCATAGGGAATCCCGCCTCGCTGCAATGTGCTCCTGTGGTGTTCTTGGCACAACTGATAAATGGCAATTTGTCTATAGCACCTACTAGATGCGAGGAAGGGCCGAGCATTTTGTTCGGCCCCTCTGTTCCGACTGGATGAGGTTAAGGTTGGCGATGAATATGCTCAAGATCTCGAAGGCAATCTTTAGGTCGCTCCTCTCCTCCAGGTCGCTCTGTGTTGTCGTTGTTGCGTTGATGGTTCTTTGTACTTTGCCCGTCTTCAGGAGCGCGGCTGGCATCGACGGACGGGTTGAATACCTCGAGTCGGGAATAACCCGTGTTGAGCAGGAATTGTCAGCATCCTATGCGGATGCGCTTGTGAATGCGGGGGAGGAGGGCGTCTATACCTCTTCATCAAGCATGCCCGCGCTTCTGTACCCTCTTGCCGCGGGGCGTCTTGTCTTGGCGCCGCTCTCTCCTCTGCTTCCGTTTCTGCAGGTATCGGATGGAGCGTACTCCTTTTATGACGGATCGAAGGAGTACTTGCTATGGGCCGCAACGGCCGTTGCCGTCTCGTTCCTTGCCGCGCGTCTTAACAAACGCGAAAAGCTCATCATCCAGGCACCGATGGGTGAGCTGGACAGGCTTGTTGCATCGAGCGTATGGGCGAGTGTTTTTGCGATGCTTGCCGTCTTTGCCATCAATCTTCCAGGGATAATCGCCGCGCTTGTGAAGAATGGCCCGGGCTCGCTGTTCTATCCGATAGGCTACATTCAATATGCGACTCCGGTTATCAAACCGGCTTGGCTGGTGTTCGCGCAGGCGGCCATCTTGCAATTCTTGGTGGCAGCGTTCATCTCGCTTGTCGTTCACCTTGCCGTGAAGATTGCCAATAACCCTACGCTTGGAATCGTGTTCGTATGTGCCCTGATGGGGGTGACGATGGTTCCCGGGTATTACGGAAGATCCATCGCTTTACGTGAGTTCGCCCTGTTGAATCCCCTTTCGTATGCGAACACCGAGTTGACCGTCGGCGCCTATAGCCCGTACCCGACAACGCAGATAGTGAATCTGCCCGGACTTTGCTTCGAGCGTGGCGCGATTACCCTCGTATGCGCAATCGGGATCGAGGTGCTGGCAATTAGCCTGCTTTGCGTTGCTGGAAAGAGCGGCTGCGCGCGCCCGATGCCCCCGATTTGTCTTGAGAGAGGTTCCTTCACCGCATCGAGAGCGGCAACTCGTTCGAGCGCTTGTGCCTCCGCCGTTGCATACGTAAGAACGATGGGGAAACTGCTCCTGCATTCTCCTGCCCTCGCCGTATGCGCGATTGCAATGTCGACGACGATGCTGGCCCCGGCTCTGGTCGAGGTGTTTCCTGACGCTGATGACGTTTCCGCTGTTCGGTATAGGGATGGGGAGCTCCGTTCAATAGATCGGTATCTAGAGCAGGACGCTGCGAATATGGATGTCGAGGGCAAAACGGCCCTGGAAGACATGCGAGATGCTCTTTCGGGTTTTGTGTACGCGCCTACGCCTGCGGAGGGGTTTCGAAGCCTTGCGACGTACGAGCGCGCTCGAGGCGAACTGGGCGCGGCAGATGCGACCCTCCTGCAATCGATCGGAATCGAGCCGGAGACTCCTTCTCGTGCGGAGGCGCGCGCCCTTCTGCTCGAGTCGATCGCGAGCTTGCCGGACCCCAAGGTTTACGAGTTAAGTACGAAGATGCCCCCATTAATCCTCCTTTCGTATTTCCAGGCAGCGCTTCCTTCCTTGTTTTGGCTGTTGCCCGTGGTTGTCACATCGCTTGCGTGTACCCACCTGCAGTGCCGTTCCCTTCTGGTTTTCCAAGTCCCCGCAACAGCGCATGTGCGTTTTCTGACGGCTGTTGCGTTGTCTCTCCTGCTTGGCTTGACGCTGCTTTTGGTGTCGATGGTTCCCGCTGCAGTTGTGTCCGCGATTAAGAACGGTGCGGGTGGATCGGAGTATCCCGTCGCTCTCATTCGAGCGGGGGCTTCGACAACGTCCATGGTGGGGGAGGCGGTGTTGCGTAGCGTTCCGTTGCTGGTCATGGCATACGGCGTGATTTCCGTCGTCGCTGCGTTGACAGCAGCGATTAGCCGCAGCCCCGTTGTCACCGGAGTGGTTTGCGCGGTTCTCTTGGTGTTGGGTTCGTTGAGCGCTCATGTTGAAAGCGCGGGCATGGGCGCCGCGCTGCTGGCTCCATTCGCCTCGTTTGATCCCGCTTCCCAGGTGGGGACGATTGGGTTCCTTGGGCGAGGGACGAACGCGATGCCTTTTGGAGAGGTCGTCGGCGCATCGGGCGCTCTGCTGGTGGTCTTGGGCGCCGTATCTCCGTTGTTGGTGCGCCTGGGTGTTCCGAAGATCGAAAGGGGATGATCTCGATGATTGACCTTCAAACGCTGACGATCTCTTATGGAAAGAAGGTGCTCGTAGATTCGGTGAACGCTGAGTTTGCCCCGGGTACGGTCTACGGTCTCGTCGCTCCGAACGGGCATGGAAAGACGACGTTGCTGCGTGCGATGGCAGGTTTGCCGGGTCCTCGCGTGGACGGGAGCATCGTTCTGGATGAGGTGCAGGGTACGGGTGCGAGAGAGGTCCGTTCTATGATCTTCTATGCACCTGGTGAGGGAACGCTGCTGTATCCCGGATTGCGTGCGGAAGATCACCTCAAGATGGTTTGCGATATGTGGCCGCATGCTCGTGATATCGAGGAGGTGGTGGAGCAAACGCAGATAGGCGAGTTCGCGAAGATGAGGATCCGCGCTCTGAGCCAGGGTATGAAGCAGCAGCTTACCTTGGCGATTGCGTATGCGACGGGTGCGCGGTACCTCCTGTTGGATGAACCCATGAACGCGCTCGATCCCAGCAGGGTGGACTTGCATTCCGGGATTCTCAGGAAGCTGGCCGATTCTGGTACGTGCATCATCATGTCATCCCACATCTTGGATTCGGTCGATAGGCTGTGCGATGAGATTCTGTTTTTGAAGGATGGGAGGCTCATTAGAAGCATTCCGCAAGATGATGCTGCGCCGAAGTCTCCTGGATCCCATTTCGCAAAGCCTGCCGGACGCGCCGAGGGTGCGCTAAGCACGTATCGGCGACTCTACGAAAAGGGCGGGTAGAAATGCAAGTTAAAAATCTATGTGGTCAATATGATGCCGTTGAACCCGCGTATCGATACCGCCCAGCCATTCGCCTCGCCCCCATCGCACGCATCTTCATTCGGTCTGTCATTATTAATCTAACGATGACTTGAGAAATGTAGGTGCTTCTAAATGTACTGTCGACTTCTTCTCAAACTAATCCTAAGAGACAGGGCCGCATGGATTTGTACGCTCGTTCTCGCTGCAGCCTTCTCCATCCCCATTGCGTTCAATTCACCCATCTACGGCCCCTTCTTTATGAAACAGGGCATGCAGAGCTTTGTCGACGCATTCAATACGCGCGCGCCCCAGGCCAGCGGCACAGACCTATCTCTAGAGCAGCAAAATGACGCGGAGCTTGCAAGATACGCGAACGCCGCCCTCGCCGCTCAAACCGACGCCGCCTTTCTCGATTCTGCCGAGAGCTACTACGCGCTCATGGGCGAAGGCTTCCAATCCGGGTCCATCGTGGGAGACCGAGAGACCAATGACGCAGCGCTCGCATATTGCCGCGCCCTGAGCAGCTCCGGCATCACGGATATCCCGGCCTCCGCAAACGACCTGCCATTCCTTTCCTTCCTGCCTTACGCCATTGC
>JAHAAK010000004.1 GCA_018376905.1 Collinsella sp. | reverse complement strand
AGTTTGCTGCTCTACAGTCCTGCGCAAGACGGAAAGCACATTAAGTGCTTTCCTTTGCG
This sequence comes from Collinsella sp., assembly GCA_018376905.1. Lineage (GTDB taxonomy): Bacteria > Actinomycetota > Coriobacteriia > Coriobacteriales > Coriobacteriaceae > Collinsella. Next base: position 89,558 of record JAHAAK010000004.1, on the reverse strand, counting down.
TGCGGAACTCGCGACAAACTTAACCCGCGCCAGCCGGCCCCGGAGACCCTCCCTGCCGTCACATTGTTCGAGCCGTTGTTGTTGCTCGCCGCTTCGCGGCTCGGCGGCCCCGTTCTCCGCGGCGGGGTTGTCTAAGGTTCTTGTTGAAACTCGGCCTTTGGCTCAAAGAAAAACGGGGGATGCATTGTGCATCCCCCGTTTTTGTTGCGGTTAGTCTAGGTCAATAAACTTGGTGCTTAGGATCTTGCCGTCTTTGACGAGCATTCTGGCCATGGTGGGGCCTCGGGTGCCTCTGGGGTAGCTGGCGCTGCCCGGGTTGAGGACTAAGCAACGGCCCACTTGGGCTTCTTTGGTTACGTGGGTGTGGCCGCTGATGGCTACGTCTACGGATCCCACCGGAAGGTCTTCGCGGTAGTGGGCTACGGCGAATTTAAGGCCTTCGTAGGTAAAGAGTGCAAGACGGTCTACATCGGGGCCGTAGTCGCGGTAGTAATCGTTGTTACCCAGTACGGCCCGCACGGGGGCGATGGTGCATAGGTGCTCGTAGTCCATCTCTGACGTGAGGTCGCCGGCGTGGATAATCAGGTCTGCGCCCTCAAGCTCATCCAAGAGCGCAGGCGAAAGATAGCCGTGGGTGTCCGAGATGATGTCGATGCGCTTGGCGCTTGCACTGTTCATGGGATCCCTTCCGCAAAAAACGATTCGGCAGATACATACAAAAAGGCCCCACGGCTCCGCAGACGATGGGTCTACAGGGCTGCGGGGCCAGTGTGCTAGAGACTCAGGGCCTTCTTAAGCGGCACGACGCGGCGGCGCGAAACCGGCACGCGTTCGTCGACGCCCGTAATGCCCAGCTGGATGGCACCCGAGGGCACCGTCTCGACATCCGTGACGCACGCCAAGTTGACGATATAGCGGCGGTGAACACGGAAGAAGCCAAAATCGCAGAGCTTGGCCTCAAACTGCGCCAGCGAGGTCGTCGACAAAAAGCGATCATCGACGGTATAGATGCAGGAGTAATCGTCCTTGGCCATGATAAAGCGAATGTCGTCCACGGGAATGAGCACCTTGCGGCCGCCCTTTTCCACCGGGATACGCTCGATGGTCACCTTGCTGTCCGTAACCGGCTTGGTGCGTTGCATGACCTTCTCGATCGCGCGATCCAAGCGAGCTTCCTCGACCGGCTTCATCAGATAATCGACGGCATCCACGTCGAATGCCTCGACCGCATGGTCACTATACGCAGTCACAAACACGATCGCCGGCGGATTTTTGAGCTTATGCAGCGCCTCGGCAAGTTGCAGGCCCGAGGCACCGGGCATCGAGATATCGAGAAACACGACATCCACGCGACTTTCCATAAGCATCTCGATGGCGGAGCGGACGCTCGACGCCTCCGTGATCGTGCCGATCTTGCCCGTTTGCTCGAGCAGGAAGCGAAGCTCCGAGCGAGCCGGCGCCTCATCATCCACAATCATCGCACGCAGCATAGGGATAAAACCTTTCGTCAACTAACTACGCCGGGCATCCGTCGCATGACGTTGAGCCCGTAGCCTTTTATTTTACTCTTGAATGTCGAAGATGCTCTCTGACAAATCAAGATGAAGGAGCACTTTGGTGCCCTTGCCCGGCGCCGATTCGACACGCGTATAGGAGTGCGGCCCATAAAAGCGATGGATGCGCTCCGAAATATTGTGCATGGCCACACCGGCGCCGCCACCCTGGGGAGAGCTGGCGTCGGGACGGGCAGAACGCTCGTCAAACAGTCTGGCGGCGGTACCCTCATCCATGCCCACGCCATTATCGGCCACGGCAATCAAGATTGCATCCTCGCCGTCTTGGTGAACGGTCACGTCGATCCTCAGGGCGTCGTCATCGCCCATACCATGACGTACGGCGTTCTCGACAATCGGCTGGATCACGAACGCCGGCACCAGCGTATCTTCCACGTCCTCGGACACATCGAACGTCGCAAGCACGCGGTCCTCGCCAAAGCGGGCCTTCTCAAAGGTAAGGTAGCGCCTGGTCTGTGCAACCTCGCGCGAGACCGGAATAAGCGATCCCGAGTTGTCGAGCGTGGCACGATAGAACGATGAGAACTCACGAAGCAGTTCGCGGGCCCGCAGCGGGTCGGTGCGCGTAAACGATGCAATGGTGTTCAGCGTGTTGAACAGGAAGTGCGGGTTAATCTGCGCCTGCAGCGCACGCACCTCGGCGCGCGCCGTGAGTTCCTTTTGCACCTCGAGCTCGTGGATGGCGAGCTGCGTGGACAAGATCTCGGCAAAGCCCGAGGCAAGCGCGTACTGGGTACGGTCGACGGCGCGCGGGGTCTTGTAGTAGAACTTGAGCGTGCCGACGGTACGATCGCCCACCTTGATGGGGGCGATAATGCCGGCGGGGACTTGGTTGTGCGAGCCGTCCGAGCCCACGACATCCACCATACGGTTGAACGACTGCACGATGCCATGTTCGATAACGTAGCGTGTGGCAAGCGTGTGGATGGGAGTATCGGGCAGCAGTTTTTCCTCAAACTCGCCCGCGCAGGCAAGCACGTTGTCCTCGTCGGTGATGGCCACCGTCATGGCGCGCGTCTCGGGCAAAATGCGCCGGCACACCAAACGCGCCGACTCCTGCGTCAGACCGCCCTTAATGTCCTCGAGCATGGCCGAGGCCACCGAGAGCGTCTCCTCGGTGTACTGGGAGCGCACCGAATCGGGATTGAGCGTCAAAAAGATAAAGATGCACAGAAAGATGCACAGCAGCGCGCAGGCAATCACCGTGGCGATCGGCTCGATACCGGTCACCAAGGCAAAAATAAAGTACACCAGCACGCAAATGGCGCAGGCAACGGCAATGATGCGAAAGATTGATATTGAACTATCGCGCTGGGCGCGGCGGTCGATCATTCGGCCCCCTCCAGGATACTGATCAGTTGTGCGTCACGCCAAAGCCCGTCCATGATCTTGGGCCAAAAGCTCTGGAAACGCAGGTAGCTTGCAGCGTTTTGGCGCGCATAGGCCTTTGCCTCGTCGATACCATGGCGCCAGATGCGCAGGTAGCCCTCATGCTCGCGGGTAAACACGCTGCGGACCATAGCGGTCTTGCGCACGCGGTCGTCGAGCTCGCGCGAAATCCACGGGCCCGGGTAGGGCATGAGCGATGCCGCCGTAACGGGAATGAGCTCCTTTTGATGCGCGGCGAATGTCAACTTGGCCCGTTCGTAGTACCAACGGTATACATCCTGCATAAAGCGCGGTGAGCGCTTTTCGGACTCCGGAGGCAGATGGCGCACGGTCCACTCGTTATCGAACCACACGTCGTAGCCAAACATGCGCATGTTAAAGAGGTAATCCAAGTCCTCGCCGCGGGTGATAAACGGGTCAAAGGCCACACGCGTAAAGGCGCGGGCGTGCAGGGCCATCAGGCCGCCGCACACGTAGTTGGAGCGCGAGATGCGGGTGCCCGAGAGCGCCTTTTTCATCCAACGGTTGAACTCGATGCGCTTGGTCCACCAACGATGGCAGATGCCCGCCTTGTCCGTGGGAGCCAGCGGCGAGCCGTCGCGATCGTAGAAATAGCCGCTCTTGACCAAGATCGGCAAGCCCTGACGCGTCTGCTGCCCCAACGCATAGGTCGCGCGCTTCATAAAGTCGGCGTCGATGACAGTCTCATCGTCATCCAAAAAGATAACCGCGTCATGCCCCAGCACAGCGGCGCAGGCTAGCCCCATATTGCGGATGGCACCGTAGCCTCGCAGGCTCACGCACTCGCCCGAACCCTTGGGCGCGATCTGAGCAACCCGGTCTGCGATGCGCGAGGCCTGGGTGTTGGTGACAACGGTGACCTTGAGCGTGGGATGCGCGTCGACAATCTCGTGCACGCGCAGCGACACATCGGCTGTGGCAGAAACGGGACAGACCACCAAAAGGATGATGCGCGGGATGTCACGTACCTGCTCAAGCGAGGCCAGGCAGCGGTCGAGTTCGGGATTGTCGGCGTTGAGTCGCGTCGAATGGTCATAGGTGCCAGGGGCGTTTGCGCAAGCGTCATCGCCCGCCCAATACGTTGGAATCACGACCGTGGCGTTCATGCCTTACCCTCCCTGCAACACAAAAACGGGGCGCCGCCAAACACAGGCGACGCCCCGCGACCTAGCTGATTCCATCATACCCACTTGGGCAAATCATTGCTCGCAAGTCGCAATGTTTATTGCGGATAACCCCAAAAGAGTACCGTGGACAGGCACAATAGCCGCTCGCTCCTATGCGGCATGCTCTGCCGCCCGAGTCATGCGGGACAGGCGGACCAGCAGCATAAAGCCAACGATCAGCAGCACGCCAATGGAAAGGACGCCCAGCGACGGGTTGCCGGTCAGCGAGGTGACGACCGACACCAGGAAGGTGCCCATAACGCTTGCATAACGACCAAAGATGTCAAAGAAGCCGTAGTACTCGTTGGACTTTTCCTTGGGGATAATGCGGCCAAAGTAGCTACGGCTGAGCGCCTGCACGCCGCCCTGGAACAGGCCGACCATAATGGCAAGCACCCAAAACTCAAAGGCGGTCTTTAGGAAGAACGCGGCGAACAGCACAATGCCCATATAGGCGGCGACTGCCACCAAGATCATGTTGAGCGTGCCCACGCGGCCGGCGAGCTTGCCGTAGATGATGGCGGACGGAAAGGCCACGAACTGCGTAACGAGCAGCGCCAGGACCAACTGGGTCGAATCGATGCCCAAGGCCGAGCCGTAGCTGGTTGCCATGGAAATGACCGTGTGCACGCCGTCGATGTAGAAGAAGAACGCGACCATGTAGACCAGCACGGTCTTGTTGTGGGCGATCTCGCGCATGGTGTGTCCGACCTCGGAGAACACACCGCCCACGATGTGGCCGATAGTGTCCTCAGGACCGCGCTCGCGACCGTACTTTTGCTTATAGGTGCGAATGAGCGGCAGAGTAAAGATGAGCCACCAGGCGCCAGTGATGATAAACGACAGACGCGTTGCCAGCATGGTGGGGACGCCAAGAGCGGGGCCGCCCATGATGAGCGCCAGGCAGATGACGAACGGCACGGTGGAACCGATATAGCCCCAGGCATAGCCCGAGCTGGACACGGCGTCCATGCGCTCGTCGGTGGTAATGTCGGGCAGCATGGCGTCGTAGAACGTCATAGAAGAGTTAAGGCCGATGGTGCACAGCACGTACACGGTCAAAAATGCCATGGCGGACATTGGGATAGCCTGCGCCAGGCAAAGCACCAGGCCCGTGAGGAAGAAGCCCAAGAAGAACTTGATCTTGTTGCCGGCGTAGTCGGCAAGCGCGCCCAGAATGGGCATGAGCATGGCGATGACCAGCGAGGCGATCGTCTGCGCATTGCCCCAGGCGACCACCAGGTCGGCCGAGGAAGCGCCGGTATTGATGGCGTTAAAGTAAATGGGCACCACCGAGGTATTGAGCAGCACAAGGGCCGAATTGCCCACATCATACATAACCCAGTTACGCTCGAGCTTGGTGTATTTCATGGACAGGGACCCTTCGTATTCGCCCGATATGCAGTTAGTTCATCGTACCCCAATTGTCCAGAACCGCCGGTAAGGATTCGGCAAAGGGGCACGCACGGACCCTATTCCTCGCGGTCGAACTCCTCATCGGCTTCGAGCACGCGACCGCTGTAGTTGACGTGACTGGTCACGGCATCCATGTCACCAGTCTCGATAAAACGTGCGACCGTGCACTCGTAATCGACCAGCGCGCGATCAAAGACCTCGGGGAAACTCTCGTTCGAGACCTCGTCGGTAAAGGGATTCTTCCATGTCAGATGGCCCAGGTTACCGGTGCGCTCGGGCAGCTCCGTCGTCACGCGATGGGCAAGGCCGTCGAGCAGCGAGTAATCGTGCACCAAGCCCTCAACCAGCGAGATCGCGCGCGTCTTTGCGGAGCCGGCCGGCTCAATCGCGCGGTAAAGTCGCTGCATATTGGCAACGGCAGCACCGTACTCCCCCGCCGGAATGTCAATGCCGTACACGCGTCCGGCAACATAGCTCATCAGCACGCCGGCCACGCGATTGATGCGATCGGTGGTGACGATCTCGCCCGCCGGCGGGTAATCGTCAACCGTAGCGCCATCGCGTTTAAGCTGCAGCATCAGCACATCCAGGTCGCTCTCGATCACGGCATGGACCTGACTGCTCGAATCCTCAAGCTCTGAATCGGACTCCACGATGCCAAACTGCTGCTCATAGACAAAGGGATGGGCGTTGCGGTCGAGCACGTAATGAGACAGCAGGCCCAGCGCAAAGGCACGACCCAAGCTGGCGTCGCGCGGCAGCAGATGCGACACGCCGTCGCGCAGGCACGCGAACTGGCGAGACATGCGCGACCGATGCATGACCTGCGCCAGCAGCGTGCAGTCGGAAACACGCGGTGTCAGAATGTGAAAGAAAAACGGGTCGGGGCCTTGGTTGCCCAAGATAAAGGCAATGCGCTCTTCATCGGACGTGATGACGCCCTGCGGAAGACGGTCGATGCTTTCCTCGCCAAACAGATGATGGGTGATAAGCGCGGGCATAATGATCCTTTCGATTTCATTCGATGCCACCCATTATGCCCACCGCGCGCCCATGCCAAACCTGCGATGGTAAACGACGGCACGCAAGCCTCTTACGCAAGCCCCAGGTGCGACTTGACCTCGGCGGCGCGACGACGGGACACCGGTACCGTCGAGTTCACGCGGTCGAGCCTGAGCTCCATCAACCCCGTGGAGCCAATCTCGACATTGTGCACGTCTTCCAAATTGACCAGATAGCTGCGATGAACGCGAATAAAGCCCTCGGAGACCAAGCGACGCTCGAGCGAAGAGATCGACTCATTGATCAGGTACGTTCCCTCGGCGCAGATGGCGTTGCAAAAATCGGCGCGCGCCTCAAAGTAGCAGACGTCTGCGGCGGGAATGAACACCTTTTTGCCCCCGCGGTCCACCGTCAGACGCAAAGGCTGGCGCGGAGCGTGGGCAACACGACGGGCACCCAAGGCTGCCTCGATCTTGTCGAGTGCCTTTGACAGGCGTGCGTCCTCGACCGGCTTGACGACATAGTCGACCGCATCGAGGTTATACGCATCGGCGGCAAATTCGGCAAACGCCGTCACAAACACAACCACCGGCGGCGTCTTTAGGTTCTGCAGCGTCTCGGCAAGCTCAATTCCCGAGCGACCGGGCATGGTAATGTCTAAAAACAACACGTCGGGCTTGTTCGACAGAATCGACTCCACGGCTTCGGTGACATTGCCCGCCTCGGCAATCTGACCCACACGCGTATCCTTTTCCAACAGATAGCGTAGCTCAGCCCTAATGGGAGGCTCGTCATCAACCACCAAGATGTTCCAGCCTTCGGACATATGTGCTTCCCCTCTTTTTCTCTCAATCCAACCGCGTGCTACGCCGTCAACGGCGCAGGCTCATGCGGCTCGCCGTTCAGCTCGACGATGACCTGCGTTCCCACGCCCTCCTGGGACTTCACGCGCATGCCGGAATCTTCTCCGTAAAAGAAATGGATGCGCTGAAGCACGTTGAAGAGCGCCAGGCCGCAACCTCGCTTGACGGAGCCGTCGGCGGTAATGCTCTCGGGCTCCTCCAGGCGATGTTGCTCAAACAGATGCGCGCAGACCTCTTCGCTCATACCGATGCCATCGTCCTCGACGATGATCTCCAAACCGTCATCGGTCTCGAAAGCCCTAACATGAATAGAAAGCGGCTCGGTCTCGCGCTGCGCGTGCTTGATGCAGTTTTCGAGCAACGGCTGCAAGATAAACGGCGGCACCATGCAATCGCGCACCTCAAAGTCGATATCGACCGAGACGCGCAGACGGCCGTCGCCATAACGAGCCTGCATAAGATTGATATAGCGAGTGCCCTGTTCCACCTCGTGCTCGAGCGTTGTGAGGGTATCGGAATCAGAAAGCGTCTGACGGTAGTAGTTGGAGAAGTCGATCAGCAGCGACCTGGCCTTGTCCGGCTCGGTACGCACGAGCGACACGATGGTGCTGATGGTGTTAAACAGAAAATGAGGATCGACCTGCGATTGCAAGGCGCGCAGCTCCACGCGGGCCGTAAGCTCGTCCTGGCGCTCGAGCTCAAAGCTCGCAAGCTGCGTGGAAATGAGGTCGGCAAAGCCCGAGGCAAGCGCCGTCTGGCGCATATCGATGCTGCTCAGACGGGGATAATACAGCTCGAGCGTGCCCACGCAATGCCCGCGCACGGTAAGCGGTGCGACAATACCGGCGCGCAGGCGCGGAAAGTAGCCACCTGTCTCGGTCGAGGCATCGCGCGAGAACACGCTTTGCTCACCGCTGTTGATCACGTTGAGCGTAGTCCGCAGCACCACCGGGGTGCCCGCGGGGCATTTTGCCGAGTCCTCGCCCCAGCTTGCCAACACCTGCTTGCCGTCGGTAAAGCAGATGGCAGAGGCGATAGTTTCGGACAGGATGATCTTAGAGGCGCCTAGGGCAGCTTCGGGCGTAAGGCCGCGCGACGTGTAGGCGAATATTTTTGAAGCGATGGCGAGCGTGCGGTCGGTTGCGCTCGATGTGAGGTCGTCGGGAACGACAAAGACGTACGAGAAGAAGAAGCACAGCATGACCAAGCCGGCAATGACGACAACGGCCGGAACGGGATTGGGATTATCGGTTAGATCCCAGATGAGCAGCAGGATAAGCGCCGGAACGACAACACCGAGCAGGATGGCCTGGACCACATGCTGGGCCGTACGAAAGACCTTGGTAGAGTTGTAGCTCTTGCCCAGAATCAGCCTGTTTAAATCCATCGTCATCCCCTTTTATCTACCGCACCCATAGCAATAAAGAGGGCCGCAAGCGACCCTCTCCATTGCATTATGCAATCAAATACTGTGTTTTACATCCAGTCGTCGATGAACGGTAGTTTAGGCGCTGTATTTGTTGGCCTCGCCAAAGGTGCCCGCCTCGACAATCCAGCCGTCCTTCATGATGACGTCCATGTTGTCGGTGTTGAGCACGTGGATGTCGGCGGCGACGTCACCGTTGACGACCAGCAGGTCGGCGCACTTGCCGGCCTCGATAGAACCGGTCTCGTCCTCGATGTGGCACATCTTGGCACCGTTGAGGGTGGCGCAGGTGATGGTCTCGACCGGGGTGAAGCCGATCTTGTCGACGAACTCGTACATCTCCTCGATGGAGCAGGTGCCGTACGGGGTGACGAAGGAGAAGGAGTCGGAGCCGATCGTCATGACGACGCCGCGCTTCTTGGCCTCGCGCAGGCAGTCGTAGTTGCGCTGCAGCTCCTTCTCGACCAGGGTGCCCTCGTACTTGTCGTGCAGCTCGGGGACGTAGACGGGCGGATAGGTGGCGTACCAAGTGGGCAGGAAGGCGATCGTCGGGGTGAAGAAGGTGCCCTGCTCGGCCATGAGGTCCATGGTGCGCTCATCGATATCGAAACCGTGAATCAGCTGCTCGCAGCCAAAGCGAACGGAATCGTAGGCAGCGGCGTGGTTGTTGTAGCAGTGGCTCCACACGGGGATGCCGACCATCTTTGCCTCTTCGACCACGGCCTGGATCTCCTCGGAGCAATAGTGCTGGTCGCGACCGGAGTCCCAGCGCCAGATGCCGCCACCGGTAGCCCAGATCTTGATGGCATCGGGGTTCTCACGCAGGCGACGACGGACGGCCTTGCGCAGATCCCAAGGACCGTCGACCTGGTCGCCCCAGGGGTGGGATTCCTTGTTGAGCTCCTGGCTGCAGTGGTGGGAGTCACCGTGACCGGCAACGCGGCAGAAGCCCAGGCCGGTGGCCAGAACGCGCGGGCCCTTAAAGACGCCCTTGTCGATGCAGTCACGGATCTGGATACCAAAGCGGCCGATCTCGCAGACGGTGGTGAGGCCGTGGGTGAGGCAGTCGTAGGCCTGCTTGACGGCGACGGCCTGCTTCTCGAGGAGCGGCTGCATGACCCAATCGGTGTCATCGTCGGTCAGGTTGCCCGAGAAGTGCAGGTGGGTGTCGATCAGGCCGGGAAGGACGGTCTTGCCGGCGGCATCGATAACCTCAACGCCCTCGGGAAGGTCCTGCATAGCGCCGGCGTACTCGATCTTGCCGTTGTCGTCGACGAGAACGAGGGAGTTCTCGACCGGCTCGGCACCGGTACCGTCGATGAGCTTGCCGCCAACGATTGCATACTTAGTGGACATGGTTCCTCCTTATGGATCCATATAGTGGGCGAGGCCGTGTTGGGTTAAGGCCTCACAAAGCTACCCAAGTGGTGCCGGGTTCGGTGCGCGGGAGAGAGGGCCCCGCGCACCCGATCCGCCCCGGCTAGGCGTTACTTTTTGCGGGAATTGGTGAAAGCCATGAGGGCCAGGCCAATAGCCAACCAGCCGATCACGATGCTCCACTCCACCATGTTGAGGGAGGCGGGAGAGAACGGAATCACGAGCAGGCCGATGATGATGGCGCAGGCAGCGATAGCGAGGCCGATGCCAAACTTGCCGCCGGGCACCTCGTAGGGACGAGGCAGGTCGGGCTCGGTGAAGCGCATGCGCAGGCAGGCGAGGGCGACCATGCCGCAGGAGAAGATGAAGGCGAGAGCCGACACGTTGGTCAGAGGAATGAGCATGTTCTTGCCCAGGAACGGACCGATGACGGTGATGACGCCCAGAACGACGCAGGCGAGCTTGGGAGCGCCGGACTTGGGATCGACCTCGGCGAACTTCTCGGGCAACTGGCCCTTGCGGCCCATGGCGAGCATGATGCGGCTCGTGGCGCCGTAGAAGGAGTTCATCGGGCCCATGGGTCCAAGCGTGGCGATGACGAGCATGGCCAGGTACAGAAGCATGTTGATGCCCTTGAGGCAGGCAAGCGCGGGAACCGGGCTCTTAACAAACTCATGCCAGTCGAGGATGGTGCCGAACGAGTAGATGCAGACCATGTAGAAGCCGCCAGCGGCCAGCAGGGCCAGGGAGATGATCTTGCCGAACTTGTTCCAGTTGAGGCCCTCGGCTGCTTCCTCAGCCTGCTGAGGAATGGTATCGAAGCCGGCGTAGAAGAACGGGGTCAGAACCAGGACCGACACGATGCCGGCGAACAGGCTGGCGCCCTCGGTAGCGGCCTTGCCGCCGCCAGCGCCGGTGACCTGGGAGAACACGGGCATGGCGTTGTCCGGCGAGCCGGTGAACAGCGAGACGCCCATGGCGAGCAGCATGCCGCAGAGCAGGGCCTTGGTCAGGAAGGCCTGGAGCTTGGCGGCCGAGCTGGCGCCGCGGAAGTTGAGGAAGATGACGTAGGTCGCAAAGCCGAGCGCGATCAGCGTCGGGAACAGGTAGACGTCGGCGCCCAAGATGGTGTAGAGCTTGACGGCGCGCAGCCACTCAAGACCGGGCAGGCTGCCGAACATCTCGGACACGAGGGTCGAAATGGCGATGGCCTCCCACGGGCACAGGATGCCGTTGCCCAGCGCCAAAAGCCATCCGGTGATGTAGCTCAGCGTACGGCCAAAGCTACGATCGACATACTCGACGATGCCGCCCGAGATGGGGATAGCAGCCGTGAGCTCACCGAAAACAGCTCCGACGGGCACGAGGAAGATTGCACCCAAGAGGAATGCGATCATAGCGGGAACGGGACCGCCGCCCACGACCATCCAGTCGCCGACCTGCAGAACCCAACCGGTACCGATGATGGCACCGAAACCGATGGTGAAGAAGTTCCAGAGCGAAAGCGTTTTCTTCATGCCGCCGTTATCCTCGACTGCAACTTCTGCGTTCTTGTCCGCCATTGTTCCCCTCCTTTCCTTTTTGACGCCCCTTGACGTCACCCCTTGCGCGGTCTGTTTTGCCGCGCTCTTTTATTTCGTGGCTTTAAGATACGGCCTTGGCGCAGCAGCTCCGCTTGTAGCTCGACCGAAGGCAGAACTGCAAAACGAGCGGCGCCGTTTTTGGGACGAACGGCACGGTTTGCCGCTCATTGTTGCCGCCCGTCCGACGGGCGTACGCTCATCGGACGCATATAGAGATGTTTTTGAGGCCGTGTGTTTTGCGCCTTTCGTACCGTTTACCGAGCTTTTGACGCGCGGACCCATTTGTTGCACATCTTTTTTGTAGGATGGACAGGTTATACATGAGACAAGGCGGTACGAATGGCATACGGATACAACGACGGTGATCAACGGCGACAAAGCGTTCGCCTTGCTGGCCGTACCACGCCGACGCCCGGAAGTGCCACAAGCAGCAATCCGCAACGTCCTCAAGAGCAACCCAGGCCTTCGTCTCGGCAGCAGGCAAGCAAAACACGGCAAAGTGGCCGTCCGCGCACGGGCACAAGCGCGCAGCAAGACAGCCGCTTAGGCGCGCGCACTCGACAGCATCAAGCCGAGGTTCCGCAACTGCGCCGCAACGGCGCACGTCAGCCCGACATCCATATCAACCGCTTCTTTTCGCATCCCCAAGGTGGACGCGACGGCAAGCCCTACCGCTCGACATCGCACGTGAATGCCCCCGCCCTGCCGGCTCGTCGACTTCGCCTCGCACTGTGCTCTATCCTCACCTGTCTGGTCTTTGTGTTTATGAGCTCCTGTATGTCCCACGGCTCGGCCGGTCTCGAGCCCACCGCCGAGGACAAGCTGCTCAAGGCCCCCGTCGCGCCCGGTTATTCTTTCGCCTTTTCGACCCCACGCTCGCAATGGCAAGCCGGCACGATGCCCCATATCTATCAGATCGACCCTGCGTGGTCGGAGCTGTCTTACGCCGGCGGCACCATCCGCCAAAATGCCTGCGGGCCCACGTGCCTCACCATGGTCTATATCTTTAAGACGGGACGCACCGATATGACCCCCGTCGATATGTGCGCGCTTTCCGAGGCGGGCAATTACGCCCCCACCGGTGCAACCGAATGGTCGTTTATGACGAGCGGCGCGTGGCAGTTGGGACTTAACGGAACGGAGCTCCATAACGATCGCGAATCGATGACTCAGGCGCTGCGTTCGGGAGCGCCCGTCATCGCCGCCGTTCGGCCGGGCACCTTTACCAACGTGGGCCACTACATTGTGCTTTACGGTATTGACGACGCCGACCAGATTGGAGTCTTCGATCCCAACTCGGCCAGCCGCAGCGCCCGCCGCTGGGGCGTCGTAGAAGTCCTTAACGAAGTCGAAGCCATGTGGGCCTACTACTAGTCATTGGGGACAGACTTAAATGAGTAGCCCCAGGCTGCCAGGAACTGCCGACACGGAAAGCGCATCCCATTTTGGAGCTCAATAGCGGGATGCACTTTCCGTTAGCGGCCCGTTTGGGAAACTACGTTCCACTTTCCGGCAACATTCCGGGATGCATTTTCCGGTTGAGGCCCTCAAGGGAAACTATGTCCCATGTTGGACGCTCATTCTGGGATGCGCTTTCCGCAGTTGATTGATGCGGGCTTTAAGGACTGTTCCAAGCTGCCAGCAGAAAAGGAACGTCCCCAAGTGCCGGGTTTCCGCAGTCATTGGGGACAGACTTAAATGACTAGTCTTTTAAGAACGTCCCCAATGACTACCCACAGAATGAGGGTCTCATCGGGGACTAGGTAAATAGCAAAAGCCCCCGCGGCCGAAACGGGCCGCGGGGGCAGCAGGCTTGCAAGGGTTAACTCAAGTCCTCGCCATTTGATGCAATGACCTTTTGATACCAGCAGAAGCTGTCCTTTCGGTAGCGATCGAACGTGCCTTTGCCCGTATCATCGGCATCGACATAAACAAAGCCATAGCGCTTCTTCATCTGCCCCGTCGAGGCCGATACCAGATCGATACAGCCCCACGGCGTGTATCCCATCAGGTCAACACCGTCCTCGACAATTGCATCGCGTAGCGCAAGAATATGCCTGCGCAGGTAATCAATATGATACGCATCGTGGACTTTGCCGTCTTCCAGCGCATCGAGTCCGCCCACACCATTCTCAGCGATAAAGAGCGGAAGATGGTAACGATCGTGGTAGCCGGCAAGCGTCACGCGCAAACCCAGCGCATCGATCTGCCATTTCCAGGCAGTCTCTTTATCCTTGAGGTACGGATTGCGCAGCGTCGGGAACACGTTGCCCTCCGCCTTCTCGGCGATCACCTGATCATCGGCGCACACCAAGCGCGAGCAATAGTACGAGAACGAGATGAAGTCGACCGTATGCTCTGCCAGATACTCCGTATCGCCCGGCTCAAAGGGCACGTGAACACCCTCTTTCTCGAGTGCACGCAGCTTCCAAGCAGGATAGGCGCCCGCAGCCATCACGTCTGTGTAGAAGTAGCGGCCGCGGTCCTCCTCATACGCAAGCCATACGTCCTCGGGCGCACAACGGTACGGATAGGTCGCACCGGCAGCGACCATGCAACCCACCTTGTTTGCGGGATCGATCTTGTGCAGAATCTCGACAGCGCGAGCGCTCGCCATAAACATATGGTGCGAGAACGCCGCAGTCACGGCTGCACGGTCACGCTCATCCTCGAGCGTGACACCCGCGTTGAGATAGGACAGCGCCACGCTGTTGATCTCGTTGAACGTAAGCCAATAACGCACGAGGCCCTGGTACGCGCGTCCGACGGTCTCGACGTAGTGCGCATACCGCTCGATCATCTCTCGGCTTTGCCAGCCACCATAGCGCTCGACCAGAGCCAACGGATAGTCGTAGTGCGACAGCGTCACAAGCGGCTCGATTCCATGCTCGCGCAGCGCCTCGAATACCTGACGGTAAAACTCCAAGCCCTCGCCGTTGGGCTCGGCCTCCATCCCTGTGGGAAAAATACGGCTCCAGCAAATTGAAAGACGCAGGCACTTAAAGCCCATCTCGGCAAAGAGCTCGACATCCTCGTGCCAATGATGGAAGAAGTCGTTGCCCCAGCGGCATGGATACAGCCTGTCCGGATCGTCCACGGGCTTTTGCCTGCCAAACATTACATCCCAGCGGTCGGAACCCTGTGGGATCAGGTCGGAGTGCGACATGCCGCGGCCGCCCTCGTTCCAGCCCCCTTCGGCCTGGTTGGCGGCGAGGGCACCACCCCACAAAAAGCCCTCGGGCATACCGGCGGCAGACGTTCTGTCAAAGTAACTCATGCTACTCAGCATCCTCGGCAGAAGCTGCCGCGGCGTTCTCCTGCTCCTGAGCCAGGAGCTGGTTATCGTACACCTTAAAGAACGGGTACCAGACCACAGCCATGACCACGATCAAAACGATCGTAAACACCCAGATGCGCGGGTCGAGGCACTGGACAAAGCCCTGAACGAAGATGGGGAACGTGCCGCTCACCAAGATGTAGAAGTTAGAGACAAGACCCAGTGAGACCGCACCCCAATACAGCAGGGCCGAGATCATGCCGCCTAGCACAAACGGAATCATGAGGATCGGGTTGAAGATGATGGGCGCGCCGAAGATCGCGGGCTCGGAGATACGGAAGAAGCTCGGCACGATCGATGCCCTGCCAAATGCCTTGAGCTGCTGCGACTTTGCCCTAAACGCGCAGAGCGCCACAAAAGAGAACGTATTACCCGTGCCGCCGATGAGGTTGATGGCCAACGACATGAGCACCGGGTGGAACTCAAGCGGCTGCCCGGCAGCATAGAGCGAGGCGTTGGCGGCAAAGGCGGCAAGCGAGACCGGGGCGGTGATGGGCATTACGATCATGTTGCCGTGGACGCCAAAGCACCAAAACAGCAGCGTCATGAAGCAGATAAGCAGTGCGCCGGGCACAGAGTCAACTGCGACGGAAAGCGGGGCAGCGAGCAGCTTCTCGATAACCGAGGGGATGGACAGCGCGGGATCGATCATCTGGATCAGCAGGTTGCCGCCAAAGAAGATGAGGATGTTGGCGAGCATAGGTACGATGGCGCCAAAGGTTTCGGACAAAAACGGCGGCACGCCATCGGGCATCTTGATGGTGATGCCCTTGGTCTGGCAGAAGCGCGTGACCTCGACGGAGACCAAGGCAACGATGATGGCGGTAAACAGGCCCTGCGCACCCAGATAGGTGCAGGGGACCGCCTGGAGCACGGACTCGTCAGCAAGCTGGTAGTAGGACGACGGCGCCGCGGCGATCAGGAACATCACCAGCGAGGTCATGCCGGCGTTAAGCTTGGGCATCTTGTAGGTGCCCGCCAGGTTATAGGCGATTGCGAACGTCACGATCACCGACAGTATGCCCATCGTCATATTGAAGGGGATGAGCAGCGTGAGCTTATTGGCCGTCGCAAAATCGAGCCAAGGGCCAAAGACGGACCAGAACCCGCCCTGCGCCACCAGGTCGGCCGTGACCGGCGGGTTGGCGAGGATCATAAAGACGGCAGATACCAAGATGAAGCTGATCGCGCTCATAAAGCCCTTTTGCATGGAGGCAAAGTGGCGCTCGGTGCCGCAGAAATTGGCGATAGGGGTCAGTTTTTCCTGAAGCAGGGTCATGAACTTCTCCATGGTCGCCTCCTAACCCAACAGCGACTGGGCGAGTGCCAGCACGTTGGCGGCGTTGCCCATGCCGTAGTCCTGTGCGGGGATGACCGCGGTCGGCTTACCGCTCCCCTGCTTGACGGTGTTGAGCTGGTAGGACACCTGCGGCCCCAAGAGCAGCACGTCATAATTGGCGCACGTCTCCTGATACTCGCCGATACCCACCGCATCGATATCGAGCTCGATGCCGTTTTGCTCCGCATATTTCTCGAGTTTCTTCATCAGAATGCTTGTAGACAGACCAGCTGCGCAAACAAGAAGGATCTTCATAAGGGATTCCCTTCGCATTGATTGGTTGGATAGTCACCGCACGCCGCTAGGCGTTCTTGGTTGCAGTGCACTCATACAGGCAGATCAGCTCCTGCACGAGCTCCTGAGCAAGCATGGAGCACATGAGGTGGTCCTGAGCATGGACCAGCAACACATCCACCGACAGATGCTCGCCCGCTGCCTCAGTCGAAAGCAGCTGCGTTTGGATGTGGTGAGCCTTGATTCCCGCATCCTTTGACTGCTTCATGAGTTTGGCGGCGGCGTCAAAATCCCCCGCTTTTGCCTTTTCAAGGGCTTCGAAGGCAAGGCTGCGTGCCTCTCCCGCTGCAGCGACCAGCTGAAACGAAACCATCTCGGTTCCCTGATCGTCCATAACGGTCTCCTCTCCCGTGATGTTTGGTTTGTACTTGAATATTCGAAACGCCTATCTCCCGCCCGCAATCCTCGAGGTTTATTGCAGGTAGACAGACAGGGTTATCGACAAAAGAAGTCTTAAGCCGTATGCGCTTGCACAAGCGCCATCAGCTCATGCCAGGACCGGCGCTCGCGTAGGCGCTCGACCCCCTGGCGGTCCATAAAGATCTCGGCGAGCAGTGAGCTCAAGATCCGCGCCTCATCGCCGCCCGACCGGGCAAACGACACCATAAAGACGATATCGACCTCATGGCCGTATTCGTCCCAAAGAATGGGGTGTTCGAGCAGGCCCACGGTAACAAAGGCCTCGGCGCTCAAGGGATGCATCCCATGGGGCATGGCTACCCCATTGCCAAACGAGGTGGCACTCGCGCTCTCGCGCTCGGCGACCTCTTGGGCAAACTGGGCATCGACACGGCCGCTCTCGACGGCGCGCTCGGAGAGATATCGGAGAACGGCCTGCTTCGACGACGCCTCAACGCGGTTGAAGAACAGGGCACGGCTAAAGAAAGAGCTTACGGAGTCCGATTGCGCAGTGTCGTCGCTCAGCACCTTGCGGATAGCGTTGACATCGCTCGTCTCCAAGAAGAAATCGGCCTCGCGGACGGGCACGGGCAACTTGACGTTGAGCGGCACCGTTGTGAACACGTAGTCGATGTGCGAAAAATCGAACGTTCCCACGCGGGCGACATCGCATGTCTCAATCGAATCGATATACATGCCAAACTGCTTGCGGTACTGGTGCTCGAGCATACGGGCGCTTCCCGCTCCCGAGGCGCACACGATCAGGATGCGCTTGCGACGCGGCTGGTCGGCTTGCTGCTCGAGGGCCAGGGCAAATGCCATGGCGATGTAGCCGAGCTCTTCATCAGAGGGCTGGCTGCCAAAATGGCGCTCGAGTACCTGCGAGGTGCCAGCTGCCATCGAATAGGCCAACGGAAACCTCGTCTTGATATCGGGCAGCATGGGGTTATCCATATGCATGTGATATTCAAGGCGATAGCCCAGAGGGCCGATATGCCGAGCAAGGTTCATGCGAAGTTCAAGATCGCCGCTAAAGTCAAACCTAAACTCATCGTTGACCGCACGTACCATCTCGGAAGCAATCTTCCACATCTCGTCCGAGATAACGGCAGAGCCCTTCTCGGGCACGCCCGTGCCCCTGCCGAGCAAATGGATTGCGATAAAGGCAACCTCTTCTCGGGGCATGCTCACGCCCAGGGCATCCTTGATGTTTGCGGCAATCTGGAAAGCCGCGGCGTATTCGCGCGTTCCCTCCAGTTTTTGAACGTCCGATTCTGCAGCTGGGACATAGCAGCCCTGCTCGATGCGGCCAAGAGCAATGTAAAGATGCATGATGAGATTGCGGGATGCCAGCGAGCTCACCGTGACGGGCGAGGCCGTCAGGGCATCGTCCACACATGCGGCGATGGCCCGCAGGCGCTCGGCGAGCTTTGCATCGTCGGTGTCGGGCAACACGGGCCTCACCAGCGAGGCCAGGCACAGGCGCCGTTGCGACTCTCCGCCCGCAACGCGGATTCCGTAGCGTGGGCGCTTTTCGAGCGTTAAGTCAAATTGGGCGAGTTTCTGCTCTACCAGACGCATGTCATTGGACAGAGTTCGCGCCGAAACGTAGAGTAAATCCGCATACTCCTCAATCGTCACCCACTGGGACCGCATGAGGAGGTCGTTAAGAAGGAAGGACACACGGCCGTCGCGCGTATCAGGAATGCCCGGATGGGCCAGAGCCGCACCGTCTAGCAAGCGAGCAAGCTCATCTGCATGTGCAACATCGATACGATATTGCCCTTTGCTGCCAACGATGCGTGCAACCCCCGCAAGATTGTCGTTTGCGCGATGGATATAGTTTCTCACGGCGCGCTCGCTTACCTCGAGACGCTTGGCAAGCACCGCGACAGCGACAGGCTGAGCGTCCTCGATCATATTTACAAGCTGCTTGACGCGAGCATCCATGTCCTCCTCCTTTCCCTGCGTCTAGTCTAACGCGGTAAAGAATGACACTCCACGTCGCTCTCGTTCCGCCAACGCGGAACAGGTTGCGGGGAGTCCAGCTGAACTTATAGGGGGCACGGAGAGAGGGCCCGAAAGCAATGCGTCGGTGTGAGATGCGCTTTCCGCAGTCATTGGGGACAGATTTAAATTAGTAGTCATTGAGGACGTTCTTGTTTGACTAGTCGTTTAAGAACGTCCCCAATGACTACCCACCCATCGGGGACCAGGTGAATAGCAAAAGCCCCGCGGTCGGAGCGGGCCGCGGGGCTCATGAAGAGAGGCTAGTTTGTGGGCGCCTTGCCTGGCGCCCACGAGAGAGGCAATGGAGCAAAGGCTACTCGTGGATGCGGGTACCGGAGAGGCCGGCCATGGTCTCGGCGGCCTTGTCCAGGGCGCCGATGATGCAGGTGCGGCCCTTGCGGGAACGGGCGAACTTGATGGCGGCGCGGACCTTGGGCTCCATGGAACCCTTGCCGAACTGGCCCTCGTCGGCCAGGCGCTCGGCCTCGTCGGCGGTGATGTCCTCGAGCTCCTCCTGGTTGGGCTTGCCAAAGTTGATGGCGACATGCTCAACGGCGGTCAGCAGGAACAGAACGTCAGCGTCGCAGTCCTCGGCCAGCAGCTCGCCGCCCAGGTCCTTGTCGATGACGGCGGGGACGCCCTTGTAGCAGCCCTTGTTCTCGTAGTCGCGGACGACGGGGATGCCGCCGCCACCGCAGGCGATGACGATGAACTCGTTGTCAAGCAGGTTGAGGATGGAGTCAGCCTCGACGATCTTCTTGGGATCGGGGGAAGCGACAACGCGACGCCAGCCGCGGCCGGAATCCTCGACGAAGACCTTGGAAGGATCCTCGGCCATGAACTCCTTGGCCTGCTCCTCGGTGTAGAAGGGGCCAATCGGCTTGGTCGGGTTCTTGAACGCGGGATCGTCCGGGTCGCACTCGATCTGGGTGACGACGGTTGCGGCGTGCCAACGCTTATAGCGCTTGTGCATCTCGCGGCCAATGCCCTGCTGCAGGTGATAGCCGATGTAGCCCTGGGACATGGCGCCGCACTCGGGCAGCGGCATCTCGGGGGTGCCGATGGCGTCGTGGGCGGCGGCGAAGGCGTTCTGGATCATGCCGACCTGCGGACCGTTGCCGTGGGTGATGATGATCTCGTTGCCCTGCTCGATCAGGCCGAGGAGGGCGTGAGCGGTGTTGCTCACGGCCTCGATCTGCTCAACGGGGTTGTTGCCGAGGGCGTTGCCGCCAAGGGCGACGACGATACGATCGGGCTTGCCAAGAGGCTTAGACATTGCTGGAATCCTTTCTGTAAAAGGCCTACAACCCATTAATAACCCGCGCCCGTGCGATACGCGAGTTTATTAAGGTTTATATTCTCTTTATCGCTCATTTTATTCATTTTGAAAATAGTTGAACGGTGAACGGTCGCTTTTACCCGCTCAGCGTAAAGAAACCCAGCTCAAGCATATCTACGTCATTTACGTGCAACTTTATTTTAATAGAGCAGGGATTAGACCAGATTATGCAAACTGTATCTTTGCTAAATATAAAACAGACAGCGCAAAATCTTACTCGCACTATACGAGATTCTATGCACTTATTGGACGAGTATGCAGCCCTGCAATAACATGGCGTTTTTCATCCAACTTAAGGAATAGACGAGCGCCCATACCGCGCGTCGGCCGGCAGCCGGCGAGCCGTCTCGTCGATTGCCGCTTCCAGAAAATCAAAAACTGATATTGCGCGCGCAATTGCTGCATGATACTTTAGCGAAGAACAGCGCGGGCTGGGGCGACAGAGATCTGTCGTGAAGTTTGGGTTCGGCGACCCCGCTGCTGTCTTCTCCTTATCCGCTAGCGAACCCCTTGAGCGACGGATTGAGGAGGTCCTTACTATGACAAAAATGCTCAAGATCACGCTAAATGGCGAGACGTTTCTCGCCGACATGCTCTGGGACAAGGCTCCCGAGGCATGCAAGCTGTTCGAATCGTCCTGTCCGGTCGAGTCACGTATCTTTTCGGCCAAGATCTGCGATGCCGAGGTAACCTATCCCGTCTCGGGCCCCATCGCCAATTACGAGCACATCGAGAACCCCGTCTTTCACGAGCCAGCGGGCGCCGTGAGCTGGTATGGCGGATGGTCGTCAATCTGCATCTTCTTTGACGTGTGCGAGCCCTTTGGCACCTGCAACATGTTCGCCCGCACCTGCGAAGCCGACCGCGAGCGTTTTCCGCCGCCTGCCGCAATGTCTGGGACAACCAGGGCATGTACATTAAAAACGAAATCGTCGAGATCGAAACGGAGGCCTAAAGATGATGGATATCAACAATCTGCTCACGCTCGACCTTGCCGAGTACACCACTGCACTTGAGGCCCTCGCCGATCAAATGATGCTCGAGGAACCGCGTGACATCGACTACATGCGCCGCCGCAAACTCGACACCGGCCGCGAATTCGTCGTCTGGAACTTCACCGTCGGTTACTGCATGAACGCCGCCGACGCCCTCTCCCTCCTGCGAGCCCAGGCCAACGAAAACGCCAACGACGGCACCGCCGACCTCGCAACGATCAACAACAGCGCCGCGCGCCTGTGCGACTGGTTCTCGGGCGCCTTCGACGTCACCGGCAAAATGGATGACACCACGGCAATCCTCGCCCACAGCCGCGACCTCTACGCCCAGGTTGAGACTCACGAACAGTTCGCGGCCCTCACCCGCGCCACCGAGCGCTATCTGGTCCAGCTCCAATTTTGGGTCGACCGCCAGATTCCCTGGCCGGCTATTAGCGACCTCGTCCACGGCTACCGCCTACGCACAGAGAGCGGCGAGACAAGGTAACCAAGCAAGCAGCACCGACAACACCCCACCATCGGGATCCAAAGTAAGAATCAGAGGGCTGGAGACGCACCCAACAGCGTCCCCAGCCCCTTCGCAAAGTAGAGCACTGTTTCAGTGGCTTTGAGGCCTATTCGAACCTTTGCTATCTCCCAATTTTTGTATATTTACGACAATATTATCTGCCAATTTTTGTATGATTTTAGGCGATTCTATCTGTTAATTTTTGTCATTTGGGGGTTTAATGCTACGCCGTAAGGTCACTGATAGGCTTTTGAGCTGGAAGAATAACTCCAATAAGGCATTACTCGTTACTGGTGCGCGTCAGATTGGCAAGAGCTATGCGATTCGCGCGTTTGGAAAAAGCAACTACGCGTCGTATTTTGAGGTCAATTTACTACTCGATGTCGAAGCAAGGAATGCACTTGTTGGCGCAAAGAACTCCGTTGACTTTATCAACCGCGTAGCCCTTCTTGCGGATGCGCCGCTTGTTGAGGGCGATACGCTTGTCTTTGTCGATGAGATTCAGGAGTATCCGCAGATCGTTACACTCATGAAGGCGTTGGTCGAGGATGGGCGCTTTAGCTATGTCTTCTCGGGGTCTATGCTTGGGACTGAGTTTAAGGGGGTCTCTTCTTTTCCGGTGGGGTATGTAGAGCACATTGTTATGCGCCCGATGGATTTTGAAGAGTTTTGTTGGGCAAACAGCGTTAGCGAGAATGTGCTTGCAGGCATTCGCAGCTGCCTTGTCGAGAAACATCCTGTCGAAAACTATATTCATGAGGCGATGCTCAAGAACTATAGAGCTTATATCGTTTGCGGCGGCATGCCGGAGGTCGTTCAGAATTATATTGATTCGGGTTATTCGCTCGTGAGCACACGTGAGCTTCAAACTCAGCTGGTCGATCAGTACAAAAGCGATATCTCAAAATATGCATCGACTCGAGCGTTTAACGTTCGGTCGATTTTTGAGCAAATTCCCGTTCAGCTTGAGGCGGAGTCTCATCGCTTTGTTGTTTCGTCTCTGGGTGAGGGAGCTCGCCTTAAAAAATATGAGCAGGATTTCCTGTGGCTTGTTAACGCAGGTGTTGGATTGATGGTCGCCAGGGTGACGGAGCCACGGAGTCCTCTCAAGAGGACGGAGAAAACGACAGCCTTCAAACTATACGAGTCTGATACAGGCATGCTCGCATCGCGATACCCCGGCAGCACTGCACGCGCCGTCTATCTTGATATGAAAACTCCCAACCTTGGTGGCCTCTATGAGAACGTGGTCGCGCAGGAACTCGTTGCCCTCGGGGCGGATGCATGGTACTACCAAACACGTGAGGTCGGTGAAGTTGACTTTGTGATCGAAGGCGCCCACGGGCACGTTGTCCCAATCGAGGTCAAATCGGGCAAGAAAGTTCGAGCGCACGCGGCCCTCGATCGTCTGATGAGTGTGGGCGAGTACAAAATTCCCGAGGCCGTTGTACTAAGCCACGAGAATCTCAGCAAAGAGGGCAAGGTTCTGTACGTTCCAATCTACATGACGTTTTGTCTCGATGAGTTTATGGAAAAGGATGACCCCAATAACGATTTCTCGTTCGCACCCATATCTCTCTAGCCATTAGAATCCACAATCCAGCCTCGTCCACGCATCAATGCATTTCCCAAGGTGCTGCGCGTTTCGCGCCAAAGGCGCGAAAAAGCAAAGGGATAAGGCGTTGCAACAGCCACGCTCCCCATCCATCCCCAAAGTGACGCGCCTTTCGCGGCAAAGCCGCGAAACAGCGACCGGGACAAAAGGCCCCCCACAACCACGTTCTTCATCAGCCCACACAATCCGAGGGCGTAGTCGTAGCAGGATCTGAGGGCTGACCTTCGCGAACACTCCGCAGGACGAAAGAACCCCCGCCGCACGTAGTGCGCAGCGGGGGTTCTTTCATGTCCGAGGACGTCCGCGAAGGTCAGCCCTCAGATCTTGCGGTGGGAGACCTAGGCCTCGTTGTACACCGTCTTGAGCTTCAGCAGGTGAGCGTAGCGGTCCATAGCGGCCTGCTCGTTCTCCTTGAAGAGCTCCTCGGCGCGCTCGGGGAAGGAACGCGTCAGCGAAGCGTAACGGGCCTCGTTCATCAGGAACTCCTGATAACCGCCCGCGGGCTCCTTGGAATCGAGCGAGAACTTCTTGCCGGCAGCAGCCTCGGGGTTGAAGCGGAAGAGGTTCCAGTAACCGCACTCGACAGCCTTCTTCATCTCGGCCTGGCAGTTCTGCATGCCGCCCTTCTTGATGGAGTGCATCTCGCAGGGGCTGTAGCCGATGATGAGGGACGGGCCGTCGTAGGCCTCGGCCTCGTGGATGGCCTTGAGGGTCTGAGCCGGGTTGGCGCCCATGGCGACCTGCGCCACGTAGACGTAGCCGTAGCTCATGGCAATCTCGGCCAGGGACTTCTTCTTGGTCACCTTACCGGCAGCGGCGAACTGAGCGACCTGGCCCAGGTTCGAGGCCTTGGAGGCCTGACCGCCGGTGTTGGAGTAAACCTCGGTGTCGAAGACGAAGACGTTGACATTGTGGCCAGAAGCCAGGACGTGATCCAGGCCACCGAAGCCGATGTCGTAGGCCCAACCGTCGCCGCCGAAGATCCAGAAGGACTTCTTGGTGAGGTAAGCCTTGTCGGCGAGGATTGCCTTGGAAGCCTCGCAGCCGCACTTCTCGAGCTCGGCAACGTAGGCAGCGGCAGCGGTCTTGGAGGCCTCGGCGTCGTTGACAGAGTCAATCCAAGCCTGGCCGGCAGCCTTGAGCTCGTCGGACGGACCATCGGCGGCGATGATGTCCTGGGTAGCGGCAATCAGCTTGTGCTGAACAGCCTCATAGCCAACGGCCATGCCCAGACCATGCTCGGCATTGTCCTCGAACAGGGAGTTGTTCCACGCCGGGCCGTGACCGTCCTTGTCCTTGCAGTAAGGAGCGGTGGCAGCGGGGTTGCCCCAAATGGAGGAGCAGCCGGTGGCGTTGGAGATGAACATGCGGTCGCCGGCGACCTGGGTCACCAGACGTGCATAGGCGGTCTCGGCGCAGCCGGCGCAGGAGCCGGAGAACTCCAGGTAGGGCTGCTTAAACTGGCTGCCCTTGACGTTGGCCGCGATGAGCTCCTTCTTCTCGGAGACGTTCTCGACCATGTAGTCCCAAACGGGCTGCTGGTCCATCTCCTGCTCGGTGGGAACCATCTCGAGGGCGCCCTTGGGGCAGACCTTAACGCAGTTGGTGCAGCCCATGCAGTCGAGCGGGGACACGGCCATGGTGAACTTCATGCCCTTGGCCTTGGGGCCCATAGCGTCGAGCGTGCGGGTAGCCTCGGGCGCGGCGGCAGCCTCGTCCTCGGTCATCGCGAACGGACGGATGGTGGCATGCGGGCACACATAGGCGCACTGGTTGCACTGGATGCACTTGGTCTCGTCCCAGTGGGGGACGACCACGGCGACGCCGCGCTTCTCGTATGCTGAGGCGCCCAGCTCAAACTGGCCGTCGGCGCAATCGACGAAGGCGGAAACAGGCAGGCTGTCGCCATCCATGCGATCGATGGGCTCGAGCAGGTTCTTGACCTGCTGGGCGATGGCGGACTTGGTCTCCTCGGAGAGCTCGACGGGAGCGGCATCCTCGGCGGTAGCCCAGTCGGCCGGAACCTCGAACTTACGGAAGGCGGTAGCGCCGGCATCGATGGCCTTGTGGTTGGCGTCGACGATGGCCTGGCCCTTCTTCATGTAGGACTTGGTGGCTGCGTCCTTCATGTACTGCAGGGCGTCCTCGGCGGGCAGGACCTTAGCCAGCGCGAAGAAGGCGGACTGGAGCACCGTGTTGGTGCGCTTGCCCATACCGACCTTGGCAGCCAGGTCGATAGCGTCGATCAGGTAAACGTTGACGTTGTTGTTCGCGATGTAGCGCTTGGCCACGGCGGGCATGTGCTCAGCGAACTCCTCGTCGCTCCACTGGCAGTTGACCAGGAAGGTGCCGCCCGGCTTGACGTCGCGGACCATCTTGAAGCCCTTGACGATGTAGCTGGGGTTATGGCAAGCGACAAAGTCGGCCTTGGTCACGTAGTACGGCGAACGGATCGGGGAATCACCAAAGCGCAGGTGCGAAACGGTGACGCCGCCGGTCTTCTTGGAGTCGTACTGGAAGTAGGCCTGAACGTACTTGTCGGTGTGATCGCCGATGATCTTGATCGAGTTCTTGTTGGCGCCGACGGTACCGTCGCCACCCAGACCCCAGAACTTGCACTCGATGGTGCCGGGGGCTGCGGTGTTGGGCGCATCCTCGGCCTCGGGCAGGCTCAGGTTGGTCACGTCATCGACAATGCCGATGGTGAACTCGCGCTTGGGCTCGTCCTTCTTAAGCTCCTCGAAGACAGCGAACGCGGACGCGGGAGGCGTGTCCTTGCTGCCCAGGCCGTAACGGCCGCCGACGACCTTGATGCCCGTCTTGCCGGCCTCGTAGAGAGCGGAGACGACGTCCTGGTAGAGCGGCTCACCGATGGAACCCGGCTCCTTGGTGCGGTCCATAACGGCGATCTTCTTGACGGTCTCGGGGAGAACGTCGACAAAGTGCTTGATGGAGAACGGACGGAACAGGCGAACCTTGACCAGGCCGACCTTCTCGCCGTGAGCGTTGAGGTAGTCGATGACTTCCTCGAGCACGTCGCAGAAGGAGCCCATGCACACGACGACGCGATCAGCATCGGGAGCGCCGTAGTAGTTGAACAGGCCGTAATCGGTGCCGAGCTTCTCGTTGATCTTCTTCAAGTAGCCCTCGACGACGGCGGGAAGCTCGTCGTAGACCTTGTTGCAGGCCTCGCGGTTCTGGAAGAAGATGTCGCCGTTCTCGTGGCTGCCGCGGGTGTGCGGGTGCTCGGGGTTGAGCGCGTGATCGCGGAAAGCCTGGACGGCGTCCATGTCGCACATCTCGGCCAGATCCTTGTAGTCCCACATGGCGACCTTCTGGATCTCGTGGCTGGTGCGGAAGCCATCGAAGAAGTTAAGGAACGGGGTCTTACCCTCGATGGCGGCAAGGTGAGCCACCGGCGAGAGGTCCATGACCTCCTGGACGTTACCCTCGGCGAGCATGGCGAAGCCGGTCTGACGGCAGGCCATGACGTCGGAGTGATCACCGAAGATGTTCAGGGCATGCGAAGCGACGCAACGCGCGGAGACGTGGAAGACGCCCGGGAGCTGCTCGCCCGCAATCTTGTACATGTTCGGGATCATCAGGAGCAGACCCTGAGAAGCCGTGTAGGTTGTGGTCAGAGCACCGGCGCCCAACGAACCGTGAACGGTACCGGCTGCACCTGCCTCGGACTCCATCTCGACGACCTTGACCGGGGTGCCAAAGATGTTCTTGCGACCCTGGGCCGCCCACTGGTCGACATGGTCGGCCATCGGGCTGGACGGCGTAATGGGATAAATTCCCGCTACCTCGGTGTACGCATACGAAACATATGCGGCCGCCTCGTTGCCGTCCATAGACTTAAACTTACGCGCCATATACCCCTCTCCTCTCATATAGGTATACAGGCCCCGGCGATCGCCGGGATGTTGGCGTGATGGGATTTTCGTTGTTGCTTCCGATCATCTGACAGGCGGACTCAGCGGCAGGTACATGGCGTGGAGAGAAGGCATGCCGAGGCGAGGAGAGCTGCACGCGCTCCACAGGCCCAGCTACCCGTCTTGCACATGACCGAGCGCCGCAAAGGCCGCATGCCGGATGCTCCCGGGCACACCCCGGCGATGGGAAGCGCCCGCAACGGAAATCCGCATGCGGGTTTATTGTACCCCGCCGTCAGACCATATTTCGGCAAATATAGGTGGGCGGTAGAGGTTTACCTTAGGTGACTGCCAAGGGCCAAAATGGTCCCTCCATCCCCGGGCGACTGGCTCTGGCGCGCCAAGGAGTGTCCCCAAGTGCTGGCAGAAAAGGAACGTCCCTATCTGCTGGCTAGAGGGCGCCGAGGAGGATGGCGTAGGTGGTGGATTCGCCAAGCTTGAGCTCGTCGCCGGGGTTGAGCTGGGCGGAGCGGCCAGGCTCTACTTGAATACATACACTCGTGGCCCCGTTTACCACCACGGTGCCGTTCGTGGACGCCAGGTCCTCGACAAACCATGTGCCAGAATCGTCGCACCAGATATGGGCATGGCGGGCCGAGACGTCGTCGCCGACGTCGGTGATGTCGCCTTCCCCCGTCGCCAGCGCGCCGATCTCGACGCCTTCCTCACTCGGCTGAATCCAGCGCGGGGCGCTCACCACGTAGCCGTTTTGCACGCGCAGCAATCCCAGCGGATGCGCCGGCGCGACCTCGTGCTCGCCCGTAACCGAAGATGTGCTCAGCGAGCGCGGCGTCGACGTGGCGCCGCCGCAGGTCGCATGAGCGCGGCGGCTCGCCCGACTTGGAACTAAGGCGGGCGTGAGAGCAAACGGCATAGGGAACGAATCTTGCGGATGTACTCCTCGACGTCAGGCAGGTAAGCCCCACGAAGTCACCGGGGAGGCCCAAGCGGCCCGGCACCACTTCCAGATTCTGACCAGGGCGAGTCGTTCGCCGGTGGCTGAAGGCTCGCTCCCACCCAAAAGGGGAGATTCGCGTTGTTCCCCAATCGCTCTCGCATCTTTCATTTTGCTCGAGGTGGGCTATAAAAACTTTCCTGGTGAAAGGCGGCGATTGGTTTCCTTTCTTTCTAGAGGAGCGCGCCTGTAATCTGTTTTCATCCTAAATCAAGTTAAGATCGGACCTTCCAGAGGCAAGTCGACTCAAACTGCGAGGCTCCATGTTGGAATAAAGAGCGCTGTCGAAGTGCCAACAACACAAAGCTTGCCAGTCTCAAATAGAACCTTTTGGGAGTCCGATTGGGCCGCACACCGAATCCCCGCTGGTGGTTTTTTATAGCTGCGCAACAATAAACAAGGTTAGTGCCAGTCCAGCATGAAATTGAGGAACGTATGCATTTTTTTCTCAGTAAGTGATCGTCGTTACTGCTTCGATGAGGTCACTCGCAATTGCTTTCAGGTTGACCAAGCATCAGAAGATGCGCTTCGCATATTTGAAGCATCGGGAAGAACGGTCAACTCGAAGTTGCTAACAAAGTCACTTGCTGCGAAAGGCTACGACCAAACGACCATAGCAGAACTTGAAGACGACATTGATGAGTATCAACGATTGTCTGAGCGGACTTTCTTAACAAAAGACACGCCTCGAAAACTTAGATCCATCGAACTCCACGTTTCACATGCATGCAACCTTGGTTGTAGTTACTGTTTTGCCGGTAAAGGAGATTATGGAACGTCTCCTCTGCTGATGACAGACGAGATAGCCTTCAAGGCGGTCGACTACCTCGTCGCAAGTTCATCGGAAAACGAAACGCTTGCGATCGTCTTTTTTGGTGGGGAACCCATGATTAACGAGCCGCTGATATGGAAAACGGTCGACTATTCAAAAAGAATATACCCCAATAGAAACTTTACCTATTCTATTACGACCAACGGAACGCTTTTGAATGACACTGCTGTGAATTCTTTCAAGGAGCACGGGTTTTCTGTTCTGATTAGTCTCGATGGTACAGGATGCAAGCACGATGCATCGCGCCCGTATAAGACGGGAGGCGGCTCTTTCTCCGATATCGACAAAAACGTTCGTCGTTTTTCCGAGTCGTTCCCCTTCGGCGCAAGAGCGACCTTAACAAATAATAACTGTAACCTTGTTGAAGACTATCTTCAGTTTAAAGAGATGGGCTTCAGAAGGATTTACTTCTCGCCCGTGAGCTCATTCGATGAGAATATCAAACTCGACGAACACTCATTAAACAAAATCAGGGCGGGCCTAATAGATTTGGCGGATCAATATCTCAAACAGATTGATCAAGGGGAAAAGCCCTTGTTTAGAACATTGAAAACTGCAGTTGATTTGATTATGAGCAACAGGATCGCCTTTGTCGGATGCGGGGCTGGCAGGCGTTTTATTTCCGTGACTCCCGAAGGGGACGTATACCCCTGTCACAGGTTTGTCGGGATGATGCGATTCAAAATGGGCAACATCGTCACCGGAATTGACGAAACTAGGTATATTGAAAACTGGAGTCAGGGTGTCGAAAAAAGAATTGACTGTACGGACTGTTGGGCTCGGTCTTTCTGTGGTGGGGGCTGTAGCTGGGAGGCTGCAGACGAGCACGGCTACTTGCCCAAGAGTCTACACCCTGCATCATGTGAATATAGAAAAATGTGCTACGAGATGGCTTTTGACCTTATTTCCCGCCACTCATCTTCGCAGGAGAAAAATCAACGAGAAGCTACTGTATCGGAATAAGCGGTTCAGCGCATTGCTGTCACCATTGTGGAGGTGTTCGTTCTTCTGATTACCGTCTGCGAAGCTTATTGCTACATTCGCCGAAACCATTCTAGAAATATGGTGAACTAGACATCTTGGTTTGTTATACACAATATTGAGGTTTTTCTGCACTCAAAGGGAGGTAGTCGTGAAGCATATTCATCCGATTAATCCAGGAAGTGGCGGCGAGGCAGGCGTGAAGCCGATGTCTTTTGACTGCCTCTTGGGCATTACTGACATCTGTACTGTTTATGATAAAGCAGATGGCTGTGGTGCATACGATTACTGCGACTATGACATGGATGGCGGCAGCATCTGCGTTGTAGATCACTGTGGCATTGATCAAACGTAGTCTCTAATTGGATTAAGGTGAGGAGCTGTTATGAAGCATATCCATCCTGTTGGTTCAAATGAACATCCTCCCGTTGAGCCTTGTTGTCTTGGAGTTGATATATGCAATTTTTACGACATCGCCGAGTGCCCTGTTGCGGATTGGTGCTATGTCGATAAAGAATCAAGCTGTGTTTTGCCAGCAGATTGGTGCGATCCAGTTGACGAGTAGTTTTGTGGCTAGGAACTATTTGGTCCAATTCAGAATAAGATGGGAACAAATACCAAAATCTCGTGTCTGGGAGGAGTTATGCCATTATTGCAAGGTCTCGTTGGATTAGCCTTTATACTTGCGTTATATCTGGCACCTTTTTTAATTCTATTCTTCATTATCCGACTCTTTCTTCGGAGAAAATAGGAGTGTCACGCAAACATTAGCGTAGCTTTCTTCCAATATGAGCCGAGCATTGGCAAGTGGAATAAGAAGCCCGACCGTTCGCCACATGAAAGTGATCGGACGGGCTTCTCTATTTAACCCGGGCCGCCACCCATAGCGGCTTTCCAAGCGTATTCTCAGTGCAAAGCAATCGTCAGTTTAATCCTATGCGCTGATACCGCATTTCATTTGTTCGGCTCGAATTCTACGGCCTGGCAACCCTCGCACTCTCCGGCAAATGGATTGAACGCGAAGGCAGAGATGATGTGTGCGTGGACATCGAGGCTGCTGTAGGCAACATACTGGGACATGGACCCCCGCTGCGCGTGGTATGCGGCCCGGCATATTCATTGCCGTCCAACCCCGTGTAGTTGCAGCAAAGGGTGGAACCTCAATGCTCAGCCCATGTTGTCCGTGGGACACGAGAATCGTAAGTACACTTTGGTGCGATTCTCACGCTGATACTGAGCCACCTGGAATAAGATACGTCGCGACAACACTTCGCTTCACCTCTGTCTCGACAAGATGACGTAGACTAAAGTCTCCTTTAGTAAGAGAACGAGAACCATATCTGAAAGCGTTGCGATGGCGTGAAGGCACCGAGTCCGAACCGCCTGAATGCTACGTGCATCTGCATCGCCTTTTTGTTATCTCTGCCAGTTGGGTAGCACTACACTTGTCATCATTTACCCTGGTACATGCTGCCTAAATCCACTACCCCTTCTACCGCGCCGACCATCTCGTCATCGTGAGAGACAACGATGATCAGCTGGCTTTGCTTGTTGCGCTTAACATAGGCCGCAAGCTCGGCGCGGCTTACAGCGTCTAACCCAGTCGTGGGCTCGTCGAGTACCAAAACTGACGACTTGCGTGAAATCGCCGACCATAAGTACACTCGGCGCAGCTCACCGCCCGAAAGCGCGGAGCAACGTTTCCCGAGCAACTCCTTCACGCTGTTTTCCAGCGAAAGTAGGCCATCTACACCCCGGTGATAGGAAGAAAAGGGCGTGTCGAAATACTCTAACAGCTCTTTCACCGTTTCGTCCGGCGCGAAGCACGACTGTGGGCAGCACGATATCTCTCTCGCACGTATGTAATCCAAGTCGCATTCTTCGATTGGCACGCCGTTGTATTTTACTTTGCCTTTCGATGAGTATAGCCCGAGCATCAAGTAAAGAAGTGACGTCTTGCCTCTTCCGTTTTCCCCAACTATGCAATATGTACCAGGACCGGAAAACTTGAAAGAAAACCCGCCGAGGACCTCTCGGACAGATCCGTCTGGAAGGGCAACCGAGAATTCCAAATCAGATACCGAAATGTCATTTATTTCATCGAGTTTAGCTAAATCGGTCCGATTCCACCCCGATCTCTCCTTTTCTCTCGTCGCGATAGCCGTCCTATCCCATGATGCTTTGGCATCTTGATAGGATTTGAACAATGACATCATACTTTTCAAAGTCTTAAAGAGAACCGCGAAGTATGTACCGATGATAGTGTACTCGCCTATTGACATAGTTCCGTTAATGATTCGTACTCCGGAAACAACAAGTATCACCGCTTGAAACAACGCTGCGAAAAGACCATCGAGCGATGTCAGAGAATATGATAGCTTTCCGGAGCGCAAACTTTGGGAAAATAGCTCTTAAACCCAGCGTCGAGCGCTTGTTCGCTCTTGCCGTACGAAGATGTCAGTTGAATGTTGAGAATCTGATTAAGCTGCGATGCAATTGCGGCGTAAAAGGCGCTGTCCGCCTCTTTCTTCTCATACGTGACCCTATACAAGAGTTTCCTCAATCCAGTAATTACACAGAAATACACGATGAGGAGAATGATGGAAAACACCGCGAGAGTTGAATCAATTGACCATATGATAAGCAATACGATGGGAATGGCTACAATGGACAGCGGCGCACTGATAAAATTCGCCAAAACGAAGGATGAGACCACGCTGGAGTCGGAAATAATCCGTTGCGTTGTATAGGCTGGATCGATGGTCCGACTCACCAAGTAATCGTCTCTTTCAAAACGCAAGACGGCCTCCCTGAGAAGATCAAAGGAAAGTCTCGTGGTTATGCGAATGGAAAGTGTTCCTGCAAAATAAGTAAAGAGGGTGGAGAAAACTCCTATTGACGCAACCAGGAGCGCGAAGAGTACGGCGTCTCTTTCGCTGCGGTTACCGAGAAGAAAATCTAAGAATTTCCCGTTCACGTATGGCATGGCATAGGAGAGAGCGGTTCCAATCACCGTGATAGCAATGAAGACGAAAGCCCCTTTTGCTCTGATGAACCTCGAGAGAACGCATCGAATCAAGGAAGGCCCCAATCTACCCGCCACAAAACATCAATCACTGATACCTTACACCTCAACACAACAGGAGCGAAGATTTGCCAATGAGACTGCTTTAAGATTGCCTTGGGCCAATACGATCTCAAGCTCTTCCTACAAGAGAGTCGGAATCGGACATCTCCTCCGACGAACCTGGCAATCGGGCGGTTGAAATATCTTTTTCAACCGCCCGATTGCCACAATAGATTTGAGCATCCGCCCACAAACGTCCGCGTTTTATACCCATCAAATCCTTTGCCTTTTGTCGTCTAGACTAGAAAAATCGCTCGAAATAACGCAACCGGCCTGCTCGCTTGAAGAAACCTAAGCCCGTAACGTAGATGTGCAAACTTCCGAAACGCCTTGCGCGGCATAGTGCGTATAAACTTCGTCAACCGCCTCAGAAATATCTGAGTATCGCGCCGGGTCAAAAGCATACGATGTCGCAGCTATATCCTGCACCCATTCGGAACGCGGATTAATTGAATAGCCACACAGCATCATCATACATGCATCTAGACCTGATTTCCCAAGTATCCGACGTATTGATGAGAGCATCGCGGGTCGCCCCTGCACCATCGTCGTCACCCCTATTAGCAGTATTTACCGTTTTTCTCTAAATGCGTATCGCCACCCTTAAGAATACGAAGTGTTTTATCCAGACCCGATTGTCCTCCATCTCAAACGAAGGGATAAGGAATCTCATCCGGAATCGGCAGTAACGGAGGATTCACAACGACAAGCGAAAAACATGAGTCATCTCTCAGAGGGGAGTAAAGGCTCCCCTCAAGCACCCTAGTTTCGTCATCCAAAGAGTTGATGGCAGTGTTTTTCTTACAAAGGTCGACAACAAAAGGGTTGATTTCTACAGATGTTACATCCATGCCACAGTTGGTAAGTATCAGGCCCTGTATTCTGGGGCTAGAACACAAATCGAGAGCCTTCCGTGCGCTCTGCGGTGTAAGGCGCCAATCTCAGCAAATCTGTCCCACAATACTGCGCTGAAGAACAAGACGGAACCCCTGAGCCAAACTCCCCTATACCTTATTAAGGCTAAGACAGGCAAGTTCACGCACCCGGCATATTCCAGAATAACATCCTATTGTTTTAGATGCTCTACAAGCATGAACAGCCGCGAATCGGAAAGATCTTCTAGTTTCGCCCCGACTGACCGCCAAGGGCCAAAATGGCCCCTCCATCCCCAGGCGACCGGCTCTGGCGCGCCAAGGAGTGTCCCCAGCCGGCAGAAAAGGAACGTCCCTATCTGCCGGCTAGAGAGCACCGAAGAGGATGGCGTAGGTAGTGGATTCGCCGAGCTTGAGCTCGTCGCCGGGATTGAGTTGGGCGGAACGGTCGGGCTCGACCTGAATGCAGACGCGCGTGGCCCCGTTTACCACCACGGTTCCGTTGGTGGACGACAAGTCCTCGACGTGCCAGATATTTTGAGCATCGCACCAGATATGGGCATGGCGGGCCGAGACATCGTCGCCGACGTCGGTAATATCGCCCTCACCAGTGGCCAGCGCGCCAATCTCAACACCCTGCTCACTCGGCTGAATCCAGCGCGGGGCGCTCACGACAAAACTGTTTTGCACGCGCAGCAAGCCCAAGGGGTGCGCCGGGGCGGGTTCGCGTTCGCCCGCAGTCAGCGACATGCCAAGCGAACGCGGCGTGGATGTGCCTCCGCCACAGGTCGCGTGTGCGTAGTCGATGGCATAGTTCACCGAGGACCGCACATCCGCCGAACAACCGACGGCGACAAACAGCACCAGCACGGCCTCGGCGCGCTCGGCGGGCATGAGTTCCGCCGCCTGGGACAGGCGATCGAGCGCGTTGCGATAGAGATTCGTGTCCTGGTGGCACTCTTCGAGCGCGCGTACCATCGGTTCACCTGCAGGACCGCACACCATATTGATCACAGCCGTGGAGTCCATGGGATTGCGCTGGCGCAGGGCCAGTTGCGACATAATACGCGCAGCCGAGGTACCGTATTCGGCAAAGTAGCGCTGCTGAAGCGTGCCGACCGGCGCGCGAACGATAAAGCGGGAAACCCAAGAGCGATCGGCGGCTCGGCTCTGCGGGCTGCGGCCGTCGGCGAGCGGACGGGACGAAAGCACCAAGCCGCACAGCTCGATATGGCTCAGATGCGCCGCGCGCTTAAAGATGTCAAACATGGCCCCGCATGGGGTGAGCTCAACTTGAGATGCCATGACCTAGGCCTCCTTGGTCGTAGAAATAGAATCGGACGATACTTCGACAGGTCCGCCAAAAGTACGGGCAGCTGCGGCTCCACCGGCAAGCGGAGTCGCCATCTGGGCTTTTGTGCGTCGCGGTGCCGAAACGGGAAGTTCAAAGGCAAAGCCCATCGCAAGCAAAAACCACGTAAGCGTATAGGTTGCAACCAGGGCGGCAACAAGGCCGCCCATCACGGCGCGTTGGGAAAATACGCTACATGCAGCCACAACCAGCACCGGAACCTCGCAGGCAGAAAGCGCAAGCACACCCCGCAGGAAGCCCGAGCGCCGATCGCGCGCAAGTGCCCCCGCGGTAACGCCGGCTATGCCTGGCAGCGCCAACGCCAGTGCGGCAATAATACCCGGTAGCGACCCAGACCACACGAGCGATCCCAAAGTCGCCGTCACGCGAGCGCCCGACGCCAGCAGCGCGGCCGAAACCACGACCACAGCCCAAACCGCGCCACAGACGACCGTCGCGCCGACCATCAGCGCGCGACGAACCGCGCGGCCAGACGCATCCATGGGGCACGGCGTGAGCGGCTCGCCGCGGAGCGAACGACCGACATTTTGCGTATAGTGGTCACAAAACGCCGAGAGCGCCGCCTCGACCGCCGCCGGCTCGGGACGATCTTTTTGATGGCTGGACAGACAGGCCATCACCACGTCGAACAGCTGGGCATCGACAAACGCCAGCGCATCGCGTAGCTCTTCGGAATCCGGCTCAAGCCCTAGCTGCTGGACCTGCTCGGCCGCGGCGAGCGCCACATCGGGCTCACGACAAAGCAGCTGAGTCAAATCACAACCGGGCGCATGGGCACCAATGGGATAGTCGGGCCGCGTGTCCATCTTGAGACGGTAGGGGCTCGCGATGTCGCGCGTCTTTTTGCGCGAACCCGAGGTGCCCGAAGTGCCCGGCGCGGCTTCGTATGGCGCGACGCCGGCAATGAGCTCGTAAACCGTGCTTGCCGCGGCATAGACGTCGATCGCCGGCGACATACGCAAAGCGCGCAGGTCGGGAATATCGTCGGTGAGCATCTCGGGCGGGGCATAGGCAACCGTCGCGCGACGCAGCGTGGCATAACGCTCCGTAAACAACGCCTTGCCGCCGGTACCGGCCACGGCCGACGCAGGCTCGAGCGCCAGCGACGAGCCAAAGTCGATCAGGCACAGGTCAAAGGTGCCCTCGGCAAGCTGCCGGTCAAGCGGCAGGCGCGCCGTACGCACCATAATATTAGCGGGCGAGATATCGCGATGGACAAAGCCCTCGCCCACCAGGCTCATACGGCAGAGCAGATCGAACAGGTCGCGACCCAGACGCGCCGCCACAAGCGGCGACAGGCGTCCGGCATCATCCACGGCGAGTCGCGAACGCAAGCGGGCAAGCGTCTCGCCCTCGACCCATTCCATGACAATTGCAGGCACACCGTCGACCTCGCCCCAGCCATAGAGGCGGGGAAAGCCCTTAAGGCCCGAAAGGGCACGATGGCATTCGTATTCCTCGCGAAACGTTGCCTTGAACTTGGCGACCGGCGCCTCGTGAGCGGCATCGTCGTCGAACTCATCGCGCGCCGGCAAGATGAGCTGCTTGAGCGCCACGGCCTCGCCTTGGGCGTTGACGGCACGCGTCACGCGGCCGATACCGCCACGGCGCATGGTGGCATCGTCGGCAAACAGCATCGTAAAACGACGCAGATAGGCAGGCAGTTCGTCCTGACCGAGCGCAATGGCCGGCTCAAACCCGTCGACACGCGCCAGGCGCAGGCCGACCATGGGATCGCGACCGAGCGATTGTGGTGTGGTGGATGCAAGATCGGTCATCATAGGGCAAGCGCCGCCACGTTATTGTTGAAGTTACCGAGCGCGACGTCATCATCGCCGTAATGGCCGACCCATTGGCATAGGTTGGTGTAACAGCCCCACAGATTGGCATACTGCTGATACCACTTTGACCGGGGCGAGAATGTCTGACGACCGAACTCGGCTCGAATGACGAACATCTCCCCGACCAGGCTGTCGCACGGCCTGGGATTTCCCGTAGAGTTATAGGTCGAGACCACGTCATTGGCACGAGAAACATAGCCGTCGAGCATGTTGTACTTGGTCACAAGCCAACTGTGAATGCTCTCTTCCTCAGCAGCGGAAAGGCCACCGGAGTTTGCATCGCTGTCAGTGTTGCCGCCCGTCGAGCCGCCGTTTACAGACCCTCCGGTAGAGGAACCCGACCCAGAGCCGCCGCCCGAACTCGACGAATCCGAGCCGGAGCCAGAAGTATCCGAGCTACCGGGCTTTCCGGACTGCTGGGCGTCCTGTTCCTTTTGCTGCTCGACCTTATTCACCGTTGCCGCCACGCTATTGTTGGACAACCGATCGATGATCTTGGTGTTGGTGAGCACGATGGTCTTGCCGTTGGCAAGCGTGATCTCGTTGTCCGGCGCATCGGCGCCGCCCGCGTCGTCGACATCAAACACGACGTGCGTGACTACACTCGCCCAGGCGTATCCGGTTGTGGTGCCCAAATCGCTTTTGGCCTTATGCCCCATGCGCAGCTCGCGCGCGGTACGCGCCTGCACCATAGGTGGCACGGCCAAACCGTAGGCAGAAACGCCGGCAACGACCAGCGCCAGCGAACAGGACAGCAGCACATACGCCCGAGGCGCCAGGCCCAACCGGCGCCGCATGCGCACCGCGGCGCCATGCTTTGTCTGAGTGCCCCCGAGCCGCATGTGTTCTCCTCCAACAAAAACACGCCGCTTAAAAGCGGCGCATTCTTTCATATCCACATTTGAGTGTATCAGCGAACCAAAAAGGTTGCGCAACGAATGGGCAAATTAAGGATGCGAGCGGAAGCATCCATGCGATAAGCGGATACGAAGCATCTTTGTTGCACAACAAACTCACAGTCGCACGGGGAAATTATGACTACCCCGTGCATCGCGAGGAAAACATACGGCAGGAGCAGGCTCGCCACCTAAATCGTGCGACGGGCCTCGATGGCGCGCCCAAGCGTAAGCTCGTCGGCATACTCCAAGTCGCCGCCCACGGGAAGGCCGCTCGCAAGACGCGATACCTCAACGCCCAATGGTTTGATGGTGCGAGCAAGGTAGCTCGCCGTGGTCTCGCCCTCAATGTTGGGGTTGGTGGCGATAATGACCTCGTGGATGTCCTCGTGGCCCAGGCGCGCCAGCAGCTCGCGGATATGCAGCTGCTCGGGACCGATCTTGTCCATGGGGCTGATCACGCCGCCCAGCACATGGTAGAGGCCATGGTAGCTGCCCGTGCGCTCAATCGCCTGGACGTCGCGCGGCTCGCCCACCACGCAAATGCGAGTGGTATCGCGCATCGGGTCCTGGCAGATGGAGCACTCGTCGGCCGTGGCGTAGTTAAAGCAACGGCTGCAAAAGTGGACCTCCTGCTTAACCTCCAGGATGGCCTCGGCCAGGCGGCGGGCCTCCTCGGCATCGGCCTCGAGCAGGTAATAGGCGATGCGCTGGGCCGACTTGGGGCCAATGCCCGGCAGGCGGCCCAGCTCATCGAGCAGTTTTTGCAGACTGTGATTCGCATTCATATATATGCGTGTCTTAGAACGGCATGCCCGGGATGTTGAGGCCGCCGGTGATGGCGCCCATCTGCTTGTTGGCGAGCTCGTTGACGCCGCGGACGGCCTCGTTGACGGCAGCCATGATCATGTCCTGCAGCATATCGACGTCCTCGGGATCGAGCGCATCGGGATCGATGGTGAGATTGACGAGCTCCATCTCGCCGTTAACGGTCACCTTGACCATGCCGCCGCCGGCAGAGGCGTCGACGGTCTGGGACTTGAGGTTCTCCTGCGCGGCGGCAAGCTGCTCCTGCATCTTACGAGCCTGCTTCATCATCTGCTGCATGTTCATACCGGCCATGATGGCTCCTTTACGTGCGGCCGCACGCCGAGCTGCAAGGGCAGCCGGGACGCGGCGGGACTTTCAAACTCAAAAATCGTACCACGGCGCGCGGCCAGCAAGCGGGGCAGTCACGCTACCTCAGTCGATATACATGTCCTGGAGTGCAAGCCGCACCCGAAGATTATGCAAAGTTGAATAATTCGCATCTGCATAATATTGAAAGCTAAATCTTGTAGAGCCGGAATCCGACATTTCATGTGCACCGCTAAAGACCTGCATGCCGATCCGTTGCTCACGGTGACGCGCATGGCAGCGGGGTATAATTTGATTGCCATAGATAGTAATTTGGAGGTGCCCCATGAATGCCCCCAACGCGCTCCAAAACATCCGCTCAAAACACCCCGTTGCATATGTGGTTCTCTATCTCTTTGTCGGCTGGGCATTGCTGGTTGTCATCACCCATGCCATAGCTTTTGGAGCAGAACTGCTGATAGCCAGCTCGGACCAGCCCGTCGTCAAATGGGAGACGACCGATGAGTGCACCGACGGAACCCGAA
This sequence comes from Collinsella sp., assembly GCA_018376905.1. Classification (GTDB taxonomy): domain Bacteria; phylum Actinomycetota; class Coriobacteriia; order Coriobacteriales; family Coriobacteriaceae; genus Collinsella. The sequence goes on along the minus strand of JAHAAK010000004.1, from coordinate 49,430 downwards.
CCGTCTACTACAACAGCCCGTCCCTCTATCAAGAGTTCAAGGTCAAGATAAAGGACTTCAAGATTGTCGATGCCGAGCTAGGCGTTTATTTGGCAATCGGAGCAACCATTAACGCCGAGCAAGTCGAGTACACGGACAGCCATGCGACGTATCGTATCGACCTCAGCATCCTAGGCCGACCGTCACGCACCTGTCTGCTCAAATGCGACATACGCGGCACCACACTACACATGTCCGAAATACAGATGCGCCCGGACAAGGGGTCCTCTTCTTGAGCAGTATACCCGCCTGCGCAGCTACTCCACCGGCTTGAAGATGGTGGCCTGGCCAAAGACGCTGCGGATGAGGGCCTTGGCCTCGTCCTCGGTCTGCGGGATGCTCGGGGCTGCGCCCTGATGGCCGAAGGGGCTGCCGGCGCCGGGGTTGGACTCCCAGGGAGCTGCAGGAGCGTCCTCCTCTTTGGGGGCAGCTACAGCGGACTTGGGCGCGGGCGTCGCACCTGGCACGTCGAACGGAGGCAGATCGTCCCCGCTCGCATCGCCAGCGAAGCCGCCGACCATAGCGTCGTCGTAGGGCACCTGTTCGGATTCCCACGGCGCGGACTGCGCGACAGGCTGAGCCTTGGGGGCAGCCGAGCGCTCGGGCGCACGGGGTGCGGGCTCGGTCGGGAGCTTACCCATGGCAGGAGCACCGGCGGGGTTGTCGGAGCGTAGCCAGGGGGCTTTGCCCAGGTCAGACGACTTGGGCGCGGGCGAGACGGGCTTGGGCGCGGGTGTCGGAGCAGCCGGTTTGGGCGCCGCGGGCTTAGGCGCCGACGGGGTCGATGCCGCTACCGGTGCCGTTTGCTGCTGCGACGCGCTGGCGCTCGAGGATGCAGGGGCCGCCGAGAACACGGGTTGCGGGTCCGCAGATGCCGCAGCCCGTGCAGATGGAGAATGCTCCTCATGTTGAGGAGCCGGCGTGCCACCCCCATCCAGGACATAGTCGACGGTGCGACGACCGAAAACCGCGCAGACCGTCGGCAGGACCACCGACTGCGTATCGGCGCGACCGAGCATCTTAATGGCAAAAGTCGAACCCGCGGGGAACGAGACCGTGAGCTTGGAGCCGTCGTCGGCCGTGGCGCGGGCGTTGAGCAAAAGCCCTGCGTAGGAAGCCTGACGCGCCTTGACACGCTCGACGACCTCGGCCCATTTGCGCTGCAGCTCTCCGGCATCCTCGACCGCGGGCGTCTCGGCAGCACCGGCAGCGGCAACCTGGGCGGCATTGTTGGGCTGGGGCTTAGGTGCCGGAGCGGTGGCAGGCGCGGGGGCCGCAACGGGCTGAGGCGCAGGCGCTGCAGGCTTGGAGGCTGACACGGACGCAGAACGGGGCGCAGGCTGGGCAGTCGGAACAGCAGCGCCGCGGTCCCAAGGCATGCCACCCTGGCGCGCGGACGTAGCAGCAGGGGCAGCGGATGCCGCCGGAGCAGCAGCACGAGCGCCCGAAATGAGCGTCGGCTGTTGGGCAGCAGCGGGTACGGATGCTGCAGGCGCGGCGGCCTGAGCAGCAGCCACGCTCGCCGGCACGGCGGCGTTGGCAACCATGGCCTCCAGGCGTGCCACGCGCTCGGCCAATGCCTCAATCGTTAAATCAGCCTCGGGACGCGCCAGACGCATGCAGGCAATCTCGAGCACCAGGCGCACGTCGCTCGCGCCCCTCATCTCCAGTGCGGCATCGTCGAGCACTGTCAGCACACGAGCCAGGCGGTCGGCAGGATGCTCGCCAAAGGCAGCGGCCTCGGCAGCAAGCGCCTCGGCCTGCTCGGAGCCGCCCTCAAACAGCTCGGCACGGGCACCGGCAACGCAGGCAACGTACACGTCACGCACATGCGCCACCAGGTCGCGCGTCAGCTCCAGCAGGTCGTTTCCTTCCTCGACCTGCGCACGGATCAGTCCATATAGCTCGGCAACATCGCGATCGGCAATGGCGCGGGCAAACTCGCCCAGGATCTGGTCCGAAACCTCGCCCAAAAGCGAGCGGGCATCGTCCGCATGCACGGCGCCGTTGCCAAAAACGCTCAGCTGCTCCAGCGTGGACAACGCGTCGCGCATGCCGCCCTTGGCATGGCGTGCCACGATAGCCAGCGCCTCGTCGTCGTAATCGAAGCCCTCCTGCTCGCACACGTATGCCAGGCGATGCTCAATATCCTCGTTGCCGATACGATGGAAATCGAAGCGCTGGCAGCGCGAGAGGATGGTCTCCAGAATCTTTTGCGGGTCGGTGGTGCACAGCACAAAGATCACGTGTGCCGGCGGCTCCTCAAGCGTCTTGAGCAGCGCGTTGAACGCCGCCGTCGTGAGCATGTGGACCTCGTCGATGATATAAATCTTGTACTTGCCGCGCACCGGGGCAAAGTTGACGGAGTTGATGATCTCCTCGCGCACGTTGTCCACGCCAGTACGGCTTGCGGCATCGAGCTCGTAGACATCCGGGTGGTTGCCCTCGGCGATGAGCTCGCACTCCTCGCAAGTACCGTCGGGCATGCAGCCGCTTGCACCCTCGGCGCGCGCCGCCTCGGCATTGCGGCACAGCAGCGCCTTGGCCAGAATGCGCGCCATGGTGGTCTTGCCCGTGCCGCGCGGTCCGCAGAATAGGTACGCGTGGGACAGGCGCCCCTCGGTGATGGCGTGCTCGAGCGTCGAGACGATATGCTGCTGGCCCACCACGGAGTCGAAGGTGAGCGGGCGATACTTTCGGTACAACGATTCCATGGGTGCTCCCCCGGGTATACTGAGTCTTGTTGCCGCGGCGGCCATGCGGTCGCACGGCATACTGCATTCCATAATACCCGTACGGCGAGCCCGCCGCGATAGGAGTCCAAAGAGCATGGCAGACGCAGAGAGCAACCTCGTCCCCTCCGAAGCAGCCGACCAGGTCGAGGTCGCGCTCGAGGAGCAGGCCGCAGCCGACGACGGCATCCTGTACCTCAACGAGTACCAGTACGAAAACGACCTGGTCACCGACTTCGCCCGCCTGGTCGCCTCGCCCAGGCGTCGCGGCTCGCTGTATGTCGCCGCGGCAATTGCCGCGCTCATCGGCATCGGCATGCTGGTGGCCGGCGGCAACTGGATCAAGTTTGGCGTCGTCCTGATCGTGTTCGGCGCCTTTTTGGCCTGGTGGAGCAAAAACCTGCACCACACCCTCGCCCGCGACTTTATCGACGCCGTTGAGGCCGACGAGTCCATGGGTGGCCGCTATCGCCGCGTCGCCGCCAACGAGGACGGCCTGATGGTTTGGGGCAAGAGCGGCAAGTCACAGTTCTTCCCGTTTGAAAAGCTCGACCACGTGCTCGACGGCGAGCGCATCTTTGTGGCCATGTTCGCCGACCAGGGCGTGACGATCCCTAAGGACACCTTTGTCCGCGGCGATGCCGAGCAGTTCGGTCCCTTCCTTAAGGCGCGCATCAACAAAAAACTCCGCATCGAGACCAAGAAGAAGAAAATGAAGGCCGAGAAGGCCGCCGCCGAGGCCAAGCAGGGCGACAAGCCCCAGGAGACCAAGCGCAAGCAGAAGAAGAACAAGAAGAAGCGCTAAGGCCAAGCCAGACAGGCAGCCTCGCATCCCGCTATCCTCCCCATGCACCCGAGCGTGCTACACTAGCAGCATCTATGCCACCGCGAACGGCTCGGCCCCGCGCCCGCCGCTCGCAAACGAACTTTAAACGCACGAGGGTTGGCCATGCCGCTTTTCTCGCAACATACCGCCCGGTTCTCGCCGGACGTTCCTTTGGAGGGCACCAGCTCTCGCGAGCTGCTCAAGCGGTACCAGCCGCTCGAGACACTTGCGACCGGCGGTTTTGGCTCCATCGAGATCTGCCGCGACACGCACCTGCGCCGCCGCGTCGCCATTAAGCGCATCCCCCTTATTAACGGTGTCGGCATGCCCGCCAGCGACATCATGGATGTCCTGCGCGAGGCGCACACTGCCGCCATGCTTCAACATCCCAACATCGTGCAGGTCATCGACTTTACGCACGACACAGCCTATGCCTACCTGGTTATGGAATATGTCGATGGCATGTCGCTGGCCGAGTTTTTGCACCGCGTGGACGGTCACTCACTTACCTTTGACGAGGCCGCGGCCATTGCCGATGCCCTAGGCCAGGCGCTCACCTTCGCCCATAGTAATGGCGTACTCCACCTGGACATTAAGCCCGCCAACGTGCTCATCGACCACTCGGGCAATGTAAAGCTCACCGACTTTGGCATGGCGCGACTGTCGTCCGCCGGTGGCTTTGGCGGCTCGCGCGGCGGCACCATCGGCTACATGCCGCCCGAGCAGCTCGATATCGAGACCGGCACGGTCGATGAGCGCGCCGATGTCTTTGCCCTCGCCTGTGTAATCTATGAGGGCCTGTGCGGCAGCGCCCCCTTTATGGCGGCCACGCCCGCCGACTCGCTCGACCGCATCATCGGCGGCGCCACCTATCCCAGCGAGCTGATACCACACTTTCCCCCGGGAGCCGAGGCCGCGCTCATGAGCGCGCTCTCCCCCATGCCGCAGGACCGCCCCAGCAGCATCGAGGCATTTTGCGACCAGCTCCTTGCCGGTCTGGGCAGCGTGCGCGAGGGCCGTCGCAGCCTAGAGCAAATGGTTGGCGAACTTTCGGATGACGAGCAGGAGCTCGACGATATCGAGCCGTCGCACTACGAGGACGACGCCATCGAGGTCGACCCCGCACTTGGCTGGGCGGGCACGCGCTGGAGCCATGCGCGCGACTACACCATGCGCACTATCTCGGCGCTAACGTGCGGCACCTTTAGCTTTTTGCTGATGCAAACGGCCGGGGTCGCGGCGCTTCCCGGCCTGGTCATTGCGGCCATCGCGATCGGAGCGGCGGCTGGCCTGGCCCCCCAGATTGGCTCGGCCATCTCGGCTGTGGGCTTTTTGGTGCTCATGGCCAACGCCACCATGCAGGCACAGGGCATCCTGTCGATGCTGCCCGTCGCGGTGATCTTTGCCGCCGCCATGTCCGGTTGGTGGATCGCCTGGGGTCGCACCGAGACTGCCGCGAGCGCCACGCTCACCTGTGCACTCGCGCTTGGCTGTCTGACCGGCAATACCTTCCTGGCAGCTGGGGTCGCCGCCGGCGTCGCGTCATTTTGGCTCGGCCCGGCAAGCGCCGCCGCGGCAACGGGCATGGGCGCGCTTTTTGCCCGTCTGGCCACGGTCGCGCTTTCAGCCGGAGGCGTGCTGGGGCTCGGTAACGTTGCCGCAGCGCTGGGAGACCCGCTCCTTTGGGCTGCCTTTGTGCTGGTAGCGGCAACTGCCGCGGCGTCATCTGCGCTGCTCAATGCCCATGCCAAGCGTGCCGATCAGGGCTCAAACCTTGCCGCAATCGCCGCCATCGCTGTCACCGGCATCGGCTGCGCAGCGGCGTCCTGTCTTGCACACCATATGGAAATTGCCAGCCTTGCAGCCGCGGTCGTCGCCAAGGCGGCGGTTGCGGGAACCCTATCCTCTATAATCGTTGGGATATGCCTATATTTGCTCGGATACCAAAGAACTTATACGGAGAGTGATCTTTCGTGAACTTCCTGAACATCTTCGAGGACCACGTGGCCGGCATCTTCGGTGCCACCCGTGCCCCGTTCTCCTTTAAGAAGCTTGCCAAGCAGGCCGCTCGCGACATGGAGGATCAGACTCTGGTGATCAACGGCGTCAACACGGCGCCGGCACTCTATACCATCCTGATCGCCGCCGACGACGATCCCATGCTCGCCCCGTTCTACCCCGAGCTTTCGCGCGAGGTCCGCGAGTTTGTGAAGGCGCAGGCCGAAAAGCGCCGCTATGTCTTTGTCGGCGAGCCCCTCGTGCGCTTTATGATCGATCCGCAGCTGCGCGCCGGCAAGTTCTCGGTCTTTGCCGAGAACGTCGATGCCCCCACGCTCGGCCGCCTGTACGAAGAAGAGCGCGCCTATCAGAACGGCCTGGGCCAGAACAACTCCGCGGCAAGCCGTGCCGCCAGCGCCCCGCGCGCCGGCCAGCAGCAGTTTGCTGCCCCGCAGCAGCAGCGCCCCGCCGCCATGCCCCAGCAACAGCCGACGCCTCGCGCCGCCGCTCCCGACCCGCTTGCCGTGGCAGACCCCTTCGCGCCTAGCGTCCCCGACCCCGCCGCCGCACCCATCCCGGTGCCGCAGACCGTCTCGCGCGACGCGCTTGCCGGCATGGGCGGAGCCGCCGCGACCGGTGCCGCCGTGGGCCTAGGCGCCGCAGCCGGCATCGCCTCCAACATGGCGAGTACTCGCGCCCCGCAGCGCCCGCTCGCCCAGCTCGTCGACGTCGTGAGCGGCGAGAGCCATAGCATCACCTCCGCACAGGTGACCATCGGTCGCGAGCGCTCAGTTTCCGACATTGCCCTGCGCGACCCCAACGTGTCGCGCCGCCACGCCCAGCTCACCTTTACGGGCTCGGATTGGTCGATCGAGGACCTCAATTCCACCAACGGCACGCTCGTCAACAACCGCCGCATTACGCGCTGCCCGCTGCGCAACGGCGATCTGCTGACGTTTGGCCTGAGCACCTTTGAATTTAGGGGATAGTCGCTTATGAACATCGATATCGTCCTTTTTGCAGGCCGCATCGTCCTGGTCGCCCTGCTCTATATCTTCCTGTTCGCCGTCATGAAGACCGGCGTGGGACTTGTGCGCGGACAGCGCCGCGACTCGGCCATTTGGACGATCGATGTGGACAAGGGTCCGCGCGGTATCCGCGGCATCCACGTAGACATGCTCGGCCCCGTCATCGTCGGTCGCTCGCCATCTTCGGACATCTGCATCAACGAACCGTTCGTCTCGGCCTCGCATGCGCGCTTTTCGCTGCAGGGCCCGGCGCTCATCATCGAAGACCTCAACTCGCTTAACGGCACGCTCGTCAACGGCCGCCAGCTGGTGGAGCCCGCGACGCTGCGCGAAGGCGACGAAGTCCAGATTGGCGACGTGGTCATGAAGGTGAACCGTCGATGATCGACGAGGAGAACAAGTCCGCAACTATGACCGAGGCACCGGCCGCCGCCACAGCTGCGCCGGCCCACGCCGCTCCAGCGGGCTCCGCACCCGTGGAACCCGAGGACACCGTGTTCTCCCTGCCTCTTTCGCATGTAACGCATGATATTTCGGATCTCGCCGATAACGAGGACGAAGAGGATGCCGCAGCGGCGCCCATCGGCGCACATGCTGCGGAACAGCCCACAGCACCCGAAGCAACCCCGGCGCCGGCTCACTTTGCAGAGCCCGTCGCCGCGGCAATCAACGAGAGCGCTGCGGTGTTTGCGGCACCCGAGCCCGCCGCGCCGGCGTTTCCCATAGCCCCGGCATCCAAGGTTGCGCCCGCGTCTACGCCGGCGCCCGAGCCTATAGACGTCAGCCCGCAAGATGACGAGTCGACCGCCCGCGTTTCCGAGGAGCCCGACTCCCCGGACACCGGCGATTCCGAATCAAACGCCGTGACCGACACCGTCTCTCCCGGTGACACCGCCGAAATCGACGTTGCCGCCGTTGAGGCCAAGCTCAAAGACCCCGGCTCGACCATGAGCTTTGAACCCCTGACCGAGGAGCGCATCGAGACCGACTCGACCTATGATGCCGGCACCACCACGCAACTCATGTGGGGCGCCCGCTCCGACGTTGGCTGCGTGCGCCCGCACAATGAGGATTCCTACCTGGTGCAGTCGCCGCTCTTTTGCGTATGCGACGGCATGGGTGGTCACGCTGCCGGCGAGGTAGCCTCTTCCATCGCCGTCGAGACTATTGCCAAGACGGCCCCACAGTCCGCCGACGCAGCACGCCTGGCCGCAGCCGTCGAGGCAGCCAACGCCGCCGTAATCGAGGCGGCCCTGAACGGCCTGGGCAAGCCCGGCATGGGCTGCACAGCCACCTGCGCCTACATCGAAAACGACACGCTCGCCATCGCCCACGTGGGCGACTCTCGCGCCTATCTGCTCCACGAGGGCACGCTCATCCGCGTGACCCGCGACCACTCCTACGTGGAGGAGCTCGTGGACGCTGGCGAGATCACGGCAGACGAGGCTCGCGTCCACCCCAACCGTTCGGTCATCACCCGTGCGCTGGGCTCGGACCCCGCCATGTATGCCGACCACTTCACTCTGCATATCGAGGAAGGCGACCGTCTGATCCTGTGCTCCGACGGCCTTTCGAGCATGATTCCCGATAGCGATATCGAGAACATCGCCACACAGTCTTCGAGCGCACAGATCTGTGTCGACAACTTGGTGGACGCGGCGCTCGCCGCCGGCGGCCACGACAACGTGACCGTGGTGGTCGTCGATCTGGTCGACGACGGCGTCATGCGCGAGGCAAAACGCGTCCGACGCCGCAATGTCACCATCGCCTCCATCTTGGCCCTTGTCTTTGTGCTGGTAGCAGGCATCTGGGCATACACGGGCGTCACCGGCTCCTATTACTTGGGAACCTACCACGGCAATGTCGCCGTCTGGCGCGGCCTACCCGGCAAGACGCTCGGGGTCGAGCTCCACTGGCTCGAGAGCGAAACCAGCATCAAGCTGTCCGACCTGCCCGAAGACACGCAAAACCGCCTGAAGGCAGGCATTCCACAAACGAGCGTCGACGATGCGCAGGACACCATTTCCAAGTACCGCCATCAGATTGACGAGGAGCAGACCCGTCAGGTGATTGACGCGCAAACGATTCGCGACAACACCGATCAGGAATCCACATCCGAGTCAGATTCCGAGAAAACCGCCGAACAGTCAGCCGAGGCCGAAGCCTCCGATAAGAATTAGAAAGGGAGTGCCGCTTATGAGTCGCCGCAACACCGAACTGCTCTTGCTCATCGCCTCGGCGTTCCCCGTCATCCTGCTCTATGCGATGTACGTGCTCACCGCGGGTGCCACGGTTTCCTTTGAGACGCTCGCCGTGCCGATCGGCCTGTTCGCCGCCTTCGCCGCGGCGCATATCGCCGTGCGCATCCTGGCGCCCGGCGCCGACCCCGCCATCCTGCCCATCGTCTTTGTGCTCTCGGGCATCGGCATCACATTCGTGACGCGCCTGGCCCCCGACCTCGCCATCTCGCAGCTCATCATCTTGTTTGTCTCGGTGGCGCTCATGGTGGGAACGCTCGCACTGGTTAAGAACCTCGACGTGGTCATGCGCTACAAGTACACCTTTGGCATTATCGGCATCATCCTGCTGATGCTGCCGATCTTTATCGGCACCACGATCTCGGGCTCCAAGCTGTGGATTCGCATCGCGGGCTTCACCATCCAGCCTGGCGAGTTCGCCAAGGTCTTCATCGTCTTGTTCCTGGCAGGCTATCTGGCCGAGAACCGCGAGCTGCTCTCCATCTCCAACCGCAAGATCCTGGGCCTCAAGATTCCGCGCTTCCGCCTGCTGCTGCCGCTGTTTGCCGTGTGGGGCGTGTGCCTGCTCATCGTCGTCTTCGAACGCGACCTGGGCTCGGCCGTCCTGTTCTACACCATCTTTTTGCTGATGCTCTATGTTGCCACGGGACGTTTTTCGTACGTCATCATCGGCCTTGCGCTGCTGGCCGTTGGAGCCGTGGGCGCCTACAAGTTCCTGTCGCACGTGCAGGTGCGCTTTCAGGTCTGGGTCGATCCGTTTAAGGACGCCCAGGGCCAGGGCTACCAGATCGTACAGTCACTTTACTCGCTGGCTGACGGTGGCCTGGTTGGCGTCGGCATCGGCAACGGCATGGCAAACAACATCCCCGTCGTCGAGTCCGACTTTATCTTCTCGGCCATCGGCGAGGAAATGGGCCTTTTGGGCGGCGGCGCCGTGCTCATCCTGTTTATGCTTTTTGCCGTGCGTGGCCTCACCACGGCCGCCCGCGCCAAGTCCGACCTTGCCGCCTTTAGCGCGACCGGCCTTACGGCGGCCATCAGCTTCCAGGCATTCTTAATCGTTGGCGGCGTAACCCGCCTGATCCCGCTGACTGGCGTCACCCTGCCCTTTATGAGCCAGGGCGGCTCCTCGCTGCTGGCGAGCTTTATCATCGTCGCGCTACTGCTGCGCGCCGGCGACGAGGCAACCGGACGCGAAGCCGAGCTCACCGGCACCGGCACCATGGCCGCCATCACCGATGACCAGGTCGCATCCGCCGTCGCCCCGACCGGTACGCGTTTTGCCAGCGCACCTTCCTACAGCCACGGCAACCACTCCGCGGGCTCTCGCATGCGTCGTCGCCTGCTCGACACGCCAGAGTCCGGCGTGCTCGGCCGCGTGGCACTTGCCAACCGTCTGACTCGTGCCGTGTTTGCTTTCACGGCGCTGTTCGCCATCCTTATCGGCAACCTCACCTATGTCCAGGTCATCAAGGCGAAGGACTATCAGGACATGCCGACCAACAACCACACCATCGCCCGCTCCAAGTATATCCAGCGTGGCTCCATCATCACGTCCGACGGCGTGACGCTAGCCGAGTCGTTGCAGCAGGAGGACGGCACCTACGCCCGTTCCTACCCCAACGGCAACATGGCCGCGCACGTGGTGGGCTACGTGAGCCAGCAATACGGCACCGCCGGCATCGAGAGCGTCATGAACGATACGCTCACCGGCTCCAAGGATTACTCCAGCTGGAACAACGCCATCGCGTCGCTCGCGGGGCAGACCCAGCCGGGCAATACCGCCAAGCTCACCATCGACTCGCGCATCCAGACGGCTGCCGAGCAGGCGCTCAAGGGCTTTAAGGGCGCTGTGGTGGTCATGGATCCGCGCACCGGTGCGGTCCTTGCGTGCGCGAGCTCGCCCACCTACGACAACACCAACATCGATGCGCTGCTCCAGTCGGGCGGCGGCGAGGACGGCTCCATGTACGACCGCGCCATGGACGCGCTCTACACCCCGGGCTCGACCTTTAAGGTCGTCACACTCTCCGCGGCGCTCGAGACCGGCACCGCCAGCCTTACCAGCACGTACCAGGCGCCCGGCTCCATGGATATTGGCAACGCGCCGGTCACCAACGATGCCAACGAGAGCTACGGCACCATCAGCCTGCAGCAGGCCTTCGCCGTGTCGTCCAACGTCGTCTTTGGCCAGGTGGCAAACGAGGTCGGCGCCAGCTCGCTCGTCCAGTTTGCCAACGCCTTTGGCTACGGTCAAAAGCTCGGCCAGGATCTGACCACCGCGGCTTCCATCATGGCCGACCCGTCGCTTATGACCGAATGGGAGACCGCTTGGGCAGGCGCCGGACAGCCCGTCGGCATGGACCACACGCCTGGCCCGCAGACCACCGTTATGCAGAATTGCGTGATCGCTGCGGCTATCGCCAACAGCGGCGTGGTCATGGACCCGTTCTTTGTGTCCCAGATACTCGCCCCGGACGGAACCGTGGTTAAGACCACGCAGTCCCGCTCGCTGGGCCAGGCTGTCAGCTCTGCCACGGCCGACCAGGTCAAGCAGGCCATGCTCGCCGTCGTCCAGTCCGGTACCGGCACCGATGCCCAGATTCCGGGCGTCAAGGTTGCCGGCAAGACCGGTTCGGCCGAGACCGGCGGCACCAACGTCAACTCTATGTTTGTTGGCTTTGCACCTTACGATTCACCCACGGTTGCCATCTCGGTGGCCCTGGAGGATTACGACAAACACGACGTCGAGGCGGCCAAGATCGCCGGCATCGTCCTGACCGCGGCGCTCGCCGCACAGGGAGCGTGATGCCCGTGATCAAAGCGGATACTTGGGACGCGCCGCGGCCGATGAGCTAGCGACAACGCGCCACACGGCCCCAGCGGCCATACATTTGGTACTACACACATCGTTGAGCGAATAGTTATGTTAGGAGCAGGAATGGAACAGAGGGTCCTCGGGGGAAGATACCTCCTCAAGGATAAGGTGGGAACGGGCGGTATGGCGACCGTCTTCCGTGCACAGGATCAGGTCCTCGACCGCACGGTTGCCGTCAAGATCATGCTGCCGCAGTATGCCGGCGACGCCACCTTCGCCGCCCGCTTTAAGCAGGAGGCCCAGGCAGCGGCCGGCCTGTCCTCCCCCTATATCGTGGGCGTCTACGACTGGGGCAAGGATGGCGACACCTATTACATCGTCATGGAGTACCTGCGCGGTACCGACCTTAAGAGCGGCATCAAGAGCCACGGCGCCCTCGATCCCAAGAAGGTCGCGCAGATCGGCTCGCAGATCAGCTCCGCGCTTTCGGTCGCACACAAGCACGAGATTATCCACCGCGACATTAAGCCGCAAAACATCATGGTGCTGCCCGACGGCAATATCAAGGTCATGGATTTTGGCATCGCACGCGCCAAGAACAGCCACCTCACGCAGGATAACAACGTGCTGGGCACCGCCCACTATGTAAGCCCCGAACAGACCCGCGGCCAGGACCTCGGCCCCACCTCGGATATCTACTCGCTGGGTGTCGTCATGTACGAGTGCGCCACCGGCCGCGTACCCTTTGACGGCGACGACGCCATCTCGGTCGCACTCAAGCAGGTCAACGAGTTGCCTATTCCGCCGAGCCAGATCAACTCCGGTGTCGACGCCGACCTTGAGCGCATCATCCTCAAGTGCATGGAGAAGGACCCGGCAAACCGCTTCCAGACCGCCGACGAGCTGCGTCAGGTGCTCAACAGCTACCTGTCGGGCCGTGCCGTCAACGTCTCGGAGCCCACGCGCATCATCGGCGCCCCCGGTGAGCTGGGCGCTACCAAGACCCGTGAGCTGTCTGACTCCACGCGCGCTATGGTTCGCCCCGTATCGGGCGTAAGCGGACAGACCAACCCCCGCAGCGCCGTCTCGGGTTCCACCGGTTCCTACGAGGTCGATCAGCCCAAGTCCAACAAGAACAAGATTATCGCCGCCGTAGTCGCCGCAATCGCCGTGGTTGGCGTTGTGGTGGCCTTCGCCACCGGGCTCTTTGGGGGCGAGCAGGTTACGGTGCCCGATGTGCTTAACAAGGACCAGCAGACTGCCGTCGAGCTGATCAAGGAAGCCGGCCTCGAGGTCGGAACTGTCGACCAGAGCTATAACGACGATGTCGACGAGGGCAAAGTTGCCGAGCAGACCCCCAACGGCAACACTAAGAAGCCCAAGGGCTCCAAGGTGAACCTGGTAATCTCCAAGGGCCCCAAGCCCTCTGAGAAGGTTGAGGTTCCCCAGCTCGTCGGCCTAACCAAGGACCAGGCCGAGGCCGCGCTGGCAAGCGTGGGCCTGAAGGGCAACGCAACCGAGGAGGCCAACGAGGCCGACGAAGGCCAGGTCTTTGAGCAGGGCACTGATGCCGGCAAGGAAGTCGAGAAGGGCACGACCATCTCGTATAAGGTCTCCAGCGGTCCTGACACCACCTCCGTCCCCGATCTGACCGACATGACCGAGGCCCAGGCACGCAACGCTCTCGACATGGCCGGTTTTGGCGTCAACGTGAGCTACCAGGAGAACGATTCCGTCACCGAGGGCACCGTCATTAGCTGGAACCCCAGCGGCAAGCAGAAGCCCGGCGCCACGATCACCGTCGTCATCGCCAAGAAGTCCGGCAAGGCCAGCGTTCCGGGCAACCTGTACGGCAAGAGCATCTCCGCCGCCGTCACCGCGCTCAACAACGCCGGATTCTACAACATCGCATTCTGCGATCAGAACGGCAACCCCGTGAGTGGCAACGAAAACGCCACCGTGACGGGCGTCTCCCCCACTGGCAAGCAGTCCACCGACAGCACGATCACGTTGACGGTTTCGCTTTCTGGCTCCGATTCGGGCGACGATTCCGGCACGACTAACTAGTCGAGGACCCATCACCCGCAGCGGCTAGGGCCGCAAACATATTCGCTCAACGGCGCCCGCTTGCTCCCCCGCAAGCGGGCGCTTTATTTATCGACAGACCATGGCCCCTTAGCAACGCAAAGAGGCCCGCAAAAGCGAGCCTCCCAGGTGACAACAGAATATGTAATGCAGTAATTACTGGCCGCAGAACTTCACCATGATCTCGACCATGGACTCTTGCCTATGGACAAAATGTCCATAGGCAAGGAGATGAAAGAGTAAGGACAACGCCCTCTAAAAGAAGGCCGTATATGAAGATTGCATATCCCTTTTGCCTTCATATACTCAAGAAGCACCCCTCGAAGCGCTCCTGAGAGGCCCCCTTGGATGCAACCCAGGGGATCCAGATTCTGGTAGACATCGGCGCAGCAAAATCCTGCCGCGCAGGCACGAACGGACATCTTGACTCCTAACGCAATGCGGGGCGGCCCCAAGACACCCCGCCACGACAAAAAACTAGTTCTCGTAGACCAGCGGGTGGCCCCAACTGCCCTCGATCTTGCAGGTCTCCGCCGCAAAACCGGCAGCGAAGTCCAAGCTCTCGCGAATCGCGGCCTCGCCGCACTCGCCGGCCTTCTTCTTGGAAAGATAGGTGACCAAAAACGCCGTCAGCAGTGAATCGCCGGCCGCCATAGCGTCTTTGAGCTCCTCGGGCGCCACGGGCTTGATGCCCTGCTCGTAGAAGTTTTCGCCGTCATAGGCGACGGAGCCCTTGCTCCCGCGCGATGCGCATACGATTTGAGGGCCAAGGGCCTTCACCCACTCGAGCTTCGCCTTGATATCCTCCAGGGAAGCGTCGCCCATGGACATAAAGGCGTACGTCACAAATGGCGCAATCTGCCCGAAGTGCTCGTCGGTGGAGTCATCGGAGAAGTCGAAGCTGATAGGCACGCCGGCAGCCTTGATCTTGGGGAGCTCGCGCTCGGTGAAGCAGTAGTTGCCGCTGTGCACCAAATCGAAGCCGCTGACGTACTCGGCGGCGAAGCGGTCTATCACGTAGCGCATGTCGCCACGTATGCCGCCTTCATTGGAGCCCAGGAAGATACGGTCCCCGGTCTCGTCAACGGTCACGCGAGCGGCGCCGTTGACGCCCAGGACCTGCTGGCAGCGAAGAAGCTCGACGCCCTCGTCCTCGAGCGATGCTATAACGTGCTCGGCCTCCTCATCTGATCCGAAGATTCCCATGTAGGCGCTGCGATCGACGCCGAGCTTCTTGGCGAAGACGGCGAAGTTAACTGCATTGCCGCCGGGATACATGGTCTTGATGTGCTCGTACTTATCGACAACGTTGTCTCCAAAGCCAAGCACGCTTATAGGATAGGCTGCCATGGTTATCTCCATTCAGGTAAACCGCCGTGGTTACGGCGAGCAGACGGGGCGCGAGGGATTCGCACGTCTCAACGCGCCTCGCGCCCCGTTTTAAAATCGCTAGTACTTCTCGATGCCCATGTAACGACGCACGTCCGGGTGATGGTCGAACACCTTGCCGCGAGCGGAGCGCAGCTCACAGTTCATCGCGTAGAACAGGATTGGATCAAGGAACGCGCGAACGCTCGCCGGTACTTGGTCCATGCCGTACTCCATGGCGTCGAGCACCATAAGAGTGTCGGTATGGGTCTCGAGGAATGCGAGGGCGCGCTCATCCATGGCTCGGCACTCACTAGAAGACATCTGCAGGAAGTAGAAGACTCCGGGCTCGGTCACCTCGAAGGGGCCGTGGAAGTACTCGCCGGAGTGGATATAGGCGCAGCTCTGCCACTGCATCTCCATAAGCGAGCAGATAGCGAAGCCATAGGCCTGGCTAAACACGGGACCGGACCCCAAGATATACAGGAACTTGTGGTCCTGGCACAGGGCGGCAAAACGGTCGCAGAGTTCGGCGTTGACCTTCTCGCGAGCTGCAGGCAGGATCTGGTCCATCTTGGCGATGCCTTCGTACATGTCGGCAAGGTCGGCATAACCTTCCTGCTGATCCAGGAGCTCGGAAGCGAGAGCCAAAGAGATGCCGGCGGGCACCTCCGCCTGCGGAACTCCCTCGCCCCACGGATATACCCAGCACGTCCACTCACCGTTATCGATGCCGGAACCCGCGTTGTCCGTCTGCACGATAACGGTCGCGCCCGCCGCCTTGGCGATCGAGCACGCATCGATTACCTCGGGGGTGTTGCCGGAGTGGCTGCAAGCGATGACAAGGGACTTTTCGCCCAGGCGCTTGGGACGCATGATATCGAACTCGCGGGCGGTATACGCCTCGCTGGCAAACGTAGTCGCCTCGCGCTTGAGCAGCTCGTGGGCGGGCAGCAGGTCGATGAGGGAGCCGCCGCAGGCAACCCAGAAGACGCTATCGAAACCGCCCTTTTCAGCGATTGCGTCGGCGATAAGATCATGTGCGTTCATTGTTATTCTTCCTTTCGATACGGCGGACGAATCCGCCAACGTTTACTGCGAGTCTTCTCGTCAAGCGTGTTGACTTCCCCACGCGAATGGGAGCTACGCGCTAGTCGACAAAATACCTCTCGAAGGCGTCCATGTTGTGCCGGTCCGCTGCTGCGGGATCATCGAAATACCTTCCATCGGTGATCTCCTGGCCAAGATAGCCCTCGAACCCATGCGCGTTGAGGACGCGTACGAAATCGTCCATACTGTGCTTTCCATCGCCCCAAACCAGATGGCCATATGGGTCGCCATCAATGAAGCGCATGTTCCTTATGGCACCATCGCCAAACTCGGCAAACCACTCTTCAAGGCTCTCGCCGGCGACTCCCATAGCGGTAGTGTCCACCATTGGAGTAAGGTGCGGGCTGGCTACTTGGTCAAGCATGCGCCTGGCGTCCGCGAGTGTAACCACCAAGTTGCTCTCTTCCGGCCTCAGGCTCTCCATGCAGAGGGTCACGCCGTGCTCGCCGGCATAGTCCGCAAGAATCGCCAAGTGCTCGGCAGAGCGCTTCCAAGCCTCCTCGCGGTCCTCGTCCCAATCGCCCCAACCGGAGTTGATGGACATATACGGGGCGCCGAGCACCTCGGCGAGCTCGATGCCGTGCTTAAAGTAAGCGAGGCTCCGCTGCGCGTGGAGGGGCTTTCTGGCAGCGTACTGCCACGGATACACCACGTTCTCCGGACACAGGGAGCTCACGGAGAGTCCGCGGGACTCGATCTTGCGGCGAAGCTCGTCGGCCTCGAAATACCCCGTGTGGTCCAGCGTCACGTGCGGCTCGGCCGCCCAAAGCTCGATGGTTTTGAAGCCAAGGCGCTGCTGGGCATCAAGGAAGTAATCGAGCGACCACATGATGTAGTGAATGTTCATGCCGGCGACCTGCTCGCGACGCAGACGGGGTGTGGAAGCGCTTAAATCCATGCTGGGCACCTCCTACATCGGCAGTAGGCCGGAAATCACAGTCGCGACCAATCCGAACAGAACCATGAAGATAAAGAACTTCCAGATGGTCTTCCACCATTGCCCGAAGGAGATCTTCGCCACGGCAAGACCCGCGACGGTCATGCCCGCAACGGGGCTGATGGTGTTGACGGTCTGGTTCGCGAACTGCAGAGCGGTGACGGCAGCCTCGGGATTGAGGCCCATAAGCTCGGTCAGCGGGCCCATGACGGGCATGGTGAGTGCAGCGAGGCCGGAGCTGGAAGGAACCAGCAGCGAAAGCAGGCCGAGGACGATGTACATGAAGGTGGTATAGATGAAGGACGGAGCGCCCGCAAGGAGTCCGACGAGCCAGTTAAGAATAGAGTCGATGATCATTCCGCCCTCTGCGACGACCAGGATGCCGCGGGCGATGCCGATGATGCAGGCTGCGTAGGCGAAGTCGGCGATTCCGCGGACGAACTCCTCCGCAATGGTCTTCTCGTCCAGGCCGCCGAGTATGCCGGCAAGAAGGCCCATGGCCAGGAACACCATGGAGATCTCGTCCATATACCAGCCCTGGGTAACGAGGCCCCACACGATAACGCCCATGCCGACCGCGAAATCAATGAGGACGAGCTTGTGGCGAAGCGTGAACTCCTCTTCGATAGAAGCATCGGTGACAGAGAACTCGATGCGCTTCTGCTTATCGTCCTCATAGGTGATGGAGGACTTGGGATCGAGCTTGACGCGGCGCGCGTAGCGCATGGCCCAGAAAATGCCCGCGGCGGTGAAGATGACCCACAGGATGGCGCGGAGCCAAAGCTGGGGATTTCCCTCGATGCCGATAACGCCCTGGGCGATCAGCACGTTGAAAGGATCAATAGTGGATGCGCAGTAACCAAGGTTGGGGCCGAGGAAGCAGATGATGAACGCGGTCATGGAGTCATACCCGATGCTCAGCATGATGGGGATGAAGATCGCGTAGAACGGCAGCGCCTCCTCGGACATGCCGAACGTGGTGCCGCAGATCGAGAGCAGGATCATGGAGATGGGGATGATCAAGATGTCCTTGTTCTTCAGCTTCTTGATCACGCGGCTCATGCCGGCGTTTAGGGCGTTGGTCTTGGTGACGATGGCGAACGATCCGCCGATCAGCAGGACGAACGCGACGACATCGGCCGCAGCCTGAATGCCCTTGGCGGGAGCCTGCAGGACGGCATCGATGCCCTGTCGCAGATCGACGGTCTCCCCCGTCTCCGAATCGGTGTAGACCTTGTCGACCTCTTGGTACGTTCCGGCTACGGCGACTTCTCGCTCGCCCGCGGCCGTCTGAATGGTCTGGCGGTCGAACTGACCCGATGGGACGATCCATGTGAGCACCGCGAAGAACACGATCAGCATGAACGCGATGGTGTACACATGGGGAAGCTGGAGATGGAATCTGCGCTTGGGCTTCTCCTGTTTGGCATCCGACATTCTTAACCTCCTGCCAGAGCAACGATGCTTGCCAAAAATCCTTCACGTATAGGCAAACATCTTAGGTTGTTCTATGTATAACCTGCATGAAGGCGTCGGTCAAGAAACATATTAGGTTGTTCTATAAGTGGTAACTTTTACGCGCTAAACGGACCTGCCGCGGCAATACGAGAACAGCGCTGTGTGAGACAGAGCCGCTAGATATCGAAGCTGTAGCGCGAACCCACGTAGTACTGTCTGCCATAGCAGAAGCGCTCTCCGTTGGAATCGAGAAAGCCCGCGTTCATGAAGAACAGCGGCTCCCCTACTGGGACCTTGAGCTCGCGGGCGGCATCAATTCCCGCACGGGCGATCTCCAGCCTGCAGGGATCGGACGAGCAGGGATACCTACCCGTACGCTCCCCCACGGCCTCGAATATCGAACAATTGGAGAGACCGATATCTTTGAGAAATTCGAATCCATCGACAGGATAGTAGTTGTTCTCGAACAGGACCGGCACGCCGTCTGCGGTACGCACGCGTGAGACCAAGATGAGGTCAGAGCCTTCATCCAAGCCAAAGAAAGAAGCGAGGTCGCGATCGGCGGCAACGGTCTTGCGGGCAACGACGCGAGCGCCCGCCTTCATGCCGTTTTCAGCGCATGCTTGGGTAAAACTCTGAACATCGTCCTTCTGATGCACCTTGCGAATTATCTTTGTCGCGGTCACAAACGTACCACGCCCCTGCCGCTTGGTGAGATACCCCTCGCCCACAAGCTCCTCTATTGCGCGGCGAACCGTGACCCTTCCCACGCCGTACATCTTAGAAAGCTCAAGTTCCGTTGGAATCTGCGAGTCAACGGGATATGTCCCCTGTTCGATATCGCTCTTAAGCAAATCGAGCACCTGTTGATACAGCGGGGCGGAAGAGCCCCCATCCAGATGCGCATCCACAAAAACTCTCCCTTTAAGGCGTTCGCGATCTCAACGACTCCATTCTACCGCACACGGAAAAATGAGGTTAAACACATAGGGGCCCTGCATGTTTGAGCGGATCGGGAATCTGGTCGCTGATTTCGTCCGCATTTGCTTGCGAAAAACCAAAACGCTCCTCGCGCTTGGCGAACACGGTGAGGCCCGCCGCCTTGCACGCAGCGATCGATGATGCTCGTGTGATGTTGGCTTCCTTCCTTTGCTTGCGAGGCGCGTCACTCGTCCTGCTGAGCCGCGGGCCCATCGTTCGGCGTGGCCTGCCTGCGCGGGGCATGCCGGGAATTGATGTAGTCGTATGCGTAGGCGATCTCCGTGACGGGGACCTCCACGTGGTAATGGGCGGAAATGTCAGAGAAGCTCGTGCGGAATGCCTCGACGAAATCGTTGTGTTCATTGGCGAAGCGCTGCTCGTCTGCGTAGTTCTCGATGGGGCTTCTGGTCACGAGGCGCTCCACGAGACAACACAGGTGCACGTAGAGCCCCATGCTCACACGAGCGCCAATCACGTCTCCGGTGAGCTGCTGGAGCCGCTCTGCGGCACTCTCGATTTCGCCGAAGAGCTTGTTGGGGTTAAGGATTGTGATGGACTCGACCACGTTCCTGAGGGTCATGTTCTTGACGAGATTCTGGTGGAACGTGCGCAAGCTGTCAGCGTCGAGCAAGCGTGCGAAGGCGCGGTCTATCTGGGCCGTTCCTTCGCCGGCGATGAGTTCCTCGAGCGAAATGAACGGGACTCCATCGGCGTGCGGATTGTCCGTGCCGATGACCGAGCGCACGTTGTACTGGGAGAAGGCGGCATCCTCAGATCCGTTATTGGCGAGCTGCCGCCAGTCAACGGCGACAAGCCGCGCGGGGGACTCGCCAGGCAGGCTCTGCGCCACGAGATCGCGGATCCGCGCAGCTGCGTCAAGTCCGCCTTCGGAGCAGAAGACAATCGCGTCCGGTCGGGCGTTGCGCGCCACGATGTGATAATTACAGGTGCAAGCTGCCGCAGCATCGTCGAGAACCTCTCGCACGGAGCGACCCGCGATAAGTCCGGCGCCAACCTCCACCGCAAGGCCGGTAGAGGCGTTGTTGATGATGCCGAGCGTCATGCCGGAGGTGGATTCCATACTCTTATAAATATCCTGGAGCGATCCCATGTCCACGAGGATGACGACCTCGTCTGCGTAGGAGAAGCGGTCGATGATTTGCTGAAGAGGAACAGCGACGTCCGTAACCTTCTGGTCGTAGGGCATGTCGATGGCCTCGAAGACCCTCGTGTCAAGAATCCGATTGGCGGCGTCGGCGATGCTCGTGGCGGTCGAGTAGCCATGACTGAGGACGATACCGACGCTCCGACGACGCTTAGACGGGTCGAGTGCGAGTGCCGCATGCGCAAGGACGAGCAGACACGTGAGATCGTCGAGTGCGATGCCGAGCGTGGCCTTGAGTTCATCAGCGATGCAGGCGCAGACAGTAACGGCAAAGCGGTTGCGCTGGGCCACGACGCCGCGCATGCCGGAAAGCTCGCTTGCATGGGAGCTCTTCCAACGCGAGAGGCTTGCGGGCGGCCACAGCTGGAGGCAGATGCCCTGGGCGATTAGATGCGAGCTCTTTCGGGACAAATCGATCGAGTAGAGTTCGTTCACGGAAGTGACGACGCTGTCGGCGATCTGCTCGTATGCGTCGGACTTCGAGCGGCCCGGGTTTTGCCCGAACGCCAGGTAGTCCTCGAGGTCGCGGGCTCGCTCCACCAGCTGAGCGCTGCACGCGCCCCCATCAAGCGTGCCTTCGCGATAGCTCTCGTATGGCTCCAGCATGGCGTCGAGTACATGCCGTGCGCGGTCGTCCGCCTGGCTTTGGATACTCCGGGTGGTGTCGATGAGCTGCATGTCGTTCTCGCTGCGCTCGAGTGCGGAGCCGGCAAGGATTGCGGAGGGAAGCTGGTAGGTGCGAATCTCCAGGCTGTCACCCTTCGTGTCTAGATAGGCCTCGGCGCAACAGTTGGTGATGCAGTCGCGCAGGCCGCGTACGTTCTCCTCGAAGTTGGTGCCGGCGAGGGCTCGGAAGGCTCCGCGACTTATGAGGATGTCGCGTCCTATGCGTCGGCCCTCCTCCTTGAGGAAGTGGAGAGTCAGTTCCTCACGCTCCTCCTGGGTGCGCTCGCGCAGAGACGGCACCTGGGCGGACATGGGGATGCGACGCGTGAGGCTGCGGCACTCGGTACTGTCTGCCTCGTTTGAGGTGGCAAAGATAAGGCGCACAGCAGGGGCTGGCACAATGGCGCCCGCCTGTGCGGAGGCCCACTCCAAGAGCGCGTCCTGGGCAGCGGGTGAGAGGGCGTCGACGTCCTTGAGATAAACGATGCCGCCGCTCGCCCGATCTGCAGGCCCGCCATCTGCGCACAGGTCGTGAGTGAGCGCGCGGGCATCGTCTGCGTAATGCGAGCAGTCGATGCTCACAAGCTTGGCTTCCTGCTGCAGGACGCCGACGTTCTTGCCGTATTCGAGGGCAAGTTCGGCGAGTAGACCCTTGCCGGTTCCCGAGGCGCCACAGAGCAGGATGGGCAGGCCAGCTGGCGGGTACTTGAGCGCGGCGCAGAGCTGGCTGATGCAGGGCGCAAGGCTCAGCTCGTGACCGATTGCGCGGTCGAAGTCGAGTCGCTCGCCGTTTCCGAGCGTGGCGAAGAGCTGCTCGACCGAAGGGTAGGTGCTACGCTCAATGCGAGACTGGAAGAAGCGTTCGAGGGAGCGGCGGTGGAAGTAGCACACCGGTCGTGCCCCTGCTTTCACCACGAGGCCAGCGCGCACGAGCTCGTTGAGATACTGACTTGCCAGGCTGCGCGAGATGGCGAGCGAGTCGGTTATAGATGCCGTGGTGAAGTGGTCGAGACGGTTCTGGATGCGCCCGCCCCGCGTGCTGCCAAGCTCGCGCGTGATGCGATCGAGGTAGGCAAGCAGGTCTTTCTGTGTCTCGGGGATGTTCATGCGGCTGGTCCTCCTTTCGTCCCACACCTTACGGGCGGGGTGGTGCTCGGGACGGGTTGGCGCCCGCGTTTTGTCACGGGCACGTGAACTTCGGCACTCCATGATACATCTGTAGTGACATATGGCAACTTCTCGACACCTGCGCTCGACACAGCGAGCGGCAACAGCGCTGTCCGCCGAGCGCCTCACGGGCGTATCCCAACCGTAGGAGTGCGCTTTGCCACCTTTGACTGCCTCCCTGTCGGCAAGCGGCTCGCCGTTCGCTCCGTCTCTGACCACATCGCTCGAATCGGCTCTGCCGCCGGCGCTGTGGTGGCCGTCGTGCCCGCAAAGGTCATCAAGCAGGCCGACGAGGTCACCGCGGGCAAGGTCTCCCTCGTCGACGCACTCAGGAATCTGTAGGCGAGGCCCCTAAGGCCGCCTCGCTGTCGGCAGCCCGGGGCCATGTGCCATCAGGGCACAGGACGGGTCCGGTCGCCGGAATGCGGCCGGACCCGTTGTTCGCGTGTTTTGCTGGGGGAGTCGCTGTGGCGACGAGGTTCACTGGCTTACTTTTCCTGTTCGCGCAGCCCCTTCGCCAAGGCTATGTTGGACAGTTTGAGTTCGCCATTCGTTACCGTAACAGCAAGCGAGTGGCCGAACTTCTCGCAGACGCGTGTCGTGAGTGCGGTACCGTCGAGGTAGAGGACGAGGATGTTGTCGTCAACGATGAGCTGCAGGTGGTAAGAACGCCCGGACTCGAGCCAGACTGGCCTCCAAAGCCCCTTATCCATTACGCGGAACCACTTGTAACAGGGGCTCTTGTCGAACGAGAGCCGATTCGCGTCGAGGTCGAAGCGGTATTCGTACGACTCGTCGGTCTCGAGATTCTTGTAGGCTCGAATTGAGAAGTCGCAAGCGTCCCTGAACGTCACGTCTGCCTCGAAGCAGAAGATCTCGCCTGCGTTTTCGGTGATTACGCACTCCGTTCGTTCGTGGTCTCCGCGAAGCTCGATATCCGGGACGGCATCAGGGCACTCGAACGCATCCTTTATGCTTTGGGGAGGGCGAACGCCGAGGGTGCCATTGGGGCGCTGGTACACCTCATGGGGCATAAACGAGCCACCCCAAAGCCAGTTGGCCCGGTCATCGTCGTTCTCGCGCGTGGGGACCCAGCCGGACAGAATCCTGCGCGATCCGTCGAAGGCGGTCCGTCCGGCGTAATACGCCCTCCCGTCGAAGGCGTCATCTCTCGGCTTCTCCCACGGACCGTAGAGATCGCGGCTCATGCGGTAGACGATCTTGTTCTCGTCGCTGTACTCAGAGTAGACCAGGTACCACCAATCGCCAATTTTAAAAATGTCTGGCATTTCGAACATGGTGTAGAGGCCGGGGGCCCAGAAGTCGCCCTTGAACTGCCAGTGCTCGAGGTCCTTCGACGTAAAGTGAACGAGCCTGCCAGTTTGGAGGGTTTTGGAGGGGTCGTCTCCCTTACGCGTGCCCAGTACGAGGAGGTATTCCTTCCGGTCGTCATCCCATATTACGAAAGGGTCGCGCCAGTTGCGCCCATCGTATCCTGGCTGAGGCGTGAGCTCTACTGCAACGCCCGTCTTTTTCCACGTCGCATAATCATCCGAGCAGGCCTTCGCCTGCATGAGCACCTGGGACGTTTTGCCTTCTCGCAGGTAGTTGCGGTTGAACCCGGTATAGAAAGCGCGTACCTCCCCTTTTGCCTCGTAAACGGTTCCGGCGTAGATAAACTGGTCTTGGTCGTCTTCTCCGCCGTGGGGGATCGCCGTTCCGTGTTCCTGGTACGTCACGAAGTCCTGGGTGGTCGCGAGCGACCACCCAAAGGGCTGTCCTTCGGCAAGCGGAGCGGGGTCGCGCGTGTCACGCTGGTGGTATAGATAGAACGTGCCGTCCTTGCCGAAGGGCATGACGTCTCCCACCCACACGTCCTTCGGTTGGTAGAACAGGTGCTGGTTATTGGTCGGGACTTTGCGCATGTCTCGTCCTCCTTACTGTCGCGTCTTTCCTATTCGTCTTCTTCGTCAACGTCCGGAGTAAGATCTCCGAGGTAGACGAGCTGCTCTTTGGCTTGGGTGACGACATGCCTCACCACATCGGGAGTAAGCTGTCCGGCGAGGAGCGAGAGCTCGAGGGCCACGGGAAGGTTTACGCCGGTCACTATGAACGCGCCTCGCGGAGCCGAGCAGGCTACGAGCTGGTTTACGCTGCCCTGAAGGATGTCGGTGAGAACGAGGGTCTCGTCATCTTCGGCGATGCCCTCGAATGCGCTGGCGAGCTTCTCCTCGAGCGGGGTTTCGTCTGTAAACGCGCAGACAACCCTGATGTCGTGCCCCGGTCCTATGATGGCCTTGAGCGTGTCTCCGAGTCCGGCTGCCAGGCCGTAGTGCGATGCAATGATGATGTGCCTCATAATGCGTCCTTTGTGGGTTGGTCTAGCCCTAGGCTAGGCAGCAAGAATGCCGAAAGCCGCGCACACCCACGAGATGATGAGGATGCCGAGGACAATCTTGTTGATGCTGACCTTGCGCTTGACGAGGGCGTAGACGATGGCTGTGGCTATTACGGGCAGCATGCCGACCATGATTTGGTCGAGGATGCCCGTCTGGACGTCGAGCGTGACGTCACCCATGGTGAACGTGAGACCACACGAGACCTTGATGACGGTGGGGATGAGCGCACCGACGACCATCATGCCAAGTGCCGATGTCGACTCGGTGAAAACGGACATCTTCTCGGCAAGGGTCGTGAAGAGCTTGTCGCCGAACTTATAGCCTATGCGCCAGTCAAAGAGCTTCCATACGAAGATGGCGATGGCGACGGCGAGCCAGAGAAGCACGCCGACGGGGTTTCCCGCCTGTCCCATGTAGGCGGCGATGGAGCCGAAGATGGTGGGAATGAGGATGGCGAAGATCGTATCGCCGACTCCTGAGAGGGAGCCCATGAGGCCAATCTTAAGGTCTTGGACCGCGTCGATGGCGTCATTGTGCCCCTTGTCCTCCAAGGCTAGGCCGGCGCCGAGGAGCAGGCCGCTTACCTGGGGAGTCGCATTGTAATAGCGATAGGTGCTCAGAAGTGACCTGCGGTAGCCCTCCTCGTCTCCTGCATAGATCTTGCGCAGGGCGGGTTCGGTTGCGAACATGACCGCCGGGGCACACTGGGACTCATAGTTATAGATGGACGCGCCGAGCATCCAGCGGCGGCCGCAACGGTCGAGATCGGAAACGGTGAGGACTGGCTGGTACGTTCCGTCTGCCAGGCGGGTTGGCGCTTCGTTTGCCTTGGTGGCGTTAACTTCGTTACTCATCTTCCAGACCTCCAGCGTCGAGGGCGTTTACGGACGGATTGCTGTGCGACTTGTAGTACTCGATGGCCGCGGCGGCACCGAGCAGGGCAATGGGGAGAATGCTTATCTGCAGGTAGGCGGCCAGAACGAAGCCAACGATGGCGTAGGCGATGAATTTCTTCATTGGCATGAAGGACAGAAGCATCGCAAGGCCGACGACGGGGAGGATACCGGCGGCGATGGAGAGGCCGGTCGTGAACCAGGAGGGCATGACGGAGAGGAAAGCGTTGACGGCATCGGCGCCAAAGAGCAGTACGGCAAACGTGGGGATGGCCGCCGTAAGGCCATAGAAGACCGGACCGAGGAAAAGTACGCTCTTCATCTGCGAGTACTTGCCCTCTTCGGCAAAGCGCTGCGAGGTACGCCCGAGGAAGCCGTTTGCCGTCTTGGCGATGACGTCGAGCTGAAGGCCGAGCATGCCGACTGCGATTCCGGCGGCAACGCCGACGCTCGCCTCCTGACCCGAGGTGATGGCAACGACGGCGCCAATGATGGCGGCAGTGGGATAGTCGGGGACGGAGGCTCCTCCCATGGCTGCCACGCCCAGGCTCATGAGTTGGACGATGGCGCCGACGGCGAGGCCGGTTACGGGGTCGCCGAGCGCAAGTCCGACGAACCATGCTGGCGTGACGGACATGTTCGTGAGAATTTGTCCCGCGTTCTTCTCGGCTCCGTAGATGAAGGCGATGAGTGTAACGACGGCTATCTGGATGATGGATGGTGTCATAAGTTCACTCCCTTGCTAAAGCGTGATGATGCTGGAGAGCTCTACGGGCTTGTCGGCCGGCACATAGCGAACGGTGATGTCGCAGCCGGTGCCAGCAATCGCTCGATATGCGGGCAGCTCGTCTTTGGTGACGTAGGCGCGACTGCTCACCTGGACGGCGTCTGACCCCTCTTCGGGAAAGACTGTGCCTCCGACCACGAGTGTGGGAACAACCTGGCCCGTCTGTATGACGTCGAGGATGGTCTGGGGGTCTCGCGCCACGATGAAGACCGTGTGGTCGTCGTACTTGCCCGCCCGATAGTTCGTGAGAGCCGTCTCCTTGTTGATAATGGAGAGGGCGACTCCCGAGGGCTTTGCCATCCGCATGGCGGCCTTCTTGGTCGGGTCGTTGGCGACGATGTCATCGATGACCATGAGACGCTGCGGACGGAACTCGGGTACCCACTGGGTTGCCACTATGCCGTGTAGCAGGCGGTTGTCGATGCGTGCTGCGATGATGCTCATGTGATGTTGGCTTCCTTCCTTTGCTTGCGTGACGCGTTTCGGCATGGCCTGTGCCGAAGCGCGTCATTCGTCCTGCCGGGCCGCGGACCCGTCGTTCAGCGTGGCCTGCCTGCGCGGGGCATGCCGGGAATTGATGTAGTCGTATGCGTAGGCGATCTCCGCGACGGGGACCTCCACGTGGTAATGGGCGGAAATGTCAGAGAAGCTCGTGCGGAATGCGATCGAGGTAGGCTCTGTGTCTCGGGGATGTTCATGCGGCTGGTCCTCCTTTCGCCACACACCTTACGGGCGGGGTGGTGCGCGGAACGGGTTGGCGCCAGTGTTTCGTCACGGGCGCGTGCGCTTCGGCACTCCATGCTACATCTGAGTGGCATATGGCGACTTCTCGACACTCGCGCTCGACACAGCGAGCGGAAATGGCGCTGCCTGCCGAGCGCCTCGCGGGCGCATCCCGACCGCAGAAGTGAGCGCGAAGGCTCGTCGAAGTGCTGGGTGGGGGACCGGCGGTCTGGATACGCGGTTTCGTTCGGCGAAGGCGGCGAGGCGAATGGCATGGCGAACGTACGGGTTTGACGTGAACGGGTTGCCCGTGGCGGCGTGGTATCGGGAGGAGACGGTCGAGCAGGTGCTCGCGCCGCTGCTCGCCCGTCTCGCGCGCTCGCATCAGGAGAAGGGGTCGCAGGCCCATCTCGGCAACCCGGTGCGCATACGCTATTGCGACCGGGACGGCCACGTGTCGTGAACGGATATCGTCCGCCAGGTGGACGTCGCGCCGCGAAATGCAGACTCGCCTCAATCGTCGGTAAGGGGTGCCGCGGGCGATACGATGGAATCCACGGACCGCACCGCGCCGCCGAGATTGCGACGCGAACGCAGGCGATGCGCCCGAAAAACTCCTCCGCGCATGTAGGGCGAAACGCCAGATTGGAGCTCCATGAACGATTTCTCCTTCTACTCCCCCACCCGCTTTGTCTTTAGGCGAAAAGCGACCGACAAGGTTGGGGGACTCTGTCCGCCTCCGGCTACCGCTGAGCGCTCATTGTCTACGGCAGGGGTTCCGCAGTTCACTGCGGAACGCTCGTCCGCGTGAGGGCATCGCTCGATGCCGCGGGCGTGGAGCACATCGGGCTTGGAGGGGTGCGTCCAAACCCCGAAATAGGCTTGGCACGAGAAGGCGTCGAGCTCGCACGGGCAAACGACGCCGACATCATCCTGCCCGTGGGCGGCGGCTCCGTCATGGACTGCGCGAAGGCCATCGCACTGGGGCGGTATACGACGGCGACGTATGGGACTTCTTCCGCAAGCGCGCCGTTCCCGCCGACCGCATCGACGTCGCCTGCGTGGTGACCATCCCCGCATCCGGTTCCGAGGCCTCTAACTCCTGCGTTATCAGCAACGACGAGGAGCACCTCAAATGCAGCATTAACACGGACCTCAACCGCCCGGCCATCGCCTTCCTCGACCCGGAGCTGACCTTCAGCCTGCCCGCCCGCCAGACCGCCGCGGGAGTGACCGACATGATCGCCCATATCATGGAGCGACTCTTCTCCGGCGAGCCCGCCGTGGGCGTAACCGACAACATCGCCTGCGGGCTAGTGCGCGCCGCGAGGGAGGCGGCGCCCAAGGTGATGGAGAACCCCGATGACTACGACGCCCGCGCCGAGATCATGTGGGTGGGTACGCTCGCCCATAACGCCCTGCGCGACGGCGATTGGACCTGCCGCGGCCTTGAGCACGAGCTATCCGCACTGGACACCAAGATCACGCACGGCGCCGGCCTCGCCGTCATCTTCCCCGCCTGGATGCGCTACGTATGGCGAGAGCACCCTGAGCGCTTCCTGGAGTTCAGCGCCCAGGCCCTTGGCATCGAACCCATCGATTCGGACGCGGACGAGCTCGATGTGGAGGTAACCCCCGAGCAGGCAATCGAGTACGCGGTCGAAGCGACCATCGACGAGCTGCAGGATTTCTTCGTCTCGCTGGGAATGCCGCGCGCGCTATCGGAGTTCGGAGTCACCGAGGACGATATCGAAAAGATGATTCCGGGCCTCAAGATCAACCGCGGAGAGCTCTTCGGCAGCTTCAGGAAGCTCACGCTGGACAACGCGAGAAAGATTTACCGCAGCGCACTCTAGGAAACAGATGCCAGTCCCCCACGGGCGAGCAGCACGGCGGCCCCCGCAAACCAGAAACGGCGCCGCTCCCGCGACGCCGTCATATTCCCTGGTGCCCCCGGGCGGATTCGAAAACTCCCCCGCGGGGAAATTGGTGGCGCGGGTGTCGACGGCCCGCATCCGCCGGCGGCCCCCGCAAACCAGAAACGGCGCCGCTCCCGCGACGCCGTCATATTCCCTGGTGCCCCCGGGCGGATTCGAACCGTCGACACCCGCTTTAGGAGAGCGGTGCTCTATCCCCTGAGCTACGGAGGCATGTTGTACTAGTGTAGCAGATTTACCCCTTTGCCATGTAGCGCATGGCCACTCATCGAGAAGGCTCTATAGCGAATAGTTTCCGAGGGCAATCCTCAATATCGGAAAGAATAACCCGGAATAACGCGAAATAATGGGACAAGCTTTCCCAACTGGCGCTCAAAAGGAAAATGCATCCCGGAATGAGAACGAATTCCGGGATGCATTTTCCGCCATCTATCGCAGACGACTAGTCGCCTTTGTGAAAGAGGCTTTTGATGGCAGCAGGGATGCTCTTGGCGCCCTTGGTCGTTACGTCGATAAAGTCGGGCGAACGCACGAGTCTATCCTCGTCCACGTACTTGCGCACAGCGCGCAGCGTCTCTTTGTCGTCGCGCGTCGAAAACGTAAAGTGACCGTTGTCCTTGGTGAAGATGGCAAAACGCGTAATCTTCTTGGTGCCGCGCAAAACCTCGGCGGCAATATAGTCGACCTCGTCCCACGGGATTTGAATATAATCCTCGGGATTGCGCTCGTTATAGTACTCGAACGCCTTATTGCCCACCATCACGTTACCGTGGCTGGTAAGCCCCATCAGGCAGGTTGCCGGCGTTGCCAGATCGACCGTGCTGTTCTGAGATTGCGCCATGCGCGCCTCGCCCTCCAAATAAAACAATCGGACCGCATCCAGTGTACCCACCCGGTGCGGTCCGTTTCAATGGCTCAAAAGCCCTTGCCTAGCAATTCTCGGTCTTAAGCCGAAGCGTGCTTACATGAAGCCGCAGACGCGACCGATGATGCCGATGGCGAAGAGAGCCAGGATGATGACGATCGGGCTGACCTTCTTCTTGAGGAGCTTGCAGACCAGCAGGGTCAGGCACACGGCGGCAAGGCCGGGGATGAGCTGATCGAGGTTGGCCTGAAGCGTGGTGACCTTCATCTGATCAAGGGCGGTAGCACCGACGGAGTTGTACATCGTCAGCGCTTCCTTGATACCCTCAGAACCGGAGGGCAGGTTAGCCCAGTCGATAAAGGCGCCAGCAGACTGCGTGACCTTGGAGACGACCGGGGTGAAGGAGATGGACACCCAGCGCTCGACCAGGGCGCCGATGATGAACATACCCAGGATGGATGCACCCTCGGTGACCTTGCCCATCAGACCGCCGGAGAGGTCCTTGGCGATGGAGGAGCCGACCTTGTAGCCAAACTCCTGCGTGTACCACAGGAAGGCGTAACGGATGATGTTCCACGCGAAGAAGAACAGCAGCGGACCGGCGATGCTGCCGGACAGGGCCAGGGAAGCGCCCAGAGCGCCCAGGATCGGGCGAAGGGTGAACCAGAAGGCGGGGTCGCCGACGCCGGCGAGCGGGCCCATCATACCGACCTTGACGCCCTGAATGGCGACGTCGTCAATCGGGGCACCGTTGGCGCGCTCCTCCTCGAGAGCGAGGGTAACGCCAATGACGGGGGCGGAAACATAGGGGTGGGTGTTATAGAACTCCAGGTGGCGCTTAAGAGCGGCAATCTGGTCATCCTTGCTGGTGTAGAGCTTCTTGATCGCAGGGATCATTGCGAAGCACCAGCCGCCGTTCTGCATACGCTCGTAGTTCCACGAGCCCTGAAGGAACTGATGACGGAAGCAAACCTTCTTGCGGTCAGCCTTGGTGAGCTGAATCTTGTTCTCTGCCATATGTATCACTCCCCTCCTACTCGTAATCGTTCAAAATGTCGCCGAGCGGGTCACCGGAGCCGCCGCCCATGCCGCCACCCTGCTTGGCCAGATCCTTAAGGCCAAGGTAGATGAGGGCAAGGGAGATGCCGATGAGGCCAAGGGCGATCAGCGTGAGCTGAGGGATGGCAGCAAGGACAAAGCCGAGGATGAAGAACGGCCAGGTCTCCTTGGTGGCCATCATGTTGATGACCATGGCGTAACCGACGGAAGCGACCATGCCGCCGCCGACAGCCATGCCGCCGGACAGCCAGTCGGGCATAGCGTTAAGCGCGTTGGTAACGGCCTCGGCCGGGATGATGCACAGAAGTACTGCCGGGATGGCGATACGAAGGCCCTGCATGAGGATGGCAGCGTACTGCCAGCGCTCGATGCCGGAGAAGTCGCCCTTCTCGGCGCAACCGTCCATGGCGTGAGCGATAGCGGTAGCAATGGTACGGCAGATCATGGTCAGGAACAGACCAGCGACCGACAGCGGGACGGCGACGGCGATGGCCGCGGTAACGGCCTTGGCCGAATCAGTGGCGCCGCCGTTGAGGGCGAGCACCATGATGATCGAAGAAGCGACCGAGGCCAGAGCGGCGTCAGGCGCGACGGCGGCGCCGACGTTAGCCCAGCCAAGGGCCATCATCTGGAGCGAACCGCCCAGGAGGATGCCCTCCTGAAGGTGACCGGTTACGAGACCGATAAGCGTGCATGCCACGAGCGGCTGATGGAACTGGAACTCATCCAGAATGCCTTCCATACCGGCAAGCAACGCGACAATCGCAACAAGCAGAATAGTGATTGCAGACATGTATCGGACCCTCCTTTACTATGCTTGAGCGGCCAGTTCGGCCTTAGCTTTCTTCAACATGGCGTCGAGATCCTCGGAAGCATCCGAAGGAACCTTGCGGACCTCGAACTTGACGCCCTTGGCCTTGAGGGCCTCGAGGGTCTTAACGTCGTCATCGCCCATAGCAACAGCGTTGGTGACGACGACCTTGCCCTTGGAGTGAGCCATGGAACCGATGTTGACTTCCTTGATGTCGACGCCGGCCTCGATGGCCTTGAGCAGATCCTGTGGGTTCTCGAAGAGCAGCATGGCCTTGGTGTCACCAAAACGCGTGTCCTTGACGACCTCGGCCATCTTCTTGATAGGCACGACATTGGCATGGACTCCCGGAGGGGCAGCCTGCTCGATCATGGTCTTGCGGAGCTCGTCGTGAGCAACGCCGTCGGAAACCACGATGATGCGGTTGGGGTTGATCTGCTTGGTCCACGTGGTGGCCACCTGACCATGAAGCAGACGGGTGTCGATACGGACGTGGGCGATCTTGATGTGCCCATCGCCGATGACCGTTCCCGGAGGGATGGCGCCTGCAGGAGCAGCGGCGGCCGCAGCCGGCTTCTTCTCCTCGGGCTCCAGAGACTCGGGCTTGACGCGCACGCCAGCCTTAGCCTCAGTCACGAGATGTTTTGCGATCGCATGTGCAGTGTTCTTTGCGTCAAAGCGCTGCGAATATGCCTCGATGAGCATAGGCAGGTTGACACCGGTGACGATAGCCCAGGAATCGTGGCCCTCGATGAGCCCGCTGATCTGGTTGAACGGCGTGCCGCCCCACAGATCAACGAGGAAGAGCACCTGTTCCTGGTCCTCGAAGGAAGCGACTGCTTCCTCGACCTTGGCACGGAAGTCGTCGGGGCCCATGCTCGGCTCGAGCGAGACCACGGCTACAGACGGCTGATCGCCAAAGACCATCGAGCCCGTCTGCTTGATTCCAGCAGCCAAGTCCCCGTGGCTAGCAAGAACAATACTTACCATCACATAACCTCCTTTTTGTCTACGTATTTCCTACACGACATTAAGGAAGTATACCTGTTTGGTTTGTGGAATTATAGCTAAATTCGCAAAAGGTTGGTTTATTTGTTTAAACGTCTAGGTTTGTTACAAGTTGATTACGTTGCCGGTTTACAGCTTATTGCCTGCTAAAACGTGATTTGCCGATTGTTTCCAAAGACATATACAGGCGCACTGTTCGTTAAAACCGCTTTTAGGTGGATCCCAATGCGCCTGCGTGCCGCCATTTTGTTTAAACAGACATGACTTGACTAACCGAAGCAAATATGTTTAGAACTCTAGCCCATGCAGTCATTGGATGTTAGGCGATGTGGAGTGGGTTGGCGGCGTCGACGGCATCGGGTGCGTCGGAGAGGCCGTCAGGAGCAGCGTCTGCCGGGTCCTCGTCGGGAGTCTCGATCTGTTTGATCATTACCTCTTGGCCCTGCAGCAAATAGGTCTCGCCGCTACCGCAATGGGGACAGGTCTTGCCGTGCTCGACCGTCGCGTAGTCGCGGCCGCACGCCTCGCAATGTGTCACGGCCTCGACGGGCTCCACGATAAGCTCCGCGCCCTGCGCGATAGGCTTTTTATCTGCTGCCCAGCGCCAAGCGTCGAGTAGCAAGTCGGGAACGACGCCCGAGACCTCGCCCAACAGCAACGTTACGCTCGAAACGCGACGCACGCCATGAGCGCGCGCTACATTCTCGACATCGCGAATAATGTGATAGACGATTCCCAATTCATGCAAGGTAGAAACCTTTCAACAACGGTTGATGCGATGCAAACTCAAAGCAAGGGGACGGCGAAGTCTAGTCTGCGCCGTCCCCTTACCCGCCATGGTTACCTATTTACGACCGAACTTGATTTTGATTGCACGCTTTAAAGCATACTTGCCAAGGCTCGGGAGCTTTTGCTCGTATTTGACCATCGTGGAGCACTCGGGGCGGTCGCGATCCAGATGGATGGCGTCGAACGCGCACTTGGTGGTGCACAGGCCGCAGCCGATGCACTTGTTGGGGTCGACGATCGAGGCGCCGCAGCCCAGGCAGCGGGCGGTCTCGGCGCGCACCTGCTCCTCGGTAAAGGTCTCAACATACTCGCTAAACGGTGCAGCCTTCTCGCGTTCGCGGTCCACATGCGCAACCTCGCGGCTCGCGTTGTCGTAGCTCTCGATCACGACATCGTCGCGGTCGAGCGCGGTGTAGCGGCGCTGGTTGCGGCCGATGGTGAGCGTGGAGCCCGGCTGCACAAAGCGATGGATGGACACCGCGGCCTCGTGACCGGCGGCGATAGCGTCGATGGCAAAGCTGGGGCCGGTGTAGACGTCGCCGCCCACAAAGATGTCGGGTTCGGCGATCTGGTAAGTCTGGGGATCGGCAAGGGCACCCTGGCCGCGGCCGAGCTCCACCTTGGAGCCAGCCAGCAGGTCGCCCCACACAATGGACTGGCCAATCGACATGACGACACGGTCGGCATCGACACGGCGCAGATCGTTCTCGTCGTACTCGGGCGCAAAACGGCCCTCGTCGTCAAAGACACGCGTGCAGCGCTTGAAGGTGATACCGCATACACGACCGGCCTCGTCCAGGTGAATCTCCTTGGGGCCCCAGCCGCAGCTGATGTGAGCGCCGTCCTCAACGGCCTCGCGACGTTCCTCCTCGCTGGCGGGCATCTGGGCCTCGCTCTCCAGGCAGAACATCTCAACGTGCTCGGAACCCAGACGGCAGGCGTTGCGCGCGACATCGATAGCCACGTTGCCGCCGCCCACCACAATGGTGCGGCCGGGCAACGCGTCGATCTTGCCACTGTTGACCTCGCGCAAAAAGTCGACGGCCACGGTCACGTCCACGGCATCCTCGCCCGGAATACCGGCAAGGCGGCCGCCCTGGCAGCCAATAGCAACGTAGAAGGCCTTAAAGCCCTGCTCGCGCAGCTCGTCGAGCGTCACGTCGCGACCGACCTCCACGCCATAGCGGAACTCGGCACCCATCAGGCGAATGATCTCGACCTCGGCCTCGATAACATCCTTCTGCAGCTTAAAGCTGGGAATGCCATAGGTGAGCATGCCACCCGGGCGCTCGTTCTTCTCGAACACGACGGGCTTGTAGCCCTTCTCGGCCAGATAGAAGGCGCAGGACAGGCCGGCCGGACCGGCACCGATGATGGCGATCTTCTGATCGAAGCCGCCAGCGCGCGTCGGCGTAACCACGGGCGGGACGTAGCGGGTCGCGGCATCCAGATCGCGCTGGGCGATGAACTTCTTGACCTCGTCGATAGCCACGGCGGCATCCACACGGCCGCGGGTGCAGGCATCCTCACAGCGGCGGTTGCACACACGGCCGCAGATAGCGGGCAGCGGGTTCTCGCGCTTAATGAGTGCTAGGGCCTCGTCATAGCGACCCTGAGCCGCGAGCTTCAAATAGCCCTGAACGGCAACGTGCGCGGGGCAGGCCGTCTTGCAGGGAGCGGTGCCGGACTCATGCGTCTCGATACGGTTGTCGTTGCGGTAGTTGGGCGACCACTTGGTGTGATCCCATTTGGTGGCGTCGGGCAGCTCCTGGCGCGGATACTCGGGCACCTGTCCGCCGGCCTTTTTGCTGCAGAGCTTCTGGCCGAGCTTGGCGGCGCCGGCCGGGCACACCTCAACGCAGCGACCGCAGGCAACGCACTTGTCCTTCTCGACCTTGGCGACATAGGCCGAGCGCGACAGGTTGGGCGTGTTGAACAGCTGCGAGGTGCGCAGGGCGTAGCACACGTTGACGTTGCAGTTGCAGATGGCGAAGATCTTGTTCTCGCCGTCGATATTGGTGATCTGGTGCACAAAGCCGTTGTCCTCGGCCTGGCGCAGGATGTCGTAAACCTCGTCGCGGGTCACGTAATGGCCACGATCGGTCTCAACCACGTAGTCGGCCATATC
Organism: Collinsella sp.; assembly: GCA_018376905.1. Lineage (GTDB taxonomy): Bacteria > Actinomycetota > Coriobacteriia > Coriobacteriales > Coriobacteriaceae > Collinsella. Next base: position 13,395 of record JAHAAK010000004.1, on the reverse strand, counting down.
GCCCACGGCGATGCACCAATCGGCCGGGTCGTCGGCGCAGCCCTCACCCATCACGCGACGGCTCGCGCGGCAGCTGCAGGTGCTAGCGGCATATTTGCCATCGTATTTGTCGAGCCAATGCTCGATATGCTCAATCGGTACCGAGGTGCTCGCGGCGTCGATAGCCTTCTCGACCGGAATGACATGCATGCCGATACCGGCGCCTCCGGGCGGCACCATCGGCGTGGCCTTCGACAGCGGTCCCTCGGACGCCTGCTCAAAGAACTTGGCATAGACCGGGTGCTCCTCGAGCTGGCTCACGCGCATGTTGAGGAACTCGGCGGAACCCGGCACCAGCATGGGCAGCACCCACTGCTTGGCGCGCTCGGGGTTTTCCCAGTTGTACTCGAGCAGACCCGTGTAGCTCATGTCGTCGAGCATCTTCTCGATATCGGCTTCGGGCATGCCGGTGAGCTTGACCATCTCGGGCAGCGTATAGGGACGGCGCATCTTCATTTTGCAGAGCACTTCGGCCTGCTCGTCGGTTGCGGCCTCGGCAAACGACCAGTACTCGTAGCCCAGCAGCTCATCGCGATGCAGCAGACGGTTGGTGCAGTGCTCGCACAGTTTGACGATGGCCTCGCGCGGATGCTCCGGTATCGGCGGCACGAACTCCGCGCCGATATCGGGCTCGGTATAGCTAATCCCCGGTCCGTTGAGAATCATGGTTGTCCCTTCTCTTGCCGCAGCACGACAAGGCCGCAGCGCCCCTCTTTTTTTGCAGGCCGGGCATGCCCCCATGCCGTTCACCCACCATTGTTGACATTGTGTCAAAAATAGTATTGACGAACCGTCAACAATATTCAAGACTGATAGGCGAACGGTCAGGCAAAAGAGGATGAAAGGCGGCAAAACATGGGCAACAACGCAGCAGATACCTCTGTGGTCGATGCCGTCCCTGCATCCGATAGCGCGGCAAAGCGCCTGACGGGCGACGAACGCCGTCGCGAGATCCTCGATGCCGTGCGCACCGTAAGCTCCGAGTTGGGCGTGTCCCACCTATCGGTATCGGCCGTGACCAAACGAGCCGGCTGCACGCGTTCATTGTTCTACCACTACTTTGCCGACATGGACGCCGCCGTCACCGCCGTCATGGACGAGGCAATCGACGGTTTTATCTCCGAGCTCGAGCAGTGGAACGCCAGCCGCACCGTCGGCGATATCGAGGGCGCGCTCGACACCGTCGCCCCGCTCTTTAAGCGGCTGGTCGCCAGCGGCCATGAACTGCCGCACACTCTGACCTCCAACAGCGGCGCACTCTACGGCGGCTTTCTGCACAACGTGGTTCAGCGCGTGGCTCAGTACATCTGCGACACCACCGTGGTGGATTTTGTCGCCCATCACGAGCTGCGCATCGATCATGTCTACGAAACGTTCTACACCCTCATCATGGGTCTTTTGATGTATATCCGCACGCACCCCGATGTGCCCGACGAGACGGTCAAGGAAATCATCGCCTCGACACTCCACATCGAGGGCTATACCGCCAAGTATCCGGAGCGCAAGCCCCAGAACTGACGACATTTGGCCAAACTGCCCGCGATCGGAAGAGGGGCCGCGGGCTTGTGAAAGGAGAGCAGCATGCTGTTCGATGTTTGGGGTAGCAATACCCTTATCCACTGGGTCGGCTGGGCCATGGTCTTTATCGGCCTGATCGTGCTCAACGAGGTCGGCCGCCGCACCAAGCTCGGCGCGGCAATCATCTTTGGCGTGGCTCCGCTGGCCATGACCATCTACTGCGTCGCCATCGCCATCGGCGTCTCGCAGGGTGCCGAGTGGGCGCTCACCAACCCCACCCATGTGTACCAGAACAGCTGGTTCCACTACGCCAAGGTATACGCTGCGCTGGCCGGTTGCTGGGGCTTCATTGCCATTAAGTACCAGTGGGGCAAGATCGGCAAGGCGCATTGGTTCCGCGCGTGGCCGTTTGTGATCGTCGCCATCAACATCATGATCGCCGTCGTGTCCGACTTCGAGAGCGCCTATCACTTCTTTGTCCTGGGCGAGTCCACCTGGGTCACCTCCGAGGGCGCCACGCAGCTGGCCGGCTGGAACAACGTGTTCAACGGCATCGCGGGCATCATCAACATCTTCTGCATGACCGGTTGGTGGAGCGTCTACGCCTCCGAGGACAAGACCGACATGCTGTGGCCCGACATGACCTGGGTCTACATCATCGCCTACGATATCTGGAACTTCTGCTACACCTACAACTGCCTGCCCACCCACTCCTGGTTCTGCGGCTTTGCGCTGCTGCTGGCGCCCACCGTCGCCGCCTTTATCTGGAACAAGGGCGGCTGGATTCAGAACCGCGCCTTTACGTTGGCCATTTGGTGCATGTTTGCCCAGGTGTTCCCGTACTTCCAGGAGGAGTCCATCTTTGTGACCCACTCCACGCTCGACCCCGGCGCCGCTACCGCGGTCTCGATCGCCGCGCTGATCGCCAACGTCGCCGCAATCATCTACATCGCCTACCGTGCCAAGAAGCTCGGCCGCAACCCCTACAAGCAGGATGTCTTTGAGGGCACCAGCGATTGGGAGAAGGCCACTGCCCGCCGCGCCAAGGTTGATTACGCGCACGCCGAGTAACGCGCTGGTCGCTGTTGGCACTTGGGCATAGGTCCGCCCGCCAGGCTTTTCAATCCAATGTCTCGCAGAGCCCCCGGAAAGCGTTTCGCTCGCTTTCCGGGGGCTTTTTTTCATCCCGCTTGCATTCAAAAACACGCGCATATATAAAATCGGATTTCAAATCCTGCGGCGGCCCTATAGGGTCCCGTTTTTGGGTACAGTGTTGTCCCGATATTGAGCTTGGGGGATATATGAAAGATGAGACGATGGGCCAAGAGGATGCGGCCCAAGATGCAGAAGCGTGTGCCGAGGCCCTGGAGAGCCTAGACCAGATCGCGATGGCCGAGATTGCGTTTGACGATCCGAGCGTTGATGTGCAGGATGAGCCAGAAATCGAGGCGCAGCCCGATGATCGGGATGCAAAAGACGATGGCGCCGCGCCCACCGAGGACGAGGCGGGGCACGAGGAATCCGAGTGCGAGGCCGACGACCAGCCCGAATCCGACACGAGCGAGGAAACCATCTTGCTCGACAGCTTACCGGCCGAAGATTCGCTAACCCGCGAGCTTCCCGGCCTGGGCTCTGCGCCTGCCGTGGACGAGACCATCGCCATGGGCGATATCCCCCTACCGTCTGTTCCTTCGGCACATGAGGCCGAGGCCCGTCATCGTAAAATGCCGCCCAAGCGCCGCAACCTGATGGTTGCCGGCGTTGTGGCCGTCGCGCTCGTCGCCGGCGGCGCAGGCTATGCTGCCTGGAACGGATATCAGCAAGAGCAGGCTGCCGCTGTCGCCGCCAGTGCGCACACGATGATGTCGGTGCAGATTGGCGTGCATGCCGCGGGCCTCGACTGCTCAACTGGCTCCAAGATTCCCGTGCAGGTGAGCGGCCAGGATTCCGACGGTTCTTCCGTGAGCGAGACGCTCTACGTTGACGAACATGGTCGCGGCATCAAGCTGCTACCCGGTGACTATACGCTCTCCATCGCTGGGTCCCCCATCGCAGCCGACGGTACCATTTACACCGTGCCGACCACCAAGGCGCAGGTCACCATTAAGAGCGATGGGCAGGATTTGAGTGCCCAGGCCACCTTTAAGCTCAAGGTGCCTTCGGCCGACACGGTGACTGACAACCAGATCGATGCCGCCGCCAAGTATGCCGAGGAAGGCGGGGTGAACTCCGCCGCGGTCGCAAAGGTGCTCCAGCAGGCGGCAACCGCGCGCCGTGACGCCGCCGCCAACGCCGTGAGCTCCCGCGAGGCACAGGCGGCCCGCGACGCCGATGCTCGACATAAGGCAACGGACCTGTATCAGCTCGATATTCCCGTTGAGTGGTACGGCAAAGTCGCGACTTGGCAAAACGGCAGCACGCTGTGCATCTATCTGGGCGATGACGCCAATACGCCAATCGTGACGCTCGTCGCGGTGCACGAGGGCGAGAGCTTTACGCCCGATGAGGGTGATGCGGTTTTGGGTGCGGCAAACCTCGGCAACGGCTACACCGTCTACGCCAGCGGCCCCGTCTATCCGTACGTGGTGCCCCAGACCATCAACGGACGGACGCAGAATCCCGTGTCAACCTACCCCATGGACACGGCCATTGAGCTTGTCGAGCTCACGACCGGCAACCGCTACACCTATAGCCAGATCAAGAACGTACTGGTCGGCAAAGACGGCAAGGCCGACGCCGCGACCAAACTCGAGACCGACTACCTCGCCCAGATTCTGATGCCGAGCATCAAGGCCCAGGACTAGCTGGGCGCATCATGGTGCTCCCCAACCGTGATGAAGGGGCCAGGAGGTCCTGGCCCCACAGATCCGTAGATGGTTAGGCAAGGAGCCACTTCCATGCGGGCACAACGTGTACCGTACCGTGCTCGCATGGAATATCGGCCTGCTCATCCATGGTAACGATTGCCGACTCGCCAAGATCGAACTGGGCCATCGAGGCATCAAGCGCGGCAATTTCGCGCTCGCGCGTTTTCTCACTTGCCATATCCACACTCACCTGAATCAGGCTATAAGCCCGCATGAGAAGTGCGTCCCCAGCCACAAAGTCCACCTCATGGCTTTTGCTCTTCTCTTTGATCAGCAGGCGGCAGACCGATCCGACCCTCACCGCGGGAGTCCTTCTTCTTAGCGCATTGAACACTGCGGTCTCGAGCCTCTGGCCCTGGTCCAATGCCGATGCGGGAGAGAATGCTCCAAACATCGCAGGGTCGACAGCGTAGACCTTAGACGCAGACCGCATGTTATTTGCCAATGAACGCGTGAACTCCGGCACAGAAAATAACAGGTAGGCATCCTCATAATACTCAAGTAAATCGCTGAGCGAATTACGACTGACGGGTATCTGTCTGCTCTTGAACTCGTTGTACACTTTGTTCACTGACAGCTCTCGTCCCGAAGATGCCATACACCGCGTCAAGAACAGCGATGCCAGGCGAGGGTTCTTGACGTCGTAACGCTCAATGACGTCCATAGCGACCGTTCGCGAAGCATATTCCTGTAGCAGCTGAATCGCGTCTGCGGGCGTCTGCTCAAGCGTCGCGATGAATCCCCCTCGTTCAAGATATCCGATCAGATGATGTCGAAGCAGCGCTGCATCGCTTGGGGAAAAGGTCGCATCTGGCTCGAAAACGCTCCCCGTCTTATACCGAACGTATTCCGAAAAACTCAACGGAAAAAGCTCCCGTATAAGAGAACGACCCCTGAACTCGCTCTTAAGCTCTGAGGACAGCATCTTGGAAGAAGATCCCGTCACATAGACGGTCGCTTTCTCCGTATCGACTACACGCCGCAGAAACGCACCCCATTCGGGAATTTCCTGGATCTCGTCAAAGAAAATGTAAGCGCCCTCGGTTCGAGCAGCAGGATACAGCGCATAGAACGTGTCGAGCACGTCCGCCAGCAGCGATGACTCATACGGGCGCAAGCGCTCGTCCTCAAAATTAAAGTAAAGCATCCGGTCAAGCTCGACGCCCCGGCCCTGAAGCCGCTGCATCTCCTGATACAGGCGATACGTCTTTCCACAACGGCGGGCCCCCACAACCACATTTACGATGTTGTCGCGCTTTGGCTCCTGTGGGTTTTCCAGATCAAGGTCTCGCTCAAAGACCTGCGGAACCCCCTGCTGTTCAAAGTCCTTTATTTTCTGGGCGATCAAGTCGTTGAATGCCATGATTCTCCAATCTTGCTCTCTAGCTAATCAAAATTATACTGATTCTTGATTAATTAGAGAGCAAGATTGTGTGTAGCTTGATTAACACTTAAGCAAGTTTTATCACCGTTATTGCTCCGAAGGATATCGAGTGGCTAAGAGGACAACCGAGCTCGAATGCGACTCCCCGAGCAGTCAATTTGGGACGGGGCTTTTTTGACTGCCCTCCCCTGCAGAAAAATCCCTAACGCAGTTGCGGCGAAATAGGGACTGTTTTTGCTGGTCAAACCGCAAAACAATCCCTATTTCGCCGCAACTTATTGGTGGCCTTTTGGGTGGCACTCAGCGCCACGGGTCGGCTTCGAACATCGGCTCGCGCTCGGGGCGGCGATCGCTGTAGGGATCGTAGCCGTCGTCGTCCTCGTTCTCGGCACGGATGTAGGGGTCGCGCGGCTTGGGCGCCGGCTTGGGCGCAGGCTTGGGTGCGGCGGGTGCGGCATCGGTCGCCGGCGCGCTTGTCTTGATCTCGTCTTTCATCTGCATATCTCCTTGCATCGCATCCGTTCAACAACATCGATTGTCGCACGAAAAAGGGCGGCGGACCCAATTGGATCCGCCGCCCTTGGCGTTTAGAAACGGCTGGCAGATTTTAAGGCATGTCCCAAAAATCTACTCGGCATCGGGGACCTCGTAGGTGGCCGCCGGCGTGTTATCGCACACGACGGTAAAGCCGCCGTCCTTATCGACATCGACCGTCACCTGATCGCCCTCGCGCACCGTGCCGTCGATGATGGCGGCGGCGATGGCGTCCACGACCTCGCGCTGGACCAGACGCTTGAGCGGACGGGCGCCAAAGACCGGGTCCAGGCCGCCCACGGCGAGCATCTGCTTGGCCGCCGGGGTGATGGCAAGCGTCATGCGCTCCTTGGCCAGACGCGCGCGGACGTCGGCAAGCTGGATGTCGACGATCTTCTCGATCTGCGCCATGCCGAGCGGATGGAACACCACGATGTCGTCGATACGGTTGAGGAACTCGGGGCGGAAGGTCTGAGCCATGGCGGCGTCGACCTGATGGCGCATCTCCTCCTCGTCCTTGCCCGAAAGCTCGGCGATAGCCTTGGAGCCCACGTTAGACGTCATGATGATAATCGTGTTCTTGAAGGACACCTGGCGACCCTGGCCATCGGTCAGACGGCCGTCGTCGAGCACCTGCAACAGCACGTTAAAGACATCCGGATGGGCCTTCTCCATCTCGTCGAGCAAGATCACGGAGTAGGGACGACGGCGCACGGCCTCGGTGAGCTGGCCGCCCTCGTCGTAACCCACGTATCCCGGGGGCGCACCGATCAGACGCTGGACGCTGAACTTCTCCATGTACTCGGACATGTCGATACGCACGAGTGCGCGCTCGTCGTCGAACAGGCACTCGGCAAGCGCCTTGGCGAGCTCGGTCTTACCCACGCCGGTGGGGCCCAGGAAGAAGAAGCTGCCGATGGGCTTGTCCGGATCGGAGAGACCCGCACGGCTGCGGCGCACGGCCGCGGCAACGGCGGAGACGGCCTCGTCCTGACCGATGACGCGCTTATGCAGCTCGCCCTCCAGGCCCTTCAACTTGTCGAGCTCGCCCTGCATCATCTTGGACACAGGCACGCCGGTCCAGGCGCTCACAACCTCGGCGATCTCATCGGAGGTCACCTGTTCGTTGAGGCCCTCGCCGTCCTGCTGCTTTTGTGCCTCGAGCGCGGCCTCGGAATCCTGAATCTGCTGCTGCAGGCCCGGAATCACGGAGAAGCGCAGCTCGGACGCACGGCCCAGGTCGCCGTTGCGCGTTGCACGCTCCTCTTCGCTCTTGGCCTCGTCGAGCCGGCCCTTGAGCTCCTGCACGTGGTCGATGGCGTTCTTTTGGTTGAGCCAGCCGGCCTTTTGCACGTTGAGCTTTTCCTGGACCTCGGCGATCTCCTGACGTAGGGCCTCCAGACGCTCCTTGGAGGCGTCATCGGTCTCCTTCATGAGTGCCTGCTCCTCGATCTGCAGCTGGGTGAGCTGACGCGTGGTGGCGTCGATCTCGACCGGCATGCTGTCGAGCTCCATGCGCAGGCGGCTTGCGGCCTCATCGACCAGGTCGATGGCCTTGTCGGGCAGGAAACGGTCGGCGATGTAGCGGTCGGAAAGGTCGGCGGCGGCCACGAGCGCGCTATCGGTGATGTGTACGCCGTGGAAGATCTCGTACTTCTCCTTGAGGCCACGCAGGATCGAGATGGTGTCCTCAACGGTAGGCTCGGAGACCATCACGGTCTGGAAACGACGGGCGAGCGCCGCGTCCTTCTCGATGTACTTGCGGTATTCGTCGAGCGTGGTCGCGCCGATCGCATGCAGGTCGCCACGGGCGAGCGCCGGCTTCAGGATGTTGCCGGCGTCCATGGAGCCCTCGGTGGCACCCGCGCCCACGATGGTGTGGAGCTCATCGATGAACAGGATGACCTTGCCTTCCGATTTTTGCACCTCCTTGAGCACGGCCTTCAAGCGGTCCTCGAACTCACCGCGGTACTTGGCGCCGGCGACCAGCGCGCTCATGTCGAGCTCGATGAGGTCGCGGTCGCGCAGGGTGCTCGGCACGTCGCCGGCCACGATACGCTGGGCGATGCCCTCGACGATGGCCGTTTTACCGACGCCCGGCTCACCAATGAGCACGGGGTTGTTCTTGGTGCGACGGGACAGGACCTGGATGGTGCGGCGAATCTCATCGGTACGGCCGATGACCGGGTCGAGCTTGCCGGCGCGGGCGAGGTCGCAGATGTTGCGACCGTACTGCTCCAGCGCCTCAAACTGGGTCTTGTCCTCGGCAGACGTCACGCGGTCATCGCCACGTAGCTCCTCGTAGACCTGCTCGATGCGCTCCTTGGTCACGCCGGCATCGCGCAGAACGCGGCCGGCCTCGCCCTTGTCCTCGGCAAGCGCCATCAGCAGATGCTCGGTCACCACAAAACTGTCGCCCATCTTGGTGGCTTTCTTCTCGGCCTTCTCGATGACGCGGACGAGCTCATTGGAAAGACCCATCTGCTGGCCCTCGCCCGAAACCTTGGGCGCGTGGTCGATGGCATCCTGCGTGGAGCGTGCGAGCTGGGCCGGGTCGGCACCGATGCGCTCGATGATCACGGAGATATTGCGCTCACCGGCACCGAGCAGGGCGGACAGCAGGTGAATCGGTTCCACCGCGCCGGCCTGCGCGTCGGCAGCCGTACTCATGGCGGTCTGCAGCGCCTCGCGCGACGTCATTGCTAGCTTATCGATTCTCATGGAATCACCTCTCTTGGGGTGGCCGCCCTACGGGGCGGCTTCACGTTGTTCGAGAAGTATTGTTGCCAGCTTTGCGCAATCTTATACACAAATCTAAGTCTCTATATATAAGATTTTCTGAGTGATTAAGAGATAGGGTACTGAGACGTCGGTCCACTGTATCCCCGACGCCCGATTGTCTCAATCTGTAACATCTATCGACCGTTTCTGGCTCCAGATGTTACAGATCGAGACGAATTGTTCAGCGGCACCCGTTTGTCTCAATCTGTAACATCTACTCGGCAAATAGAGCTCTATCTGTTACAAATCGAGACGAACAGAAGACACCCGAATCGAAAATCTAAATCTGTAACACCAGGCCCACTTTTAGCGGCCAAGGTGTTACAGATTAAGACAAATCGAGCCGCCACAAAAGCGCCTGTCCCCTTTGTGGCGGTTTTCGACAAAAAGAAGCCGCCCCGATAACAGAGGCGGCATCAAGCAAGTCCATTTCTTAGCGTCCCTCAAGACCCAACGAGAACGCAGCGATGGAATCGAGAACCGACAATAGCCCGTTCGCACAGATAGAGGCAGAGATTCAAGGTCAAAGTCCGGCTTAAACGGCTTAGCTATCGCACGTCACATTGTTCTCGTCGTCCCCCTATCGTATTTATAGTGCTTATAGTGAAAATAGTGAGTTTAGTGAGAAGAGTATCGCTCAAAACTCGTGGACTCAATTATTGACCTCACGCCCAGAATGAGTGGGGCAAATACTTCTATTAGAGGTCAAATCGAAGCCCAATAGGGCCTTTTCGCCCCGTCATTTCGAACGATCGCTTTCTTTTGAATATTGTCGTAAGCTTGTATCATTTATCTTAATGATTGCATATTACATGAGAGGTGCCCACCGTGAAACGCTCCACCTATATCGGCCTGCTCGTCTTAGCGTTTGCAATTACCGCAGTCGGCGTAGGCATTATCTATCTCGCATTTCTCCCTGCCTCGGCAACGCAGGCGGCGGTTGAAACCGTAAGCTACCCCATCGAAATCCTCACCGATATCATCAAACCCGATTCAATCACCGTCGATTTCGACGGTACGCCCGCAGCGCTTGGGGTCAGTAACTATCCCCGAATCGAACTTGGAGCCACGCGCTATACCCAAGATGAGCAGCTTATCGGCAAGGCAACCAGTTTACTCAAAGGCAAGACGTTTAAGCGATGGTACGGCGCCGCAATATATCGAGCCAAGAATGGCCAAATGGTTGGCGGGTATTATTCGACCCTTGAGCTCGATGCGGCAAACGGGAGCAGATTGTGCAACGTCTCATACGACCCCGGCTACGTGGACAATGAAGGACCGGGGGTCTATATCTCGGATGGCGACGTAATCTACGTCATGGAGGGCGACCAGACGGCAGTCGTCGATTTTATGGATCGGTGTACCGAAGATGCCTACGAACAAACTTGCGAGCCCGATCCGCAGACAGCGCGCAACAGTGGCTCGTCACGCACTTGGCTATTTGACGATGAAATAACCTGGACCCCATCGAAATAAGAACCCGCCGGACAGGCACCTTTGTGGTGGTCCAAAAAGAAGCCGCCCCAATAAAAAGAGGCGGCATCAAGCAAGTTTATTTTTAGCGCCCCTCAAGACCCGACGAGAACGCGGAAATGTAGCCCGGGGCTTACCCTTTCCCGAACGCGACCCTCGCGAAGCGCGTGAGCGAGCGGGAAAGGGTAAGCCCCGTGCGGACAATTAAGTGCGTTACTCGGCAGCGGCCTTGAACTTGTTGTAGTTGATCAGGCAGCCAGCCTTGACGATGGCACGCTCCTCTGCCGTCATATCGGCAATGTAGAGCTCAATCTGCTCGACCGCACCATCGGCGCGCACCACGTAGGCGGCGATGCCCTTCAGGTCGCCATCGAGCGCGGCGCGGATACCCGGCACAAAGACGTAGTCGCCCACCTCAAAGCTGGGCTCGGCCTCCATCTGGAAGGGCACCATGCCCCAGTTCATCACGTTGGAGCGATAGCGCTTGGTGGCGTACTCGTGGACGATGTTGGCCAGGCCGCCAATTACGCGCTGGCAGCTCGCGGCCTGCTCGCGGGCAGAACCGTCACCGGGCTTCTTGGCATAGAGCATGGAGCCAAACTCGGTCGCCTTGGCATCGGCCGCGACGCCCGCGCCGGTCAGCGCCTCAAACACACCGGCAAGCTCGGCATTGAGCGCCGCCAGGTCGCCCGTGGCCTCGCCGGCCACGCGGCGCTTCTCCACGGCGTCGACCTCCTTGGAGCGACCCACGTATGCCGGGTCGCGGCGGCTCAGCGTAAACTCGGCCAGACCCAGCGGGTTGGAGCGGAAGGAGCTCGTCTCGCCCGAGGGAATGAGCTCATCGGTCGTAGTGACCGGGTCCATGATCTTGGAGCACACCTTGAGCAGGATATCGTCGCCGAGCGGCTCCATCGCGGGCCACGGCTTGATGTTGGGGCCCTCGACCAGCTCGTCGGCGGGCTCCGCCTTGCCAAAGCCCCAGTACACGCGCTTTTTGTACGGCGCGTCGTCAAAGGTGTACTCGCAGGCCTCGTCCCAAGTCTCCTCGGGCAGGTCGGTCGCCGGCGTCAGGACGCCGCCGTTGGCAGCCGTCGCCGCAATGGAGCGGGCGTCCATCAGGGCCACGGCGCTCAGCTGGCCATTGCCCGGCTTGGAACCCTCGCGGTTGGGGAAGTTGCGCGTGGTGTGGCGGATGGACAGCCCGTTGTTGGCGGGCGTGTCGCCAGCGCCAAAGCACGGACCGCAGAACGCCGTGCGCACGATCGCACCGGCCTCCATAAGGTCGTAGATATAGCCACGGCGCGTAAGTTCGAGCGCCACGGGCTGGCTCGTGGGATAGACCGACAGCGAGAACTCGCCGCAGCCGGTGTTGGCGCCCTTGAGCACGCGGGCAGCCTGGACCACGGAGTCATAGTTGCCGCCCGAGCAGCCGGCGATAACGCCCTGCTGCACATGCAGCTTGCCGTCGACGATCTTGTCGAGCAGGCTAAAGTGCGTCTTGCCCTCGCCGATCTTGGCGGCCTCGAGCTCCACCTCGTGCAGGATGTCCTCGAGGTTCTCGTTGAGCTCGTCGATCTCAAAGCCGTTGGAAGGATGGAACGGCAGCGCGATCATGGGCTTGATGCTCGACAGATCGACCTCGACGCAGCCGTCGTAGTAGGCGACATCGGCGGGCTTGAGCTCGCGGTAGTCGTCGCCGCGGCCGTGCATGGTCAGAAACGCGCGCGTGTCCTCGTCGGTGGCCCAGATGCTCGACAGGCAGGTGGTCTCGGTGGTCATGACATCGACGCCGTTGCGGTAGTCGGTCGTCATGCTCGCGATGCCCGGGCCCACAAACTCCATGACCTTGTTCTTGACGTAGCCCTTGGCAAAGACAGCACGGATGATGGCGAGCGCCACGTCGTGCGGGCCAACGCCGGGGCGCGGGGCGCCCGTGAGGTAGATGGCGACGACGCCGGGATAGGCGACATCGTAGGTGTCGCTCAGCAGCTGCTTTGCCAGCTCGCCGCCTCCCTCGCCCACGGCCATGGTGCCCAGAGCGCCGTAGCGGGTGTGCGAGTCGGAACCCAAGATCATCTTGCCGCAACCGGCAAAGTTTTCGCGCATAAAGGAGTGGATGACGGCGATGTGCGGCGGGACGAAGATGCCGCCGTACTTCTTGGCCGCGGAAAGGCCAAAGACATGGTCGTCCTCGTTGATGGTGCCACCCACGGCACACAGCGAGTTATGGCAGTTGGTAAGCACGTAGGGCAGCGGGAACTGCTCCATGCCCGAGGCACGCGCCGTCTGGATAATGCCGACAAAGGTGATGTCGTGGCTCGCCATGGCGTCGAAGCGAATCTTGAGCGCTTCGGGGTCGCCGGACGTATTGTGTGCCTGGAGAATCGAATACGCGATGGTGCCGCGCCTGGCATCCTCGGGCGTCTGCGTAATACCGCGCTCGGCAGCCTCGGCCTCAGGCACAACCTCGCTGCCGTTACGCAGGTAGATGCCGTCCTCGTACAGCTTAACCATACTGTCTCCCACTCTGCCCGAAAGGCTCGGGCGCATAGCATACACATACATTCGTTCAATATCGTGCCATAGAACGGTTGCGAGTGGGTTACGAATCTACACGTTCACTTTATCTCAGTAAAGTAAAGGACGAGCACCTTGCATCACTCTTCTGACAAGGAGTGTCCCAAAGTGCCGGCACAAAAGGAACGTCCATTACAGTCGAAATTGTCAGCCCGGGACCGTCTCGGGCTACGATTGAGGCGCGCCCAGAACGGGCCGCCGACCGGGCGCCCGCGCACGGCC
>JAHAAK010000048.1 GCA_018376905.1 Collinsella sp. | reverse complement strand
GCCGGCCGGTCCGGCCCTCAGGGTATCGGGTTCCCACATTCATCCGTACATGTACGGATGAATGTGGGAGGTGTTCGGATGAAGTCGATAATCAAGGGCCGAAGTCGCCGCGTAAGTTTCGTTATGAATTAGCAGTGAACAGCATGGGGTTTCCGCTATACTCAATCCCTGCGGGCGATTGGCGCAACGGTTAGCGCAGGTGCTTTACACGCACAAGGCTGGGGGTTCGAATCCCTCATCGCCCACCACTTTGATTGAAAAGGCTGTCAGCAATGGCAGCCTTTCGTTTTAGTGCCCATCGCAGAGGGATTCGAACCCGCAAGGGTGCGAAGCTGAGGAAACACGAAGCGTTTTCCAGCGCAGCACGCGAGGGCCGAAGGCCCGAAGCGAGAGCGGGCGGCGAAATGGACCCTTGGCGAATACCCATGTGCAAAAAATGCCAAATATGAGTACTGCTACCTTTTTGGTAGCAGCGTTTTCGAAGTCATAAAAGGCAAATCCGACATTAGAACGGCGACTGATAGTCCAGTTAAGCCAATTTAGTTACTACAAAACTGGACATATGTGGCCCAACTCATCTAAAAACGCCTAATTTATATGTTACGAAGTTAGTGCCCGTACTCATATTTGCCACTTTTTGCACACGGCCTATCCCAGCCATGGTAAATCGATAACAAAACGGGCTCCAGACCGCTGAATCGTGCCGCATATGGCACGTCCGCAGTCCGGAACCCGGTCCAAATTGAGTTATTGCGCTGTGTTAGGCCAAAACGTCCGACAAAATCTCGATCAGGCTGTCCACGTCAGCTTCCTCGCAGACAAGCGGCGGCAGGAAACGCAGCGTGTGGACACCAGTAGCGTTAATCACGGCGCCGGCGGCCAGCGCGCGGGCAACAATATCATGTGCATCACCCGCAGTCTCATCCAAATCGCAGCCGAGCATTAAGCCGCGACCGCGTACCTCGACCACTTGCGGCAGCTTGGTGAGTTTTGCCTCCATATAAGCACCCACCTTGGCAGCATGCTCGGCATAATCGCCGCGCACGAGCGCGGAGAGCGTCGCGGCGCACGCCGCGACAGCCAAGCAGCTACCGCCAAAGGTTGAACCGTGGTCACCCGGCTTAAACACGTCGGCGATCTCTTTCTTTGCCACCACGGCGCCCATGGGAACGCCGTCGGCGATGCCCTTGGCAAGACTCATGATGTCGGGCTCCACGCCATAGGTCTGGAATGCAAACGGCTTGCCGGAGCGGAAGATGCCACACTGGACCTCGTCGGCGATAAGAACGGCGCCCACCTCGTGTGCCAAGTCGCGCGCTGCCGCCATAAACTCCTCGGTCATGGGGTGCACACCGCTCTCGCCCTGAATGGGCTCGAGCATGACGGCGCAGACCTCGCTTCCCAGCTGCTTAAAGATCGAACGCAGTTCGTCGACATCGTTGGGCGTGCAGGCCACAAAGCCACCCGGCAGCGGACGGAAACTGTCCTGTAGCCAATCCTGCATGGTGGCGGCAATGGTCTCGAGTGTACGGCCGTGGAAGCCGCCGCGCATGCATACGATGGTGTTGCCACCGTTACCAGCACGCTTGGCGTACAGACGCGCGAGCTTCATCGAGCCCTCGTTGGCTTCGGCACCAGAATTGGCAAAGAACGTCTCCCACACCTGCTCGTCCGCAGCCGGGGCACCGAGCGCAGCGGCCGTGGTCTCATCGCCGGCGGCAATGGCATCGGCCAGCACGCACGCACCATCTACGTCGTCGTTGGCAAGCTTGGACAGCAGCGCCGCGACCTGTCCACGCTGCTCGATGTAGAAGTAATTGGAGACATGCATGAGCTTTTTGGTCTGCGCCTCGAGCGCCGAAAGCACTGCAGAATTACCGTGGCCTAGGCTACACACACCGATACCAGCAAGAAAGTCGAGATACTCACGACCATCGTCACCGGTGAGCTTCATACCGTGACCTTCGACAAACTCTACCGGAGAGCGGCCAAAGGTATGCATAACGTAATGGGATTCAAGCGATTGCTGAGCTGCAAGTGACATGGGATGCCTTTCGTTGGGCGCCAGACGGCGCGGGGCTATGGGTGCAGGAATGGCGCGGCTGCGGGTCAGCTAGACCGTCTGGAGCTTCTCGACCTCGTCAAGGTTCTCGGTCAGACGCGCAGCAAACGTCGAAAGCGGATGCGGATGCGTATCGAACTCGTAAGCCGTCTCGGTGGAATGGATCACGGTGCCGACGCCGGCATCGGTCAACAGCTCCAGCAGCAGCGAGTGCGGCGTCGTGCCGTTGATGATGTGGGCTCGGAACACGCCAGCGGTAAGCGCGTCGACGGCGGCGCGCAGCTTGGGGATCATGCCCTTGTCGACCTCGCCGCCGTAGAGCATCTCATTGACCTCGTCGAGCGTCAGGTTGGAGATGAGCGAATCCTTATCGCTAAAGTCCTTGTACAGGCCGTCGACATCGGTCAAAAAAATCGCTTTGTGCGCGTGAAGCGCTGCCGCAACGGCGCCGGCGGCGGTATCGGCGTTGATGTTGAAGAAGCCACCGTCCTCCCCCGCCGCGACCGTGGCGATAACGGGAATGTACTCGCTGTCGAGCAAACGCTCGATATAGTCGGTGTTGACGTGCGTGACCTTGCCTACGCGGCCGAGCTCTGGGTCGAGAGGCTCGGCGATAAGGGTACCGGCGTCGCTGCCGGACACGCCCACGGCCAGGCTGCCGTGGTGGTTGAGCGCCGCGACCAGCTCCTGATTGACCTTGCCGCCCAGTACCTCGCGCACGATATCCATGGTGGCAGGCGTAGTCACGCGTTGGCCGTTCTTAAACTCGACGGGGATGTCGTAGTGGCTGAGAGCCTCGTTGATGGCCTTGCCGCCACCGTGCACGATAACAGGGCGCATGCCAATAATCTTGAGCAGGACGATGTCGCTCATCACGTCACGACGCAGTTGCTCGTCGACCATGGCGGCACCGCCGTACTTGATAACGACCGTCTTACCGGTCAGGTTCTTAATCCACGGCAGCGCCTCGAACAGCAGCTGCGCGGTAACTTCGTTGGATTCGCTCGAGCGACAATCGCGTGCGAACTTCATAGTCTGCCTCGTCTTTCGTGTAGCTATCGCGCCGTACCTCGTTGCCCGCTATTGCAGCGGGGCGCGCGGCACATCGGGAGTCTAGGAACGGTAGTCGCCGTTAATGGAGATGTACTCGTGCGTGAGGTCGCAAGTCCACACGGTGGTCGCCGCGTCCCCGGCGCCCAGGTCTGCCGAGATCACAATCTCGGGCGCCTCAAAACGTCGCAGGGCTTCGTCCTCATCGAAGGGAACCGTCAGGCCATCGCGACAGACAGGCATACCCATCATATCGATGGACACATCTTCTTGGTTAAACTGCACGCCGCACTTACCGAGCGCCATGGCAACGCGGCCCCAGTTGCAGTCGTGGCCGGCGATGCAGGTCTTGACGAGCGGCGAGTTGGCAACAGCACGGGCGGCGATATCGGCCTCCTCGTCGTTCGCGGCGCCGGTGACATTAACCGTCACGAGCTTGGATGCGCCCTCGCCATCTGCGGCGATGTTGCGCGCCAGGCTCTCGCACACCTCATGCACGGCAAAGGCCAACTCGTCAAAGGCATCGGAGCCCTCGACAATAGGCTCGGCATTTGCGGCAGCGCCGGAAGCGAGCATGATGCAGGTGTCGTTGGTCGAAGTATCGGAGTCGACCGTTACCTTGTTGAAGGTCTGCTTGACGGTGGAGAGTAACAGGGCATGAAGCGCCGCCGGCTCGACGGGGACATCGGTAGTGATGACTGCGATCATGGTGGCCATGTTGGGCATGATCATACCCGAGCCTTTGCACATACCGCCCACCGTATAGGCATTACCTGCGTGCCCCGCGGCCTCGCTGCGGTAACACACGGCATACTCCTTGGAATGCGTGTCGGTCGTCATGATAGCGCGAGCGGCATCGGCGCCGCCGTGGGCGGAGAGTGCCTCGTAGGCGGCAGGAACGGCGGTCTCAAACGTGTCGATCGGCAGAATCTGACCAATTACGCCCGTGGAGGCGACCAGAATCTGCTGGGGCTCGCAGCCGATGACCTGCGAGGCGATGTTGCAGGTCTCGCGCGCGCAGGCAAGACCGGTTTCACCCGTGGCGGCGTTGGCGTTGCCAGAGTTGATAGAAACACCGGCGATGATGCCATAGCCCTTGTCGGCGCCGCCCAGGTTGGCACGGCTCACCTGCACGGGCGCCGCACAAAAGCGGTTAGTCGTAAACACGCCGGCCCCGGGACAGGGTTTATCGGGCACGACGAGCGCGTAATCCAGGCGCTCGGGATTCTTGCGGAATCCGGCATGGATTCCCGCCGCCTTAAAGCCGGCTGCCGCCGTTACGCCGCCCTCTACGGCACGAATTTTGATATCGAACTGCTCAGCATTCATCGTCTTTATGACTCCTTATATCAAACAAAAAATGGGCATCGGTTGGTGCGCCATGCCAGCCACAATCATGAGACCAGCTTAAGAGTGGCGCCCCACTCGATGCCCGACTACCAAATCGCTAACAATCGAATGTGCTACACCGGGCACGCCACTGTGGGCAAGCCTCGTCGCTCGTCAAAACCAAAGACGATATTGGCGCACTGGACCGCCTGGCCTGCTGCGCCCTTGCACAGATTGTCGATGGCGCCCGTAGCCACCAGAACGCCCGCGCGCTTGTTGAGCGCGAGACCGATCTGGGCGGCGTTGGTGCCGACGACCGAAGCCGTCTTGGGCTGCTTGCCGGCATCGAGTACGCGCACAAAAGTGCGGCCGGCGTAGAACTGCTTGTAATGGTCGACAACGTCCTCAAGGGTCAAGGTGTCGATAGCCTGCGGCATAAGCGGCATCGTCACCGTAGAGAGCAGACCGCGCTTGAGCGGTGCCAGGTGCGGGGTAAAGACGACACGATCGGTTAGGCCCAAGATCTGCTCGATTTCGGGCGTGTGACGATGCTTGCCCACGCCATAGGCCTCCAGGTTTTCGTCCGCGCTGCAAAAATGCGTACGGGCGTTGCAGGACTTACCGGCACCCGTCACGCCGCTGATAGCGTCAACGATCACGGGGCCACTCTGGGCAACCCAGCCGGCGCGCACGGCAGGCGCGGCGGCAAGGCTCGTTGCGGTGGGATAGCAACCGGCGCAGGCGACCAGTACAGGCTTGCCGTCGGCGTGGTCGGATGCAGCGGTCTCCAAATCCTGGCAGAACAGCTCGGGCAGACCAAAGGCGCGGCTCTTGAGTAGCTCGGGGCTCGTGTGCTCGGCGGCATACCAGGCCTCAAAGGTGGCCGGATCGCTCAGGCGATAGTCCGCCGAGAGGTCAATGCAGGAGACCCCCGCGGCAAGCAGGGCGGGCACCTGTGCCATGGCAGCCGTGTGCGGCACGGCCAAAAAGACCGCGTCGCAGTTCTTGAGCTCGGGGGCATCATGCGTCGTGAAGGCAAGATCGCTTACGCCGGCGAAGCTCGGGTACACCGCAGACAACGGCTGGCCGGCATCGGCGTTGGACGTAATGGCAGCAAGTTCAAACTCGGGATGACCGAGGACGAGGCGAATGAGCTCGGCGCCGGCATATCCAGCCGCACCGACGATTCCAACCTTTAAAGACATATCGGACTCCTTGTCTGCAGTTATGCACCAATACGTATCTCGCAGCCGTCGTTATGAAGTGGGTTGAAACTTTAGCACCAAAAGATGCATATATACGCAAATCTTTTACATATTCATGCATTGAAACAGTCCCGACACATTCACTCGAAGGAATTGACAAATGAATACGGGCCCCATATTGCTCAGCGCACCTTACGGTGACGTTGCAATGTGGGGCCCGCTACATGCGAGAATTTGAATTGTCGAAGCTTGCTGAGAGACTCGTTTAGAGCTCGACTGGCACCCATTCGTCATGGTTGCAGATAAAGGCCTCGGGTTCCTCCACGCTAAAGAAGACGAGCGTGGGATCGTCTGCGCCCTCGTAGTGCTCGCCTAGGCGCTCCAGGTGCTTCCAGCCTGCCTCGCGCATATCGGGAGCGGCTTGGTCATCCAGACCCGCACGCCCGCGCAAGATGAGCCAGCCATGGCCCGGCCACCAACTCGTGGCCTCAAAGCGTTGATTTTGCAGCAGCTCTTGCCACACGTCTTTGGTGCGCGCCGTTACAAACCACAGCTTGCCGTCCTGGATCTGCGCAAACGAAAACGGACGCACATGCGGCTGTCCGTCAACGCTCGTCGCCAAATACCATGCCGGCACCGACGTCAGATACTCCAACACCGTATTCAATCCGTCCATGTGTCCTCCTGGCACTAGTCTTTTTGGGTCGGAGCTGTTTTAGCTACCCTAGGGCTAAAGCTCCAGGCGCTCCTCGCTGCCGTCGATATCACAGAAACGGGCGGCGATATTTCGCACCGAGAAAAACGCAAGGCGACCGTCGTTGGCACTATCGTGTTGCTCGCCGATGCCCACCATGTGCTTAAAGCCGGCTTGGCGCACCCGGTCGCTCACGACCGCGTCGTCCTCGAGCGCGGCCTCGCCAGTTAACACGATCCAGCACTCCCCCGGCTTCCAGCCCGAGAGCTCAAACTTGGGATTCGCGCTCAACTCCGCCCACACGTCCTTATCGCGCGAGGTGCAAAACCACAGCTTGCCATCATCGACCATGGCAAACGAGAACGGCCTCACGCGCGGCTGACGTCCGTCCGTCACGTCGATCGTGCCGAGATACCACGCCGGAATACGCCTAAGATACGAACAGGCGCGCTCGAGCTGCGCCGTGCGGTCGTTGTCGGTCATAGGGACCCCTTTCCTGCGCTCGAATCGCGCCTAAACAAGTTGAAGATTGATGACGATGACGCAGATGAGCAGCAACGCCGTCACCACCGCCGCCAACGCGTCGCCGCGGCCAAATGCAAGCGCATGCAGACGTGTGCGGCCCTGCTCGCCATGATAGCAACGGGCATCCATGGCGGCAGACAGCGTTTCAGCATGACGGAACACGCCCGTGAACAGCGGAATCGCCACACTGCCGAGCATACGCACGCCGCCGAGCGGGCCTCCCGTCACGCGCGCACCGCGGCTCGCCTGCGCATCGGCCGTCTGCTTCATCTCGGTGGCAAACTGCGGCATAAAGCGCAGCGCGATACCCATGATCATGCCGAGCTCGTGCGCAGGGAGCCCCACGCGCGCAAACGGTGCGAGCAGACGCTCAAAGCCCGCGGTGAGGTCGAGCGTGGGTGTGGTGAGCGTGATAGCGCTCATACCGGCCATCATCAAGGTCAGGCGGCACGCCATAAAGGCGGCGGAATGTAGCGAGCCCTCGCTTATCTGCAAAAAGCCGAGCTGCCACAGAATGCGCCCGCTCTGGTCGGAAAACAGGTTGAGCACCGCGACCACCACGACGATCGCCAGCAGCGGCGCCATCGATGACAGGACACGGCGAAGCGGCACCCGGGACACGGCATAGATCAGGACAACGAAGATTGCGACCGGGACCAGTCCGCGGAAGCTGCTGACTGTGAGCGTCGTGATCAAAAATACAAAGCCCAGGAGCAGCTTGGTGCGCGGATCCAGGCGATGGATCGCGCTATCGCTCGGATAGTAGCTGCCAAACGAAAACGCCTCCATTAGCAGCCCTCCTCTCGCGCGACCGTCTTGGATTTAGCAATGTCCGCGACGTTAGAAGGACCGCCCGAGCGACCGATTAGCAGGTCCGCCAACTCGTCTGTCAGCGACTCAACCGTATAGAGGCCGTCAAAGCGCAGCGGCACGCCTGCCTTCGCAAGCGCCAGCGCCATGCGCTGGGCAGCGGGAACACCCAAGCCGATTGATTTAAGCTCGTTCGCGTGCGCAAAAACCTGAGAGGGCGTTCCCTCGGCAAACACCGCGCCCTCGTTCATCACAACGATACGGTCACAACAATTTGCCAGGTCATCCATGCTGTGCGAAACCATGACAACGGCCAGGCCCTCGCGATGGAGTCGATCGATGAGCCCTAGGAAATCCCTGCGAGCAGCCGGATCGAGCCCAGCCATGGGCTCATCGAGTACCAGGACTTCGGGCTCCATGGCGAGTACGCCGGCGAATGCCACACGCCGTTGCTGACCGCCCGAAAGCTCAAAGGGACTCTTGTCGCCGACCGTGGAAAGGTCGAGGCCCACGCGTGAGAGCGATGACTCGACACGACGGTCGACTTCATCTTGCGGCAAGCCAAGGTTATGCGGACCAAACGCCACGTCCTGCGCCACGGTTTCGGCAAACAGCTGACGCTCAGGGTATTGAAACACCACGCCGACCTTGGCCTTAACCGCAGCGGCGTCTTTCTTGTTTGACAGATCGAGCCCCAGCGCGCGAACGGATCCCTCCTGGGGGCGAATCAAACCGTTGAGATGCTGGACCAGCGTCGACTTACCCGAACCGGTATGACCTGCCAAGCCCAGGAACTCGCCGCGACGCACCGTCAGCGATACACCGCGCAGCGCCCACGGGCTGCTGGGGTCGTTTCCCCAGAGAGCCTGTTTGCTCGATTTGCCCGCAGTGGCCGAGCGCTTATGCCAGCGGCGGCGCTCGCGCGGACTGAGCGAATAACTGTACGAAACATGGGATAGCTCGATGACGGGCTCCGACGCGTTGCCCTCGTTGTCTACCGGAACAGTGCCGTCAGCGATTTCCGACTGGGATACGGAAGACTGCCCCGCGATGCCTGCCCTACTTCGCTCGGCATAAGCCTGCGCAATCTCGGCGACCATATCCGCCTCACGCACCTGCGCGCAAACGGGCACGCCCTTCGCACGAAGTGACCTGCCCAGACGACACGACTCCGGCATATCCAGGTTGAGCTGCGCAAGCTCATCCGCCCGCGTCAAGATTTCCTCGGGCGTACCGAGCATGGCAACGTGCCCCGCCCGAAACACCGCGACACGATCGGCCTCGGCGGCCTCCTCCATAAAGTGCGTAATCATCACGATAGTCATGCCGCGATCGTGAAGTGCGCGGCACGCTTTCATAAGACCCTTGCGTCCGCGCGGATCGAGCATCGAGGAGGCCTCATCCAAAATGAGAACGCGCGGCTCCATGGCGAGCACGCCGGCAAGCGCCACGCGTTGCTTTTGACCACCCGAAAGCGCATGGGTCTCGTGGCGCTCAAAGCCCACCAGGCCCACGCCCTTCAGCGCCTCGCGTACGCGCTGCGCAATTTGCGCCGATGGCACGCCAAGGTTTTCGGGACCGAACGCAACGTCATCTTCGACAAGCGTTGCCACCAGCTGATCATCGGGATTCTGGAATACCATGCCCGCGGTCGAACGAATGTCATAGACCAGCTCGAGGTCGGACGCATCCATACCGTTGATACGCACCGTGCCCGCATCGGGCTGCAACAGTGCATTCAGATGCTTGGCAAACGTCGACTTGCCCGACCCATTACCACCGAGGATGCAGAAAAACTCGCCGTCCTCGATGTTTAGATCGACGCCGTCGAGCGCCGGCACGACACCGTCATAGCTAAAGGAAACGCCCCGACACTCAATCATGCGCGGCCTTTGACCTGGTCCTTCTTGGGCGTGATGAGGTTGGAGACCGCCTTGTACACCGCAAGCGTCAATACCGAGTTAAGCACGGTCTTGATAAGGTTGAACGGCAGCACGGCAGGAATCATAAGCGGGGCGATCACATCGACCGAGCCATACCAGAACCATACGCCAATGGTAAGATTTGCGACCATAGACAACGCCGTAGCGGCAATAACGCCGAGCACCAGGCCAATCACGGCACCCTTATAGGTATGCATCTTCTGATAGACGATAGCCGCGGGCAGAATGTAGCCCAGCGTGGCAACCAGGTTCATAAGCGCACCGACCCAGTCGCCCGTGGTAAGCGCATGGATAACAATCGCCATAGCGGCAACAGCGGTGCCGGCACCAGGGCCATACGCAAATCCACACACCATCGCCGGCACCAGCGACGGGTCATACGTCAAAAACGGCGCCGAAGGAAGGATGGGCAGCTGCACGTACATAAACAAGGCGCCCAAGGCGCACATCAACGCCATGGTAACGAGCTGTTTGGTGCTCCACCTATTCGTGTTCTCAAAATGGATATGCTGTGACTGTTCAGACATAAGATCACCTGCCTCTTTCATCCGGACTCTAACCGTTGGTACTGGGATCTCACCAGTTCAGCCGGCATGCGAACCAACGCACACACGGGTCGCGGACTCATCGGCTCGGTCGCAGACGCCTCGCCTGCGCCACGGCACCCCTTTGGCACCGCCCGATTTACCGCCAGTGGGGAATTCCACCCCGCCCTGAAACAGCAAGGAAAAGTGTAGCACGAGGAAGGAAAGGTGCAAGTATGCCGAGGGTAATTTGTGGCGGGGATCAGTTGCCGCAACAACCACGTTCCCCACCCATCCCAAAGTAACGCGCCTTTCGCGGCAAAGCCGCGAAACAGCGAAAGGGACACGCACTCCCATCAACCACGACTTTCTCCGCGAGCCGACCTCAAGGCCGTAAACGCAGGGGATCCGGGGGCGGGACGGAGGCTTCTCTCCGGAACTCTCCGCAGGACGCAAAGAGGCTCCGCAGCGCGAAGCGCGATGCGGAGCCTCTTTGCATGTCCGAGGACGTTCCGGAGAGAAGCCTCCGTCCCGCCCCCGGATTCCCGGTGGGAGTTCTAGACCTTGTCGGCCTTAGTACATACCGCCGCCCTGCTGACCAGCGGTGGCAGCAGCGATAGCGTCCTCAAGCTGAGTGTTCTTGGGCACATCGGAGACGGTGGCCTCGGTGATGAGAATCAGGCTCGCGACGGAAGCAGCGTTCTGCAGGGTGACGCGGCTGACCTTGACGGGGTCAAGGACTCCCATCTCGATCATGTCGCCCCACTCGCCGTTGGCAGAGTTGAGACCCTGGCCAGCGGGCAGCTCGGCAACCTTGTCGACCACGACAGCGCCCTCAAAGCCAGCGTTCTTGGCGATGGTGGCGACCGGAGCGGTCAGAGCCTTCTTGACGATGTCGACGCCGATCTTCTCCTCGGGATCATCAATCTCGACAGCGTCGAGCGCGGGCACGGCGTCCATGAAGGCGACGCCGCCGCCGGCGACAATGCCCTCCTCGACAGCAGCGCGGGTAGCCTGCAGGGCGTCCTCGACGCGATGCTTGATCTCCTTGAGCTCGGACTCGGTAGCAGCGCCGACCTTGATGACGGCAACGCCACCGGAGAGCTTGGCCAGGCGCTCCTGGAGCTTCTCACGGTCGAAGTCAGAGGTGGTGTTCTCCATCTCACCCTTGATCTGAGCGATACGAGCGTCGATGGCCTCCTTGGAGCCAGCGCCGCCGACGACGACGGTGTTGTCCTTGGAGATGGTGACGGACTTAGCGGTACCGAGCATATCGGCGGTGATGTCAGCGACCTTCACGCCCAGCTCGTCCAGGGCAGCCTGGCCACCGGTGAGGACGGCGATGTCCTCGAGGATGCGCTTGCGGCGATCACCGTAGCCCGGGGCCTTAACGGCGCAGACGTTGAGGGCGCCACGGATCTTGTTGAGGACCAGGGTAGGCAGAGCCTCGCCGTCGATGTCCTCAGCGATGATGAGCAGGCCACGGCCAGCGCGCTGGACAGCCTCGAGAACGGGCATGATGTCCTGAACGCTGGAAATCTTCTGGTCGGTGATGAGGATGTACGGATCCTTCATCACGGCCTCCATGCGGTCGTTATCCGTGACGAAGTAAGCGGAGACATAGCCCTTGTCGAACTGCATGCCCTCGACGGTGTCGATGGTGATGTCGAACGTCTGGGAATCCTCGACGGTGATGACGCCGTCCTTGCCCACGACCTCCATGGCCTCGGCGATCTTCTCGCCGACCTCGGGGTCACCGGCGGAGATGGTACCGACGGAAGCGATCTGCTCCTTGGTCTCGACCGGCTTGGCCTGCTTCTTCATCTCGGCGACGGCGGCGTTGACGGCCTTGTCGATGCCGCGACGGATGGCCAGCGGGTTGGCGCCAGCGGCGACGTTGCGCAGACCGTCGTTGACGATGGCCTGAGCGAGCAGGGTTGCGGTGGTGGTGCCGTCACCCACGGTGTCGTTGGTCTTGGTGGCAACCTCCTTCACCAGCTGAGCGCCCATGTTCTCGATGTTGTCCTCGAGCTCGATCTCCTTGGCGACAGAAACGCCGTCGTTGGTGATGGTCGGAGCACCGAACGTGCGCTGCAGCGCAACGTAGCGGCCCTTGGGGCCCATGGTGACGGTAACGGCGTCGGCCAGAGTGTTGACGCCCTTGGCAAGCTTAGCGCGGGCATCGGTGTTGAACGTAATGTTCTTTGCCATGGTAGGTAATCCTCCAAAAGAAATGTGACTCGCGTCGCCGCTTCCGAGTCCTGTGCGGCGGGCGCGTTCAAAGACGAATCAGAGATTCTGACGAGACTAGGCCTCGACGACGGCGTAGATGTCGTCGGCGCGCATCAGCAGATACTTCTCGCCGTCGACCTTGACCTCGTTGCCACCGAACTTACCGTAGATGACAACGTCACCGACCTTGACGTCCATGGGGATGCGCTCACCCTTGTCGTTGACCTTGCCGGCGCCAACGGCAACGATGGTGCCGCGCTGCGGCTTCTCCTGAGCGTTGCTGGCGATGTACAGACCAGAAGCGGTCTTCTGCTCGGCCTCTTCGGGCTTGACCAGAACACGATCTGCAAGCGGCTTCAAAGACGACATGCTTGTCTCCTCCTTTTTGGGCCGCGCGGTTATACCACGCGAATTAACCCTTTTTGTTTGCGTACGCGTTGAATGGTACCCACGAATGGCGGGTTATACAACACGGAGTCAAAAAATCTTATTTTTTGGCACTTAGATTTTCTGAATGCCGGGGGATAACTTAGCGGTGGCTCCCGGGGCGGACCGGAGGGCATGAAGTTTGCTGCTCTACAGTCCTGCGCAAGACGGAAAGCACATTAAGTGCTTTCCTTTGCGTGCGGAACTCGCGACAAACTTCATGCCC